>NZ_JAHGAC010000017.1:0-129315 GCF_030248355.1 Vibrio sp. B172a | reverse complement strand
CGGATTCGAACCATCGAAGGCAGTGCCGGCAGATTTACAGTCTGCTCCCTTTGGCCACTCGGGAACCCCTCCAGGGTGTTTTATACTTAAAAGTTAGTTTCCCAACCTAGCTTCCAAGTTGTTCTTATGTTTTTCCTTTGAACATGAGAACAACTTGGAAGCTAGGTTGGGAAACTAATATTCAAGTATAAAACACCCTGGAGGGGTTCCCGAGTGGCCAAAGGGAGCAGACTGTAAATCTGCCGGCACTGCCTTCGATGGTTCGAATCCGTCCCCCTCCACCATATTCTTTCTTATGTTTTTCCTTTGAACATGAGAACAACTTGGAAGCTAGGTTGGGAAACTAACATCTAAGTATAAAAATACCCTGGAGGGGTTCCCGAGTGGCCAAAGGGAGCAGACTGTAAATCTGCCGGCACTGCCTTCGATGGTTCGAATCCGTCCCCCTCCACCATATTGAAAAAGCCAGCTCATTGAGCTGGCTTTTTTCGTTCTATAACTACCATTTTTCAATGACTTACCTAACTATCTGGATAAATCTAGCCTCGCTCACAGCGCGATTCTTAGTGGTCTTTCGTTAAGTAGTACGACACCTAGGTGCTTTCAACTAGATCTGCTTGAGAGGGAATCCAAGTGTCAGTTGGTTTATTTAGGTCAATGGAATCAAGCCATTGATCACCTCCGTCAGTTCTATCTTCACTATTCCCTACTGTCCCGCTCATCGTTTCCCCTATACCTACCCTATTTAGTTCGACTTCAATCACTCACCATTAGCTTGATACGTTTAGATTCTCTGATCTAAGGGCATAAAAAATCCCGCTCGAGAGCGGGATTTTACTAAGACTAAATTGAACGCTGTTGGTGATTAACCTTGAATACCAACAATCAACCAAGGTGCGTTTGGTACCGTTAGGTCACGTTCTAAGTGCCAGATATCTTCGATGTCTTCTTCGATACCTTCTTCTGCATCACGGTAACGACCGCTAAATTGCAAGCTAAGCTGTGCTTTGTTCGCATCGTAGTCAGCACGAACAATTTCCGCATCTACGTACATCACATCAGTATGTTGCTCGCCATCTAGTTTCGCACGTTCTGCTTTCAAGTCTTCGAATAGGCTTGGTGAAACGTACTCTTCAATTGTATGAAGTTGGTTGTGGTTCCACGCGCCTTGCAGGATTCGGTAGTGCTCACGAGAGCCGTTGATGAATGCCGCTTGGTCAAAACCCGGTGGGTAGTTATGTGGGATATCAGTCTGTGCACCGAAACCACCAAAACCACCTGCATTTGTGTTGTTAGGCTGCTGTTCAAAGTTCTGCATGTTTGGTTGCTCGAACTTAGAAGCGTTACCACCAAATGCTGGCTGCTGACGATGCTGATTCATACTGCCCTGCTTAGCACCAAGCATGCCGCGCATCAGCTTGAAGATAACAAACGCAATCAAGCCAATGATCAGGATATCCATAAACTGGATACCTTCGAATGCACCACCAAAGAATGCTGCCAATAGACCACCAGCAAGAAGACCACCAAGTAAGCCGCCCATCAAGCCTTTCTTGCTTGAAGATTTAGCACCTTGTTCTTTACCAATGGTGTTTGTGTTTTGTTGCTGCTGTTTAGGAGCAGGAGCCGTTTTATAGCTCTTACCGAACGACTTACCACCACCAAACTTCTTCGCTTCCGCGATAGGCGTTACAGCAACGGTAAACATCAGTAGGGCGACAATCGAAAATAAACGTTTCATCGTTATCCTTAAAATTGACGATAAGTACTTAATCATGCTGCCAAATAACAAGATGAACAAGCATCCAATATCAGTAGCACGCTAAATATGAGATGTGACCATCATACTCCGTCAGATTCAACAATGAAACATTCCACAATAGAAGACATGTATCAGAATATTGCCAAGCAATAGGTTTATGACTTGTTTGCGTTATTGACGGTCAATCGGTAGCTGACTATCATATTGAACGTTGTTCAATAAGTAGTTTTTAATTATGGCGCGCAGAAACGATCACACCAGAGAAGAGTTGGTCAACTTGACTCTTTCCACAGTCAAAGACTTTTTAGACGAAAACTCTTACCACGACCTTAGCCTTCGCAAGATCGCTAACATGATAGGTTACGTGCCAAGTACGCTAGTTAATATCTTTGGTAACTACAACCTACTGCTTTTACATGCCGTTGCACAGACATTGGATGAGTTGCAACAAGAAGCCGTAGCCGCGACGAAAAACAGTAAGGATGCTCATCAATCACTTTTTGAACTGGCATACTGCTACCACGACTTCGCGCAAAAGCACCCATACCGCTGGCAACTTGTGTTCGAGCACAACATGAATGGTGCCGAGCTACCAGAGTGGCACGCAAAACGCATCGACGGTATGACTGGCATGCTAGAATCCTTACTTGCTCAAATCGCACCGCATCGTACTGAATCTGAAGTACTGCAAGCGAGTCGCGTATTGTGGTCAGGTGTACATGGAATCACGCTTCTTAGCGTTGATGATAAGTTTTTCTCTAGTGAACCTATTGATGGTAAAGAGCTTATTGATAACCTGATTTCAAACTATCTGATCAGCTGGTAATAAAGGATTATTCATGTCATCAGACAGCCAGTCGTCTTTGCTTAGGCAGCGAAAGTTCCTCCCCTATTTTGTCACCCAGTTTTTCGGAGCTTTCAACGACAACATATTCAAAAACGTACTGCTGCTGTTTGTAGCCTTTGCAGGATCTAGCGCGTTACCGATCTCTAGCAACCTGTTTATTAACTTGGCTGCTGGCTTATTTATTCTGCCATTCTTCTTATTCTCGGCGTCTGCGGGCGTATTGGCTGATAAATACGAGAAGTCTTGGTTTATTCGTAAGGTAAAGCTTTTCGAAATCGGCATCATGCTTTTAGGGGCGATTGGCTTTATCACCGAAAGCTACGGCGTGTTGCTCTTGCTGCTTTTCTTGATGGGAACGCAATCCGCATTCTTTGGTCCCGTCAAATACGCTCTACTTCCTCAACAACTCAATGAAAAAGAGTTGGTTCCTGGCAACGCATTGGTCGAAGCCGGTACTTTTATTGCAATTCTTGTTGGTACGCTTGGCGCGGGGCTTATTGCTTCGGCCGACAATGCGAAATATCTTGCTGCCTTCTGCGTTGTTATCTTTGCTGTTCTTGGTTACTTGTCGAGTCGTTTTATTCCATTTGCATCAGCAAGCGCACCGAACATTCAATTCAAATGGCAGCCTTACAAGCAAACCAAACGCACACTTTCTATTGCCAAGTCTGACCGCATCGTTTTCCAATGCATCATGGCAATCAGTTGGTTCTGGTTCTTGGGCGCAGCATACCTGACTCAGTTCCCGAACTTCACTAAGGTGTATTTAAATGGCACCGAAAGCGCAGTTTCCTTCCTGTTAGCGCTCTTCTCTGTGGGGATTGCGGTCGGCTCTATGGCATGTAACTGGCTGTCCAATCATCGCATTGAAGTGGGTATCGTACCGATTGGCGCTTTAGGGATAACCATTTTCGGCTTCTTGATGGCGACATCGATTCCAACGGACTTGCCTCGATTCCATACATTCGCAGAATTCGTCAGCTATGACGCTTTCTGGCCACTGTTCTTCTATCTATTGATGATTGGTATTTCGGGTGGTTTGTTTATCGTTCCTCTTTACGCCTTAATGCAACACAGAGCGAAAGAAACAGAACGTGCACAAGTGATTGCTGGCTTGAACATCTTTAACTCTCTGTTCATGGTAGGCAGCGCTGTATTAGGCATTGTTTGTTTAAGTGTGCTTGAGATGAGCATTCCTCAACTGTTCGCTCTTTTGGCTATCCTGAATTTCTTAGTTGCCGCATACATCTTTCTGCAGATCCCTATCTTTGTGGTGCGTTTTGCGATGTGGGTGGTCACTCACACCATTTACCGTGTCAAACATAAGAACCTACACCACCTTCCAGAACACGGTGGTGCGTTGATCGTCTGCAACCATGTCAGCTATATGGACTCGTTACTGTTAAGTGCGGTCTGCCCTCGCCTGATTCGATTTGTGATGGAAGAAGACTACGCAAACCTTCCTCCTTTGCGACGTTTCCTTCGTCGAGCAGGTGTGATCCCTATTTCGGCAAGTAATCGAACGTCTATTCGTCGTGCCTTCAATGATGTCGAGAAAGCACTGAGTGAAGGTCACATAGTGTGCATCTTCCCAGAAGGGCGTTTAACATCAGATGGTGAAATGAACGAGTTTATGCGCGGTATCGACATCATACTTCGTCGCAGCCCAGTTCCAGTGATTCCAATCGCCCTAAAAGGCTTGTGGGGCAGCTATTTCAGCCGAGCAAAAGGTCGTGCTTGTAAAGGGTTACCAACTCGCTTCTGGTCAAAACTAGAAATCGAAGCTGGAACGCCTGTCGATCCAAAGCAAGCAACGTCACAAGTGATGTTTGAAAAAGTGAAAGCACTGCGTGGCGACTGGCGCTAAACTCAAACCAGTTAATTTGAGAATGTTGAACATACGTTTAGTTTTACTGAACGCATGTTCAATTCATTAAGACTTTCTGATCAAAAGCGTTACTGTATACTCCACGCTTTAACTCATAACAACGAACGACACCCTTGAATACAAAGAATATCCCCTTTGGATTGGCACTGCTGTTTTGTTTAACCCCTTTTGTGTCCTCTCCTATCGCGCTTGTGATCGGTTTTCTTTTGGCGAGTTTTAGCCTAGTACCGACAGAGCTTCCTATTGCTTCATTTACCAAGAAGCTGCTTTCTTATTCCATTATTGGTTTGGGCTTTGGGATTCACTTTGACCAAGCACTAGCGGTCACTTCTGACGGTATAGGTCTGATCATCGCGACCATTCTTGGTACGCTTGTGATCGGTATGATGATCGCCAAAGCAATAAAACTCGAACGCACAACGGCGTATCTGATTGCTTCTGGTACCGCCATTTGTGGTGGTAGCGCGATTGCTGCGGTCGCTCCAGCGATTAAAGCAAAGGACGAACAAATTGGACTCGCTCTAGCGACGGTTTTCGTTCTGAACTCACTGGCGCTGTTTATCTTCCCTGTAATTGGTCACGCTATTGGCTTGGATCAGCATACGTTCGGAACGTGGGCTGCGATTGCAATTCACGATACCTCTTCCGTTGTGGGTGCAGCATCTGCCTACGGTGAAGAAGCATTGACGACCGCAACAACATTAAAGCTTGCTCGTGCGCTATGGATCATTCCTGTCGCGCTAGTGAGTGCTGTGATTTTTTCTCGCGGTAACGGAGAGGAAGGCAAGAGTAAGTTAGTGATTCCTTACTTCATTTTCTGGTACTGCGCTGCGATTGCATTCAGCGACTTCTTCCCGCAATTTGAAGTGGTGTATCAAGGCATCTTTGCTATTGCTAAGCAAGCACTTGTGGTGTGTCTGTTCTTGATTGGTTGCAGTATTTCAGTATCGAAGCTGAAGTCGGCAGGCGCTAAGCCATTGTTGTTTGGCGTCACATTGTGGGTGCTGATTTCTACTACGTCTTTAGGCTGGTTACTTCTCAGCTAAACCTTGATTGATTTTCTGAGGCTGGGTTGGCTCGACTTTTCGTGTGCTTTGGCTTTTGTGTACCAACACTAATGCGATCGCGACCAGAAAAGCAGTTAACTCAGCTAATGAGCGCGTTAAACCCTCCGTACTCATCGCCACACCAATTTGTAGCAACACCGCTGCCGCTAACACTAACTTGATCATCCTGAACCTTATGCTTTATTCCTTAATCTTTGAGCATGATTATGATTCAGAGTTATAAGGATGCGAAATTCCCTTTTCGACTAATACATTGCGAAATCAACTAAGTTGGCTTTCTACCCACGAGATAAAAGTCTTCACTTTAGGTCGGTGTTCGTAGCCTGACGGACAAATCAAATCGTACCCCAACTGCGTATCCATCACCGGATAGGGACTAACCAGCTCGCCTTTGTCTAAGAGATCTTTGACGAATCGATATCGCCCCATCGCAACGCCAACGTTATTTCTTGCTGCTAGCACTGCCATATCACGATGGCTCACACAGTAAAAATGCTGAAAAACATCTACGTCCAGTCCCATGTAAGCAATCCAACGCTGCCAAACATCAGAGCCAAGTGCGTGAATAAAGTTGATGCGATTGAGAGACTCAGTGCCGTCTTCTAAGATATTCAGTTCCTTCATGTACTGAGGTGTACAGACCGGAATGTATTTTTCGCCAAACAACCGCTGACGATACACATCAACCATATGATCTGTATCGTAAAAGATCGCTACATCAATCTGATTGGTCACCAAATCAAGTTGGTTTTCTTGGGCGAAAAGGTTGAGGTTAAAACCTGGGAAATGGCGTTGGAAATCCGCAATGCGAGGCATCAACCACCCATTCAAAAACCCAGGGGACGCAGCAATGTTGAGCTCACCCACCAAGTCCGTCGACTTGATCTCTTCAATCTCATTAAAAATGGTACTGAGTGACGTAGATAACGTTTTTTGAAATCGATGCCCTTCTGATGTCAGTTCAAGCTTTCGAGTGCCTCGAACAAACAGAGAGAAACCCAATTCCTGTTCTAGCACTTTAATGCGATGGCTCACGGCGCCTTGAGTCAAGTGCAGCTCTTTTGCCGCCTGTGTAAAGCTGAGATGCTTCGCGGCGATGCTAAAGGTATGAAGGTTTCGAAGCAGTAACTGTTGATTTGCCATGATCGACCATGCATTAAAAATATTAATTCATGATAGTAGTGAATTCGTTTGTTTGCGTCGATAATTAAGTTTCAAATAGCCCTTAGAAACTTAATAAAAACGCCACTTTCAAACATAGATCATGTTTTAGGTGGTATTAAAATTATAGGGGCAAATATGAATATACTCGGCTACATGCAAAAAGTCGGTAAGGCATTAATGGTACCCGTAGCAACCCTACCTGCTGCGGCAATCTTGATGGGGATTGGCTACTGGATCGATCCGGTCGGCTGGGGTTCTGAAAGTGTCTTAGCGGCATTTCTCATTAAATCAGGCGGCGCAATCATCGACAACATGGCGGTACTGTTCGCCGTTGGTGTCGCTTTCGGATTGAGCAAAGACAAAAACGGCTCAGCAGCACTATCTGGCTTCATCTGCTTTATGGTTCTGACGACGTTACTGGCACCGGGTGCCGTCACACAGCTAATGGATGTTGCTGCAGATGAAGTGCCGGATGCCTTCAACAAAATCAACAACCAGTTCATCGGTATCTTAGTGGGTATTATCTCCGCTGAAATCTACAACCGTTACTCAGGTGTCGAACTACCAAAAGCACTGGCGTTCTTTAGCGGCAAACGCTTGGTTCCTATTCTCACCTCTATCGCAGGCATGGCGCTGGCGTTTGTACTGCTTTACGTATGGCCTGTGATTTACGATGCATTAATTATTTTCGGAACCAAACTTGAATCCATGGGTGCGGTTGGCGCGGGTTTATTTGGTTTCTTTAACCGTCTAATGCTAACAATCGGTATGCACCATGCGCTTTACCCTGTCTTCTGGTTTGATGTGGTTGGCATCAACGACATTCCAAACTTCTTAGGCGGCGCACAATCTATTGCTAACGGCACAGCTGTAGTCGGCCAGACGGGTATGTACCAAGCCGGTTTCTTCCCAATCATGATGTTTGGTCTGCCGGGCGCTGCTCTTGCGATTTATCACTGTGCTGATAAGCAAAACAAAACCAAAGTGTTCTCAATCATGTTAGCTGCGGCAATGGCGTCCTTCTTCACTGGTATTACAGAGCCTCTAGAGTTCAGCTTTATGTTCCTAGCGCCAGTGCTGTACCTGATTCACGCGGTGCTGACTGGTATCTCAATGTACATTGCAGCAAGCATGCAGTGGATGGCGGGCTTTGGTTTCTCGGCTGGTTTTGTTGACTTCGTGCTATCAAGCCAAAACCCACTGGCAACCAAATGGTATATGCTGATCCCACAAGGCTTAGTCTTCTTTGCGATTTACTACAGCGTATTCCGCTTCGCGATCATCAAGTTCAACTTACGTACGCCGGGTCGTGGTGAGGACATGGAAAAAGAAGTCACCGAGAACATTGGCGAGCTAGCAAAAGACTACATCGCTGCAATTGGCGGTGCAGACAACATCCTAGAAGTGGACAACTGTATTACTCGACTTCGCTTGACCGTAAAAGATTCATCCCTAGCAGACGAAGCTAAGCTCAAACAGTTGGGTGCTGCTGGCGTAGTGATGATTGGTAAAGGCGGCTTACAAGTGATCATCGGTCTAGGAAAAGTAGATAAGGTAGCTGAGCAGATGAAACTCGCGCTCGCTAACTAAAGAATTGTGGTGACTCACCATCACCACATCCCCCTGAAGTGCAATAACGCTTAGTCACCGTTTTGCACTTCATTTTTTAACCAGTCTTTCACCGCTCTGCGCGAGATTTTGATTCCCCCACCCAACAGAGTTTGAGGCATTGCGTAATACGCTATTGGCCATTTGAATTTTTCTAGCTTAGTTTGCAGATGTTGTTCGTATTGAGCTTTGTCCAATAACGACTCTGTTTGAATCACAGCTATTGGTCGGTGTCCAAATTCCGCATCTTCTATTGGCACAACAATACTCTGCGAAATACTCTCGATTTGGTTCAGTACCGCTTCAATTTCTTCACAGTGAACATTCTCACCGCCAGAGATAAATTGGTTATCCGCTCGACCAATGATCTTGAGTTCATCGCCTTGCCACTCTCCGAGATCCTTACTGTCGAACCAACCATTTTCATTCAGAAGTGAGGTAACAGCCCCTTGCTTGAAATAGCCTGCTGCTAGCGTTTGCCCACCGATATAAATACGCTCTTCCACCAGCTTGATATCGCGATTTTGCAATAGGTGGCCCGCGTTACTGATGCTATCGATTTGCTTTGCCGTTACGGTAGAGGCCGCTTCTGTCATGCCATAACCCAGCCAAGTTTCAATGCCTTGCTGTGTTGCTCGCAGTGCCAACTCATGAGCAACATGACTGCCGCCAAGTAAGACATGCGTGAGAGACAATTCGACTTGTTCATCCAGTAAACGCTTAAGCTGGGTCGCAACTAAAGAAGCGTGAGAGACACCAAGAATATCATCAGCAAGATTTCCGTTTCCTACCTTAAGCGTTGCCCCTGCAAACAACCAACGGTAGACAATCGCCAAGCCTGACACGTGGTAAAGCGGCAAGGAAAGCAGCCAGCTATCTTCATGGTTGAATCGGAACTCAGCCAACAAACCTTGAGCTGAAGAAAGGTGCTGACGATGCGTATGAACAACCGCTTTAGGGGTGCCTGTTGAGCCAGAGGTAAACACAATAGACGCTAAAGCATCATGTGCGTAGCCTTCGTTTGAAGTGCTAACGTCACTTTGCGATTTGCTATCCAGAGTCGAAAGCTGGATGATACCTAGTTGCGATAACTGCTGTTCAGAGTAGCCACTGGCAACACCATCAGCAAACCATACAAAACGTTGTTGAGTTGGCTTATATAGCGTCGTTAACTTACCCGCAAGTGCCTCAAAAGGCTGCGGCATGGTCAACGCAGCAATTGCGCCTATCTGCTGAGCAGCAAGATAAAACCACAGGGTTTCAACTTGGTTCTTACCGACTAGCGTCACCACATCTCCACTCGCGACACCCAGATGTTGAAGGTAGCAAGCGTACAAGTCGACACGAGCAGCCAATTGCTGCCAGTTAACTTGTTCTTTTGTCGTCTCAAGCGCAATAGAAAAAGGGCTCACTTGAGCCCAATATTTCCATGGTGCAATCGCAATAGTATCTATGCTGAATGCCACACTAACTCCTGCTCAGATAGCGGAAGAACGGGAAGTTCACACTTCGGCCAACCTTGATCTAGCTGCGCTTTGAATAAACCAATGGTATCCAAACCTGGGATCTCATTAGGTAGTTGCCATTGTGCTAAGCGAGCTAGTTGGTTCAGGCCAAGGCTTGATTCAATGCTTGAACTGATTACGGCTTTAATACCTAACGTCTTCGCCTTTTCAATCAGCTTAATACAGAAATCAACTGAGCCGATCAGCGTTGGCTTGATGATGATGGTTTTCACGCCAGTAAGATCTTCTAAGCTGAAATCTTCACGGCGAACCGCATCTTGCAGTGTCTCATCCCACGCGATTGCAATACCCGTATTGATTGCAAAAGACAGGCTATCACCCGGAGAGCGGCATGGCTCTTCCAAGAAGGTAATACGCTGGCGTAGTGATGGTGCAATGTACTTAGCAAACTGCTGGGCTTTTTCTGGCGTCCAAGCACGGTTAGCATCAAGACGAAGCGTCAGCTGTGGAATCGATTCGAGGAATAAGTTCACTAGCATGCCGTCACGAATAGGTTCGTACAAACCCACTTTTACTTTCGCGACTTTTTCGCCTTCCATTTCGTTCAGTTTCGGGATCAGATCATCTGGATCACCGTTACACAGTGGGGCGACTTGGTACTTACCTTGTGCTGGTAAACCGCCTTCAAGTTCCAACTGGGCCATAGACAGACCAAATGCAACCGATGGATACATGTGGTTGTAATCTAAAGACAAGTTTGCCACCCAGCGCTCTGCTTGTGCTTGCAGCTGAATGCCCGCTTCTTCAGTGCCTTCTAGGCTGAAGCCAACCAAAGGGGCAACTTCACCGCGACCAACCTTGTCACCGTCCGTTAATTCAAGGATATAACCTTTACGTTCCGTCAGCTTGTTATCACGTAGTATTACGCCACTGTCCATTGGTAGACAGTAACGGTAAATCTTCGCTTTACGCATAATTCGAATCCTATGTAATGCCGTATATTCTGAGCTTTTTAACGAGAAAACTCGTTAGTCTCCCAGAGGGCGAGACGCTCAGGACGAAAAACGAAACAGAGGAGCACAAAGGCTCCTCTTCTATACGGATTATGGGTTACGAGGGAACTTGTCGAAGTCTGGGCGACGTTTCTCGTTGAATGCGTTACGACCTTCTTGGCCTTCATCTGTCATGTAAAACATCATAGTCGCGTTACCCGCAAGTTCTTGCAGACCCGCTTGACCATCACAGTCCGCGTTCAATGCAGCTTTCAAGCAACGCAGTGCCATTGGGCTGTGTTGCAGAACTTCACGACACCAACGAACGGTCTCTTTCTCTAGATCCGCTAGTGGTACAACTGTGTTTACTAGGCCCATGTCGACTGCTTCTTGAGCATTGTAGAAACGACATAGGAACCAGATTTCGCGAGCTTTCTTTTGGCCGACGATGCGAGCCATGTAAGATGCGCCCCAACCGCCGTCAAATGAACCCACTTTAGGGCCTGTTTGACCAAATTGAGCGTTGTCAGCCGCAATCGTTAGGTCACACATCATGTGCAGTACGTGACCACCGCCCACAGCCCAACCGGCTACCGATGCGATCACTGGTTTTGGACAAGTGCGAATATCACGTTGGAAGTCCAGTACGTTTAGGTGGTGCGTACCTTGGTCGTCTTTGTAGCCGCCGTAGTCGCCGCGGATCTTCTGGTCACCGCCAGAACAGAATGCGTCTTCACCTAGACCTGTCAGAATGATCACGCCAACACCAGAGTCGTAGCGTGCATCTGCCAACGCATCAATCATCTCTTTTACCGTTTGAGGACGAAACGCGTTACGCACTTGAGGACGTGCAATAGTGATTTTCGCGATACCATCTTCAGACTTGTGGTAATGAATGTCCTCGTATTTCTCGCTGCAATCTTTCCATTGAACCGGAGCGTAAAGTTCTTCTTCAGAAATGCCTACTGTTTTAGCCATGGTGATTCCCATTGTTCTCGTTGCTCTCACTCAAAGTGAGAATGAATTATTTGATTAACTTGCCTCGCAAATCGCTGTGGTTGCTCTTGGTGGACGTTATGTCCAGCACCTTCGATTTGTCGATACGCCAACCCGCTTGTCTCAGCCAGTTGGCTAAATTTTTTGTCTTTTTCGCCGCAGATATAATGCAGTGGAACCGCTTGTTGTTGCAGAGCTGGTAGCAAATAAGATTGCTTCGCTAATGACGTTGCAATCAGCATGTCCGCTACCGCGGAACCAAGATTAGCACTTCGTTTCGCAATCAATGTTTGTCTTTGCTCATGGTTTAGTGAAGAAAAGACCAACTGTTGGTACCAATCGTTCAAAACACAGGCAAGAGGCTCAGTTTTGAAACGCTTTGCCCAGCGCGAATCGTTTTCGAATCGTGCCTGTCTCTCTGACTCACTTTGAAGCCCGAAGTTTCCTCCTTCCACAATGCTTCCATAAATATTGAGATCTGGAAAACATTGGTGAGCAAGACCATGCATAGCAATGCGTCCACCCATTGAGTAACCAATCAGGATAAGCGGTTGTTGCGAAGGAAATAATAAAGATAGTGCGGAATTAAGTAATTTGCAGCAATCATTCAGATCGCTGCAAGAAATAGATTGGCTATGCCCATGACCAGGGAGGTCAACCGTAACACGTTCATACTCGGGTAACGCGTTGATACACGATTGCCAATCTTCACCGCTACCAAGCAAACCATGCAAAAACACCAGAGTAGGCAAAGTACTACTTTGGTGCTTTTCCGTTGCTGGGAAGCGTTTAGAATAGAGCATGCAAATTCTTGTTGAAGGATTTTAGCTGTTCTACCGCTTGGTTCGATGGCGTTTGAACTTCAACCACTAACGCCCCTTCGCCGCTAGCAAAATGCTCAGAGACTAAAGATTGATACTCAGCAAGCGTGTTCGGTTTGCGATACTGTAAACCAAACTGTTTCGCTGCATGTTCAAATTCATAGCCATGAGGCATTTGATAGAACGACTCGCGATGCTCTTGCGGTACTGGCAGTAAGTCAAAAATCGCACCACCATCGTTGTTAGTAATCACCAACACCGAAGGCAACTTGTTGCGCGTAAACAGTGCCAATGAGTTCAGCCCATATAAGGCAGAAGTATCGCCAATAAACATTAACATCGGGTTTTGGCGCGCGCGTTGTACCCCGCTTGCCGTTGCAAACAGGCCATCAATGCCAGACGCACCACGGTTAGTGAAAACCTCTGTGTTATCAAGCTTGCCGAACATGTCGATCAATCGAACAAACAGACTGTTGCCAACAAACAGATCCACACCTTGAGCACGCTCAGCCACATCAATCGCTAACGCAATCTCGCTCAGCTCACTCTTAGGGTCAGATGCAAACAAGCCTTTCGCGTGTTGCGTGACCTGTTTGATGTCCGCGGCAAGTTCATTTGCCCAACCAGCGTGTTCTGATGAAAACTCCGTCGTACGTTCAACCCATGAGCTTGGCTGCTCTGCCCAGTGCCATTGTGGTAAGTGACTTTGGTTATCTCGCTCTAATCGAGGCGATACGTACCAATATTGAATGTCACCACCTTGCTGATTGCGCGCTACGTGTTTTTCTAACCAGTGATTAAAACGTTTAGAAATGATTCGACTACCAAACTGCACGATTAAGTCACAACCATCCAGTTGGCTTGCCAATTTCGGATTCTGCAACCATAAATCAAAATGCGCCCAATCCGAGCTCACACCACTTTGCGGATCAGCAAGCACTGGCCAGCCCATTTGCTCTGCAAACGCTTGTGCAGCTTGCGCCTGAACCAGTGGCAAACTACCAATGACCACCACTCCTTTGTTATCCCCACAGCTTGGAATTGCGCTGCTGGTTTTCGGGTTAAAACGCTGGCAATACGTCACCTTGCTATCTCGCCAACCGGCAACGGTATCAAGGTAGTCCTGATAGGTGCTCTTTTTTGTATTGGAGTACAAAGGTTCTGGGAACGCACAGTTAATGTGAACCGCGCTACCTCTTAGGCGCTGAGTAAACATCACTTCATCAACAGAAGTAAGTAACCAATTCAACGGAGTTGATAGCGTAGGGCTCGGCAGGTTAAGACTTTCAGAAACATGTCCTGAAAAAATACCCAATTGATTAATAGCTTGGTTTGCACCGCAACCTACTAATTCAACAGGGCGGTCAGCCGTTAGCACCACCAGCTTTTCACCCGTCAACTTTGCTTCAGCAATAGCAGGCAATAAGTTCGCCACGGCAGTGCCAGAAGTCACAATCAATGCGACCGGCTGTTTACTTGCTTTAGCAAGTCCGAGCGCCATAAAGCCTAATCCACGCTCATCAAAGTGCGTGTGGATAGTAAAATTTGGGTTATCTGCCGCCTCTACCGTTAAAGGTGTAGAGCGGGAACCGGGTGCGATACAAACGTGGTTCACACCAAAGCGGTTCAATTCTGTCAGGATGGTTTCAGACCAGATGCGATTCAATACAGCTTGATCTGCCTTCATGATGCAACCCCAAGCGGTGGGTGGTCTGAAATAAGAGATAGTAACGTCGACATTTTTTTATCTAACTCGGCCCATTCATGTTCTGCAATAGAGCCTGGAACAATACCCGCGCCAGCAAACAGTTGGACTTGATCGCCCAAGATCAAAGCACTTCTGATTGCGACACAAAACTCTGCACGCTCATGGCTAATGTAACCCATAGAGCCTGCATACCAGCCGCGTGCAAACGGCTCATTATCCAAAATAAATTGCATCGACTCTTTACGCGGTAAACCGGCTACCGCGGCGGTTGGCTGTAAAGCTGAAAGCAATTGAACACCGTTGATGCCTGCTTTCAGATCCGCATGAATATTACGCTTAAGATGTTGGACTTTTCTCAGGCGAACAAGTCGAGGCTCTTTTTCTACTTCCACGCTCTCTGAATGTGGCGACAAGCGATCAACAATGTCATCCACCACATACTGGTTTTCGTTCAGGTTCTTTGAATCTTGAGATAACCAGTTCGCTAGTTCCATATCTTGCGTAGCATTGTCACCACGACCAATCGTGCCTGCTAATGCTTCAGTGTGGAGTTCATGCCCAACACGCGAATACAGACGCTCAGGGGTAGAGCCCATGAAGCTGTGCTTGCTGTCTAAGCTCAGTAGGAAATGGAAACTGTGGTGGTTATTTAGGTAACTCGCTTTCAGGAGTTGCGCAGCAGAAAGTGTCGAATCTAAGCGAACTGTTGATTTGCGAGCTAAAACGACTTTTTTAAAATCGTCGTTCTCAATACCTGTCAGTACTTTCTCTACCAAATCATTCCATTGAGGCTCTGTTGGCGCATGATCAATAGAACGAATATGAGAAGAAATTGGCGCAAGCATAGGCACATCACAAACCAGCTTTTTCAAGCCTGCTAATGTACGGGTTTTATCTTCTGAGATATTCACTGCAAGCGACCATTGCTGATCGAAGCGAATCAACTCGATTTGCGGTAGAAAGAAGAAAGACGGCATGCAGCGGCGATTTTTCTCGTGCTGACCATCAAATGAACGCCCACCCCATACGCGTTGGCCTTCGCCAAGGATCGTATAGGCAGGTCCTGGCTCAACAAATGAATGGAGCTGACCTAGGGCAACAACTTCTTCACGAGTATCACGGGACTGCCAGTAAAACTTGGGAAAAAGTGGTTGTGCTTCAAGCCAGTCAATAAACGCGAAATTGGGTTTCTCGCTGAGTGGCTCGACTAAACGTGTTTGATTGCCTTCCGTTTGCTGAACTCGCTCGATAATTCTCTTTACGGCTTGATGGAACTGTGACAAATCAACCTCGAAGTCTATGAGGATAAGGGATAACTGACGGCTACTCTAAGTTTAGACCCAAAGCAAATCAAGGTCGTATGCGATCTTTTGCAAAATCCTGTGATACCAACAGGACAAAAGTTAGCCACTAAACGGATAATTTACAGATTTTTATTCTAATAAAAAACAAATTATTGTACTTTAATAAAGAAATTAACGATTTTTTAGGAATTATACAATGCAAAATATCGGGATGTCGTCAAAACTCGACAATGTCTGCTACGACATTAGGGGTCCTGTACTCAAACATGCTAAGCGCATGGAGGAAGAAGGGCATAAAATCCTAAAGCTAAACATTGGTAACCCCGCCCCATTTGGTTTTGACGCCCCTGATGAGATTTTAGTAGATGTAATCCGCAATCTACCAACTTCTCAAGGCTACTGTGATTCCAAAGGCATCTACTCTGCGCGTAAAGCCGTTGTACAACATTACCAACGTAAAGGCATCCGCTCACTAGATGTTGAAGATGTATACGTAGGTAACGGCGTTTCAGAGCTAATCGTGATGGCAATGCAAGCGCTGCTAAACAACGGCGATGAAATGCTGATCCCGGCACCAGACTACCCACTGTGGACAGCATCTGTTGCTCTGTCTGGTGGTAAACCTGTGCATTACATCTGTGATGAAGGCGCAGACTGGTATCCTGATCTAGAAGACATAAAGAAGAAAATCACCCCGAAAACGCGTGGTATTGTTCTGATCAACCCGAACAACCCAACGGGTGCCGTATACAGTCGTGATTTTCTACTAGAAGTTATCGAGATTGCTCGTCAACACAACCTGATCATCTTCGCTGACGAAATCTACGACAAAGTACTTTACGACGGAGCAACACACACCTCAGTCGCGACACTAACAGAAGATGTGCTAGTGATGACCTTCAACGGTCTGTCAAAAGCATACCGTGTTTGTGGCTTCCGTGGCGGCTGGATGTTCCTAACCGGCCCTAAACATCTGGCGCAAGGTTACATAAACGGTCTTGAACTGCTTTCGTCAATGCGTTTATGTGCCAACGTACCGATGCAACACGCGATTCAAACCGCATTGGGTGGCTACCAAAGTATTAATGAGCTGATCTTGCCGGGTGGTCGTTTGCTTGAACAACGTAACCGAGCTTACGAGCTGATCAACCAGATCCCTGGGGTTTCTTGTGTGAAGCCGAAAGGCGCTATGTACTTGTTCCCGAAAATCGACACCAAGATGTACAACATTAAGAATGACCAGCAGATGGTGCTGGATTTCTTGAAACAAGAAAAAGTACTGCTGGTACAGGGCTCAGGCTTTAACTGGCCGAAACCGGATCACTTCCGTATCGTTACCCTGCCGCACGTAGAAGATCTTGAAACCGCGATTGGCCGCTTTGAGCGTTTCCTATCAACGTATAGCCAGTAGTAATTACTGCTGATCTCTCATATGCTTAGAGGAGCTCCTAGTGAGCTCCTTTTTTTGTATCAGAATCAAAATTGGAGACAGCAATGAAAGAAAGCCATTTTTTCGCCCACTTGGCACGAATGAAGCTAATCCAACGCTGGCCCTTAATGCGCTCAGTATCACCAGAAAACGTTTCTGAACACAGCTTGCAAGTCGCGTTTGTTGCTCATGCCCTTGCCCTAATCAAAAACAAAAAGTTTGGCGGTACACTGAATCCCGAACGCATTGCTATTCTTGCGATGTACCATGACTCCAGTGAAGTATTAACGGGTGACCTTCCAACCCCAGTTAAGTATTACAACCCAGAAATTTCTAAAGAATATAAAAAGATAGAAGCCGCAGCCGAGCAGAAACTACTATCCATGCTGCCAGATGAATTCCAAGATGATTTTGCACCGTATCTGCTTTCACACTCTGCACATGAAGAAGATGCCTTGATCGTCAAGCAAGCCGACTCCATCTGCGCGTACTTAAAATGTCTCGAAGAACTGAGCGCAGGTAACCACGAGTTTGCCTTGGCTAAAAAGCGCCTAGACATCACACTGCAAGAACGCAAAACACCAGAAATGGAATACTTCCTTCATACCTTTGCCCCAAGTTTTGAATTATCGCTGGATGAAATCAGTTAGTTGATGGAGAGAAAAGTGTCGTTTGAATTAGATGCCTTGTGGCAAGAACGCCATGATGATGAACATAAAATCCGCCGTGACGATCATCGTAGTCCTTACCAGCGAGATCGCGCTCGTATACTGCACTCTGCGGCATTTCGTCGCCTACAAGCGAAAACTCAAGTCCACGGCAACAGCTTAGAAGATTTCCACCGTACCCGTTTGACCCATTCCCTTGAAGCCGCACAACTGGGCACGGGCATTGTCGCTCAACTGAAAAAGAAGCAACCGGAATTCCGAGATTTGCTGCCTTCAGACAGTTTGATTGATTCGCTCTGTTTGGCACACGATATCGGTCATCCACCCTATGGTCATGGTGGCGAAGTCGCGCTGAACTACATGATGCGTGAACATGGCGGCTTTGAAGGCAATGCCCAAACATTTCGCATTGTCACCAAGCTTGAGCCTTACACTGAACACTTTGGCATGAACTTGTCACGCCGCGTCTTACTCGGTTTGATTAAATACCCTGCTCTGCTCAGTCAAACAAGAGCGCTGTGTATGCCCGATCCTGTGGAGCATCAACGCAAACTGAAAGCCAAAGACTGGAGCCCGGCAAAAGGCTTGTATGACTGTGATAAAGACTTGTTTGATTGGGTAATTGCACCACTGACGGACAATGACAAAGCCCTGTTGAGTCAAATGCGCTGTCGTCCGGAGTCAGACCTAGAACACTGTAAAACCCGCTTTAAATCACTCGACTGCTCTATCATGGAACTTGCGGACGATATTGCTTACGGCGTGCATGATTTGGAAGATGCGATAGTGCTTGGCATGGTCACTCGCCAGCAATGGCAAGAAGGCGCAGCCAGTCAATTAGCGGATTGTGGTGACCCGTGGTTCGAGGAGCATATTGGTTCTATCGGGCAAATGCTCTTTAGCGGCAAACATCACCAACGCAAAGATGCGATTGGTGGCATGGTGAATGCGCTGTTGACCAGTATTTCAATCAAAGTGGTGGATGAGCCGTTTAATAACCCGCTCTTAGCTTGGAATGCCTGTTTAGAGCCACACATGGCCAAAGCATTAGAAGTACTCAAACACTTCGTGAGCCAATATGTGATTCAAGTGCATCAAGTGCAGATCGTAGAGTACAAAGGCCAGCAGATCATCATGGATTTGTTTGAAGCCCTAAGTGCTGATCCTGAGCGTCTGCTGCCACCGCACACTCGCTCACTATGGCAAGAAGAAAGCTGCGAAAGCGCAAAGATGCGCGTGATTGCAGATTACATCTCAGCAATGACCGATGGCCACGCACAAAAGCTGCATCGACAGTTGTTCTCTTCAATTGTCCTATAGAGAAGTACTCTATCGATTCGTTACTCGTCTTTAAGATAGTTCTTTTCAAATACGCCCGGAGGCATCTGGGCGATTTGAAATTCAATCATCTTCTCAAACGCCGTTAGCAAAGGCGTGAAATCTTTCCCAGTCTCCATAAGGCTCAGTGCATGAAAGCCGGCTTCCACTGTTGATAGGCTGTTGTTCGAAGGAGCCTTACGAATGGTGTAATGCCCTTGCAGATCCTCTGGCAGTTTAACCGTTGGGATAGCATGCAAGTTGGTCGAAAGTTGCCACATCTTGTAGGCTTTCTTCCAAGTACCATCGAGTAAAATCAAACGTATTTTCTTATCTGCCGTCTCACCAACCGTCGCCAACTCTGAAAGGCACAACGATTGTTCTGATGGGTAAAGAATGAAATATTGGTAGGTGTCGTCCTCAAGCAACGTGTTCAACGCTGCGTTGTCAGAAAAGTCTTCTCCAATCAGGCAAGTACAATGATTTAGGCTCAAATTGAGAATCCGTGCCGTACCAAGAGGACGATGTTCTTCACTCGTATGCTGAAGGATGATAAGTTCAACCTCGTTTGCTAGCGGTACAATCCATTGGCAAATACAAGCTTTGCGCGACTTTCCACACTGAGAACAATAACGAGACATAGAGTGAACCTTTATACATTGCTGAGCATCATCAGCGTTATCTGTTTAATACTGCAATTCGAACCAATGGCAAGCCTAACCGAATGGCACGCTTACAATATACGCCATGGCGAATGGTGGCGAATCGTAACAGGAAATCTGACGCATACCAACTTTGCTCACCTAGGGATGAATTTAGCGGGCTTATGGGTAATTGGATTCATCTTTCGCCCTTCGGTGCGTAACTTCTCTATCGTCTTTCTTGTTCTATGTACCTTCGTTGGTGCAATGAACTTATTCACCAAAATGTCGGTTTACGTTGGATTGTCTGGAGTTCTACACGGATTGTTTGGTTTCTGGGCTCTGGCAGAGGTTTTCGACGGCAGAAGAAGCAGTTTAGTACTGGTAGGCGGTTTAATTGCAAAAGTCGCTTGGGAGCAGTTCTACGGCCCTTCAACAAGCACGGCCGCAATGATTGGTGCTCGTGTCGCTGTTGATGCTCACCTATTTGGTGCTATCGGGGGGATGGGCATGGCTTGGTTAGAAAAACTAACGCATCGTCGTATATTCGGTTAATACGCTTCAATCTGAGTGAGCACAAACCTCGATAAAACAAAAAATCCCGAACCAGAAAAACGCTTTGGTTCGGGAAAGCAGTAATAGGAAACAGAACTTCGCTTTTCAAATCAAAGCGTGAATCAAAGTAAGATACGATCTTGGTTCTTTTTCACCGTCGCTTCACCAATGCCTTTCACTTTGCTTAAGTCCGCTGCGGTTTTAAATGGGCCATGTTCATTTCGGTACTCAACAATGTCTTGCGCTTTTTTCGTTCCAATACCATTCAGTAGTGTCGCAATTTCTTCCGCGGTAGCCGTATTCACATTAACAGTAATTTCAATGCCGTCATACTTGGCCGCTTTTGTCGTTGCAGACTTGCCTTCTTCCGCCCAACTCGTTGGCGCCAATAGCAGCAAACACAGTGTTAACATCCATTTCATTTGAGTGTTCTCCCCTAAATCGAATTATCAAAAACGAGGATCACTCTAGGAAAAGTATTGCTGTCATAGAAGTTGGTTCAGACAAAAATAAAACGGGCCGCTAATGCGACCCGTTTTAGTTAACATGCAAATTACATCAGTAATGCTTAGTTGCTCACAACAAAGTACTCAATGTCAGTGTTTGCACGCAGTACAGCGATTACTGAAGAAAGGTCTAGCTGAGAAGACGCACGTTGCATTTGTGTCGCCACTTGCTCTTCTAGAGCGCTGTCTAGCTCTGCGTGAACCGCGTCTAGCTCAACAACCACGATGTTACCTTCTAGGTCTTTAGATTGACCGTAAACAGGCTTACCATCAACTGGTTTCGCCATCGCAAATACTGTTGATGCTAGCGGAGAACGACGGTCTACAGACTCTTGCTCACCAAACGCTAGGTTGTTTTCAGCAAGAATGTCTTTGTTGCCTTCTTTCAGAGCCGCAACGACTTTAGTACCTAGTTCGATTGCGCCTTGCTCACCTTTAACGCGAGATAGCTCAGCAACCACTTGGTCTTTCACTTCGTTTAGAGGAAGTACAGTCTCATCACGAGCATCTTCAACGCGAACAACGATGATGTGCTCTGGTGCAACTTCGATTGCTTCAGAGTTTAGGCCGTCTTCTTTCACTTCAGGGCTTAGAATTGCTTGCATTACCGCTTGGTTCTTCAGCACTTCTGGAGCATCAGCTTGAGAGATGAAGTCTGTTGTCTTCACTTTTTGACCAACAGCTTTAGATGCGTCATCTAGAGAATCAGGGAACTCAAACGCCACTTTTTCAAGTTCGTTTTGTAGTTCGTAGAATTGATCAACCGCTTTCTGGTCAATCATCTCTTGTTTGATTTCAGCCGCAACTTCTGAGTAAGGCTTAGCAACCGCACCTTTTAACTCTTCAAGCTTGATGATGTGGTAACCGAAGTCAGACTTCACTAGACCAGTCATATCGCCTGGATTCTTAAGAGCAAATGCCGCTTCTTCGAATGCTGGGTCCATTACATCGCGCTCAATCCAACCTAGGTCGCCGCCGTTTTCTGCGCTACCAAAGTCGTCTGATTTTTCTTTCGCTACTGTTGCGAAGTCAGCGCCTGCGTTTAGCTCGTCAAGAATCGCTTGTGCTTTCGCTTCGTCATCACCCTCAACAAGGATGTGCGCTACGCGACGTTGCTCTTCTGTAGAATACTTGTCTAGGTGCTCGTCGTAGTATTTCTTAACGTCTTCGTCAGAAACTTGAACTTGCTTCTTAAGCTCTTCAGCTGAAAGCTCAATGTATGCAACTTTAACTTGCTCAGGACGAGTGAACATGTCTGGGTTTGCTTTGTAGTAGTCTTGAATTTCTTCATCAGTCAAATCTACTTTCTTAGCAAACTCATTCAAATCGATAGTAATTGTGCGAACGTCACGAGTTTGAGTGAACAGTTTACCTTCTGCCTGAACTTCGCCAGGTAGTGTGAATTCACTTGTTTGAAGTGCGTTCAATAGTTGCTCACGAACCAATTCACGGCGCATGTACTCTGCAAATGAGTCTGGAGAGAAACCAGCACGACGCAGAGACGCTTGGTAAATG
Organism: Vibrio sp. B172a; assembly: GCF_030248355.1. Lineage (NCBI taxonomy): Bacteria > Pseudomonadati > Pseudomonadota > Gammaproteobacteria > Vibrionales > Vibrionaceae > Vibrio > Vibrio sp. B172a. Next base: position 107,061 of record NZ_JAHGAC010000017.1, on the reverse strand, counting down.
TCTTGATCAAATTGACCGTTAGATTGGAACTGAGGCATGTCTAGAATCATGCTACGTACTTGTGCATCGCTAATGCGTAGACCAAGCGCTTCTGCTTGTTGGTCAAGCAGCACGTCGTTGATCATGCGATCTAGAACAGATTTGCGGAAAGATTCAACGTATGCAGGGTCAGCCAGCATTTGAGAGAAGTAATCACCCAATTGAGCTTGCATGCGGTTGCGCTCATTTTGGTATGCCATCTCGAACTCACCACGAGCAATCTCGGTGTTACCTACTTTCGCTGCTGAGTTGTTGTTACCACCAACGATGTAGCTACCTACACCTGCAAATACGAAAGATAGGATGATAAGTCCAAGGATAATTTTGACCGCGATGCTGTTCACGCCTTCGCGTAGTCGATCCATCATAATTTAACTGCTCTCCACAATTGAAGCCGACTGCTTCTAATAGAAAATGTAATGTCGCGATAATATCAGAAAAAGAAATGCGCATCAGTAGGATGCGCATAATTTAAAAAAGTTCGGCTCTTAGTTTGTAAATTTTTGTTCAAATTTGACTATTTGAGCAAAAATTATGCAATGGCCGTCAGCAGAACTAGCTTTGTGTCAGTGACACAAAGAATTAGTTACAAGCGTCTTTTAGAGCTTTACCAGCTTTGAAAGAAGGTACTTTAGCTTCTGCGATTTGGATTTCTTCACCAGTTTTTGGGTTACGACCTGTGCGTGCTGCACGAGTACGTACGCTGAACGTACCGAAGCCAACAAGAGCAACTTGATCACCAGACTGAAGCGTACCACTTACTGCTTCGATGAATGCGTCTAGAGCGCGACCAGCTGATGCTTTAGAGATGTCTGCGTTTTCTGCGATTTGTTCTACTAGTTGAGTTTTATTCACTGTGATTTCCCCTTTGTGTCATCTGTGATTATTTTTGTGATGACGTTCGTTCCATAATTAAGAAAATATGCTCCACCCCTTATTCTTCAAGGGCTGGAAGCTATCGAACTTAACTTAGCGTCCAAAAAAAACGCTGACAAGCCTTTTTAGGCCTATCAGCGTAAAGTTTTACTTATTTTTGCTGCACATCACTATTTTTGAGACTCAAACTCAACGCCTGTCGGGTCTCGCTCTAGTGCAACTTTAAGAACTTCGTCGATCCACTGTACTGGGATAACCTGCAGATCCGCGATAACATTTTCTGGAATCTCTTCCAAATCGCGCTCATTGTCCTTCGGAATCAGTACAGTTTTGATGCCACCACGGTGTGCCGCAAGTAACTTCTCTTTTAGACCACCGATAGGTAGAACTTCACCACGTAGCGTAATCTCACCTGTCATACCCACTTCTGCTTTTACAGGGTTACCTGTCAAGCTAGAAACTAGTGCTGTACACATTGCGATACCCGCACTTGGGCCGTCTTTTGGTGTAGCACCTTCCGGTACGTGTACGTGGATATCACGTTTCTCGTAGAAGTCTGAGTTGATACCCAGTTTCTCGGCACGTGAACGAACAACCGTCATTGCTGCTTGGATCGACTCTTTCATAACATCGCCAAGAGAACCGGTTTGCGTTAGCTTACCTTTACCCGGCATAGCTTCCGTTTCGATCGTAAGAAGGTCACCGCCCACTTGTGTCCAAGCTAGACCAGTTACTTGACCGATACGGTTGCTGTCATCCGCTTTACCGAAATCATGACGTTGAACACCTAAGTATTCTTTTAGGTTTTCCATCGTAACTGTCACTGACTTCAAGCTCGTATCCAGTAGGATGTTTTTCACTGCTTTACGACAGATCTTAGAAATCTCACGCTCTAGGCTACGTACACCCGCTTCACGCGTGTAGTAACGAATGATACCGATGATTGCAGAATCTTCGATGGTAATTTCGTTTGGTTTCAGACCATTACGCTTAACTTGTTTATCAACAAGGTGACGTTTTGCGATGTTTAGTTTCTCATCTTCTGTGTAACCAGACAGACGAATCACTTCCATACGGTCTAGTAGAGGACCAGGAATATCCATCGAGTTAGACGTCGCAACGAACATAACGTCAGATAGATCGTAATCTACCTCTAGGTAATGGTCGTTAAACGCGTTGTTTTGTTCTGGGTCTAGAACCTCCAACAGCGCTGAAGATGGATCGCCACGCATGTCTGAAGACATCTTGTCGATTTCGTCCAGAAGGAACAGTGGGTTTTTAACGCCTACTTTCGACATCTTCTGAATAAGTTTGCCTGGTAGCGAACCAATGTATGTACGACGGTGACCGCGGATTTCAGCTTCATCACGTACACCACCCAGTGCCATACGCGTGTACTTACGACCCGTTGCCGCTGCAATAGAGCGACCTAGCGATGTTTTACCAACACCAGGAGGACCAACAAGACAAAGGATTGGACCTTTCAGTTTGTTGATACGGTTTTGTACCGCTAAGTACTCAAGAATACGTTCTTTTACGCGCTCTAGGCCGTAGTGGTCTTCGTTCAGAATTTCTTCTGCTTTCGCAAGGTTCTTCTTCACTTTAGAGCGCTTATTCCAAGGCACGCTTACCATCCAATCGATGTAGCTGCGTACCACTGTCGCTTCTGCAGACATTGGAGACATCATCTTAAGCTTTTGCAGCTCTTGTTCTGTCTTTTCACGCGCATCCTGAGGCATTTTAGATTCTTCAATCTTTTGCTTCAGTGTCTCGAATTCGTCAGGAGCATCTTCCATCTCGCCAAGTTCTTTCTGAATCGCTTTCATTTGCTCATTCAGGTAGTACTCGCGCTGAGATTTTTCCATCTGCTTCTTAACACGACCGCGGATGCGTTTCTCAACTTGAAGAAGGTCGATCTCTGATTCCATCTGGCCCATTAGGAACTCTAGACGCTCAGTTACATCGATGATTTCAAGTACTTGTTGTTTGTCTACAAGCTTAAGAGGCATGTGCGCTGCAATGGTATCTGCTAGGCGCGCCGCTTCGTCAATACCGCTTAGCGAAGTGAGCACTTCTGGCGGGATCTTTTTGTTTAGCTTGATGAAGCCTTCAAATTGGTTGATAGCGCTGCGAACAATCACTTCTTGCTCACGCTCTTCAAGTTCAGGCGTTACCACAAACTCTGCCTCAGCAAGGAAGAATTCGCTTTCTTTAAAGTGGTTGATCTTCGCGCGTTGCTGACCTTCAACCAGCACTTTAACCGTGCCGTCAGGTAGCTTAAGAAGTTGGAGGATGGTTGCAACCGTACCTACTTCAAATAGGTCGTCAACCGTCGGCTCATCAGTGTCCGCTTGCTTTTGTGCCACAAGCAGAACTTGTTTGTTTGTTTCCATCGCTGTTTCTAGACAGCTAATCGATTTTTCACGACCAACAAACAATGGAATAACCATGTGTGGGTAGACCACTACGTCACGTAGAGGTAATACCGGGATCTCGATACGCTCGGAACGTTCCAAGTTCATATAATTCTCTCTTCCGCTTTCACGTTTAACGTATTACTTAAGGCAGTATATGGGGTCTAATTATTTGGATTCAATAAGAGAAATAAAAAAAGGAGGTAATTACTTACCTCCTTTCTATTCATGGCTGAATTTATTCTGCTCCAGCGGCCTGATTGTCGGCGTTGCTGTAAATGAGCAATGGTTCTGATTCACCGTTAATCACTGATTCATCAATCACGACTTTACTTACGTCCGTCGCTGATGGCAGTTCATACATGGTTTCTAGCAGAACGCTTTCTAAGATTGAACGTAGACCACGAGCACCCGTTTTACGCTCCATTGCTTTCTTAGCGATAGCACGTAGCGCGTCTTCACGGAACTCAAGTTCAGCGTCTTCTAGTTCGAACAATGCTGCGTATTGCTTGGTCAGTGCGTTCTTCGGTTCACATAGGATCTGAATTAGCGCTTCTTCATCAAGCTCTGTCAGTGTTGTTGTTACTGGTAGACGACCGATAAACTCAGGGATCAGGCCGTATTTCACTAGGTCTTCAGGCTCTACCTGAGTAAATAGTTCACCGACTGTTTTGGTTTCGTTCTTAGAGCGCACTTCTGCGCCAAAACCAATACCTGTGCCTGTCGCTACACGCTGTTCAATCACTTTATCTAGGCCAGCAAATGCACCACCACAGATGAACAGGATCTTAGACGTGTCCACTTGTAGGAATTCTTGCTGTGGATGCTTACGACCACCTTGTGGTGGAACCGATGCAACCGTACCTTCGATAAGTTTTAGTAGCGCCTGCTGAACACCTTCACCAGATACGTCACGCGTAATAGATGGGTTTTCAGCTTTACGAGAAATCTTGTCAATTTCGTCAATGTATACAATGCCGCGTTCAGCCTTCGCTACATCGTAATCACATTTTTGCAGAAGCTTCTGGATGATGTTTTCAACGTCTTCACCTACGTAACCAGCTTCGGTTAGTGTGGTAGCGTCGGCCATTGTAAATGGCACATCCAAGAATCGAGCTAGCGTCTCAGCAAGCAGAGTTTTACCACTACCCGTTGGACCAATTAGAAGGATGTTACTCTTACCAAGCTCCACACCTTCGCTCGTTGTATCACCATTGCGTAAACGCTTGTAGTGGTTATATACCGCAACTGCGAGCACTTTTTTCGCGTAATCTTGTCCGATCACATAGTCATCAAGGTGTTCACGGATCTGTTTTGGCGTTGGTAACGCTTCAGATTCTTTCTTAGGGAGAACATCCTTGATTTCTTCGCGAATGATATCGTTACATAAGTCGACACACTCGTCGCAAATGTAAACTGACGGACCTGCGATTAGCTTGCGAACTTCGTGCTGACTTTTGCCACAGAAAGAGCAGTACAGCAATTTGCCGCTGCCGCTTTCTTTGCTTTTATCTGTCATTCGCTAACCTCTTAGCCTTTACTCTTTATGAATGAGTGTATATCAAATTTAGCCAAAATGCGCTGGCTAAATTACTCGCCGCGGTGGCTCAACACTGCATCCACAATACCGTATTCTACAGCCTGATCTGCCGACATGAAGTTATCACGATCAGTATCGCGTTCAATCACTTCAAGAGGCTGGCCTGTATGCTCTGCCAATAGGTTGTTTAGCTTCTGCTTGATAGTCAGGATTTCCTGAGCATGGATTTGGATATCAGAAGCCTGACCTTGGAAGCCACCTAGTGGTTGGTGGATCATCACACGTGAGTTAGGCAGAACGTAACGCTTACCCGGCGCACCACCTGCAAGCAGGAACGCACCCATTGAGCAAGCTTGACCCATACATACTGTGCTCACATTTGGCTTGATGAACTGCATGGTGTCGTAAATAGACATACCTGCTGTTACGCTGCCGCCTGGCGAGTTGATGTATAGGAAAATATCTTTATCTGGATTTTCAGATTCTAGGAAAAGTAGCTGAGCCACGACAAGGTTTGCCATGTGGTCTTCCACTTGACCGGTTAAAAAGATCACGCGCTCTTTAAGCAAGCGTGAGTAAATGTCGTAAGAGCGTTCGCCGCGGGAAGTTTGTTCAACCACCATTGGCACTAGCGCGTCAATAATTGGCGACATTGCATTTTTTTCTTGGTAGCTCATATTCTTATGTCCCTAAAATAAATGGCCCGGATGATGTGTATCATACGGACCATTGTTAGCAGAATAGTCGACGTTAAGTCAACCTTCTACGCAAGATATTGCTTATTAAGCAGCAGGTTGTTGGTTAAGTAGCTCGTTGAAGCTTACTTCTTTCTCAGTAACCTGTGCTTTAGCGATGATCGCGTCGATTGCTTGCTCTTCTAGAGCAACGTTACGCATGTTGTTCATCATTTGCTCGTTTTGCTCGTAGTAAGCAATAACTTCTGATGGATCTTCGTAAGCTGTTGCCATCTCTTCGATTAGCGCTTTCACTTTCTCGTCGTCAGCTTTTAGCTCTTCAGACTTGATTACTTCACCTAGAAGAAGACCAACTACAACGCGACGTTTAGCTTGCTCTTCGAACAGTTCACGTGGAAGCTGTGCAGCTGCTTCTGGGTTGCCACCGAAGCGTTGAGAAGCTTGTTGACGAAGAACTTGGATTTCTTGGTCAATAAGTGCAGCTGGTACGTCGATTTCGTTTTGCTCAACTAGACCGTCGATAGCTTGCTCTTTGATGCGGTTCTTAACAGCTTGCTTAAGTTCGCGCTCCATGTTCTTACGAACTTCAGCTTTAAGTGCTTCAACGCCACCTTCAGCAACACCGAACTTAGAAACGAACTCGTCGTTTAGTTCTGGTAGTTCACGAGCTTCAACTTTGTTCACTTTGATTGCGAACTTAGCTGCTTTACCTTTTAGGTTTTCAGCGTGGTAATCTTCTGGGAAGTTTACGTCGATTTCGAATTCCATACCTTTAGTTTTACCTTCGATACCGTCTTCGAAACCTGGGATCATGCGACCAGCGCCCATTTCTAGTGGGAAGTTCTCAGCTTTACCGCCTTCGAACTCTTCACCGTCGATAGAACCAACGAAGTCGATGCTTACGCGCTTACCAGCTTCTGCAGCTTCTTCAACTTCTGCCCAAGTAGCTTGTTGCTTACGTAGAGTTTCGATCATCTCTTCTACGTCTGCATCGTTAACTTCTGTTGTTGGTTTTTCAACAGTGATGCTTTCTAGGCCTTTTAGTTCAACTTCTGGGTAAACTTCGAAAGTTGCAGTGAATACTAGATCTGCGCCTTCGTTGTTTTCAACTGGAGCGAAAGTTGGTGCGCCAGCTGGGTTGATTTTCTCTTTTACGATCGCTTCGATGAAGTGACGTTGCATAACTTCACCAAGAACGTCTTGACGTACTGCTTTGCCGTACATCTTAGCAACCATTTTTAGAGGCACTTTACCCTTACGGAAACCATCGAAACGACGGTTTTTAGCGATGTTGCGTAGTTCAGCTGTTACAGCGTCTTCGATGTTTGCAGCTGGAACAGTAATGTTTAGACGGCGCTCTAGGCCTTCTAGCGTTTCAACAGTAACTTGCATTATATATAAACCTCTAAAGTGGCCCGGTCTTCCCGAGCGTATGAGCGAGACTCTTTGAGTTCACGCTTCATCCTTGTGTAGTGTCCTGTCCGAACACCTAATTTAAAATCGAGTATCGATGCTGAATCTCAACACCGGACTAATCAGTGATATCTTCGGCGTCATCACCAAAGGTATCTCCTATTAGCCTCAGGACAGAATTTTTAGACGCGACATTCTAGCGATCTGTCGCAACCCTGTCGAGCCAATAGCCACTATGTGGACATTGTCTGCGCTAAATTCTCGAATACCGACTCAAAAAATAGCGAAAAATGCGATTTGAATACCGCTTCAACGCTGCCAGCATATCTAGAATGGGGACAATAGCGACTTTTTCAAGAGAATCGACAGCTTTTTTTATTGAAAAGCCTAAAAAGAGATCTTGCTCTTGTTTTACTCCACAGAGTTGGAAACTAAATCCCTATTCATTCCTACAAACCATTAACATTTTCTTATGTGGTAAAAGGGAAGGTAGCAAGGAGCGTAAGGATGTCGCAAAGAAACCGTATTCTACTGATTTTTTTCGCCTTCTATTTCCTTTGCGCGTTCGCCGGCGGACATTGGGTTTGGAATGCCAGTTACCAGTCCTTGCTCGATAAACACCAATCCCAATTGGAACGTTTTTCTAGCCACATTCAAAACAAGTTAGACAAGTACGCCCACATCCCTCACCTACTTTCAAAAGACGAACCTTTGGTTGAAGCGCTGCTCAATCCGAACAACAGCGCGCAGCTAGAAATCACTAATCGGTACTTAGAGTCAGTCAATGATGTTATTGCTGCAGCGGACACTTATTTGATCGACAAATGGGGCACAACGATCGCAGCCAGTAACTGGCGTAAAGAGCGCTCGTTTATTGGCCGCAACTTCGCTTTTCGTCCTTACTTCAAACATGCGATTATTGGTCAGCGAGCGGAATACTATGCTCTGGGTTCTACCTCAGGAAAGCGAGGCTATTACTATTCCTATCCTCTCGTGTATGCAGGAGGCGTTTTAGGCGTCGTTGTGGTCAAAATGGATTTAAGCAAGATAGAAGACAATTGGCAGCAGCCGAAAAGCATCTTTGTTGCGAGTGACCCAAACGGCATTATTTTTATGAGCAGCCGTAGTGATTGGCTATTCAAGAGCTTACAACCACTCGACGAGCCAAAAGCTGCTGAAGTTTGGGCCAGTCGCCAGTATTTAGATACCACGATTGAATCTCTGGGTTTTGTCGGCGACATGGAATTAACCCACACAGAGGCGAAGCAAGGCTACCCATACAACAAAGGTACCTTGGTGATCTCTTCTCTTCCTTTGAAAGATCTCAAACTCACGATTCGAGTATTGTCTCCAAAGCAGTCCGTGGTTTGGATAACGATGGGCTATTTGCTCGTCTTGACGCTTGTCTTCACTGTGTTGTTTTTGGTTGGTCAGCTTATCTATCACCGCCAGCAGCGTCACCTTCAACTGGAACGGATTCAACAAGAAGCCAATCAAAAGCTGGAATATCAAGTGATGGCACGAACGGCCGAGTTACAAGCAGAGATTGCTCAACGGATTGAAACCGAACAAACCCTTCGTCTAACCCAAGATGAATTGGTGCAAGCAGCGAAGCTGGCGGTGTTGGGGCAAATGTCAGCCAGCATCAGCCATGAGCTCAACAACCCATTAGCAGCCATTCGCAGTTTTGCAGAGAACGGTAAATTGTTCCTAGAGAAGGAAAAGTTCAAACGTGTCGAGGACAACCTCACTCGCATCTCTGCCCTTACAGACCGGATGGCGAACATCAGTCAGCAGTTGCGCTCATTCGCGAAAAAAACCAGTGGCAATGAATTGGTACACACTCATCTTTTACCGGTTATCGCATCAGTAAAAGAGTTGATGAAGCCAGCACTGAAATCAGCTCGCGTAACCTTGGATACGAATTTGCTAGAGCAGGATGTAGAGGTGCAGATCAATACCATCCAGTTAGAACAAGTGTTAGTAAACTTGCTCACCAATGCGATAGAGGCGCTTAAGGAGCATGACGACAAACAAGTTGTGCTATCCGTAGAGCAAGACAGCGAGGCCAAACTCGTCTGGATTCATGTGGATGACAACGGCACAGGACTTGGCGATTTTACCCTTTCAGAACTGTGTGAACCTTTCCTCACCAACAAACAAAACGGCTTGGGGTTGGGGCTATCTATCTCACAACAAATCTTGGCCGGAATGAACGGCAAATTAAGCGCTCAGAATCGAGAACAAGGCGGTGCTCGATTCTCACTCTGCTTACCTATTGTTTCACCAATCGCCGCACAACCAGAAGGATGAGACCATGTGTCAGGTGTTTTTTATTGACGACGAAGCCGATCTCAGACTCGCCATCGAACAAACCTTTGAACTGGCGGATATTGATGCCAAGTTTTTCCCGGATGCTGAATCGGCTTTAATTGCCATGCAGCAAGGCGAAGAAGCGGGCGTCGTGATCACCGACATCTGCTTACCGGGAATTTCTGGCATGGACTTGCTGACCACACTCACTCAGCGCGATTCAAACCTCCCTGTCATCATGATCACCGGACACGGCGATATCTCCATGGCCGTACAAGCTCTCCATCAGGGCGCTTACGATTTTATCGAGAAACCTTTTGCGCCAGAGCACCTAGTGGAAACCGTTAAGCGGGCCATTGAGAAGCGAAAGCTCACCAATGAAAACGAAAAACTGCGCCAGTCACTCAAAGCCAGTAAAACCCTTGGTCCGCGTATCATTGGCGAAACCGCGAGTATCCAAATGCTGCGTGAAACTATCACTCACATTGCCGATACCGATGCGGATATCTTGCTGTTTGGAGAAACAGGCACAGGTAAAGAGCTGATTGCCCGTTCATTGCATGAGCAAAGCGCTCGTCGCAACCATAACTTTGTCGCCGTAAACTGCGGCGCAGTACCGGAAAACCTGATTGAGAGCGAGTTGTACGGGCACGAGAAAGGTGCGTTTACTGGAGCAGAAAGTCGCCGAATTGGTAAGTTTGAATTTGCTCAGGGCGGCACACTGTTTTTGGATGAAATTGAATCAATGCCGATTCAGGCACAAATCCGTTTGCTACGAGTGCTTCAAGAAAGAGTGATTGAGCGTGTCGGCTCCAACAAATTGCTGCCGTTGGATATTCGCGTCATTGCCGCAACTAAGGTCGACTTAAAACAAGCCGCAGAGGAAGGCGCATTTCGTCAGGATCTCTATTATCGCCTTAATGTGGTCACGCTCGATCTACCACCAATGCGCCAGCGCAAAGAGGACATTCCTGCGCTGTTTCATCACTTTTTATTGGTTGCCGCATCTCGTTACGGCAAAACCTCTCCTAGCCTCTCCTCACAAGATTTGGCTCAATTAATGGCGCATGATTGGCCGGGTAATGTGCGCGAACTACGAAATGCGGCTGAACGGTTTGTCCTACTTGGTAAACTAATCCAATTGGGAGATACCGCCTCGACCTCACCATCTTCATCTAGCCTTGCTGAACAAGTGGCAGAATTTGAAAAAGCCGCGATAGAAAGCGCATTACTTGAGAACAGCGGCAGTATCAAACAAACCATGGAACAATTGAACGTGCCTCGAAAAACCCTGTACGACAAAATGCAACGCTATCAGATAGATAAGGATCTATATAAATAAAACGCCGTTTACGGTTTGTCGTTATATCCAACTTGAATCATACTTTTTGTAACAACGGATTGATGGTTCATACGGATATGACAGAGAAAATTAGAATCCCCGTTATCACCGATACCGTGATGATCGATGGGCATTATCAAGAAGAGAGGCGTTCGGGAGAAGACCGGCGTAAGAACAAAAAGAAGTGGCATGGTTACGAGCGTCGGGTAAAGCCTGACCCGCGCAGACCTACCTACAAATCAATAGACGAAGAGGTGTGAATAGTCACACCTCTTTTGGTTTTCATCAACAGCGAATTAGGTTTACTTTCTATGTCGCTACTTGGTGATGATTTCCGGTCCCATCAACGTCGTTGGTAGCCAAGTGGATACCCAAGGCACGTACGTTACGATAATGAGGAAGAGGAACATCACCGCCACCCATGGCAGTGCCGCTTTCACCACATTCATCATCGACATCTTCGCTACCCCAGCAGTCACAAATAAGTTGAGCCCTACCGGTGGCGTTATCATGCCTATCTCCATGTTCACCACCATCATGATGCCAAGGTGGATCGGGTCAATACCCAGTGCAATCGCGATTGGGAACACCAATGGCGCGACGATGATGAGCAAGCCAGACGGTTCCATGAACTGGCCGCCAATCAGCAGCAACACGTTAACCACAATTAAGAAGGTAATCGGCCCAAGCCCCGCTGATAGCATAGATTCGGTGATCATTTGCGGGATGCGTTCTTCGGTAAGCACGTGCTTAAGAATCAGGGCATTAGCAATGATGAACAACAACATGATGGTCAATTTGCCGGCTTCATAAAGCGTATGCTTGGTATCTTTATGAACAAACGTTTGGAAGATCTTAACCAATGCAGGTTTGGTATTCTGCTTGTCGGCAAATGGCCCCATGTCTTTGTAGACAAAGTTGGCGATGAAGAAAGAGTACACCGCCGCCACCGCAGCAGCTTCTGTTGGCGTAAAGATACCGCCGTAGATACCACCAAGGATGATAACCACCAGCAATAAACCCCAGCTTGCGTCTTTAGCGGCATCGAAGGTTTCTTTCCAACCGACAAAAGGTTGTTTTGGCAGGTTCTTGATTCTCGCGGCAATATAAATCGCGATCATCAACATCACACCCGCGAGCAAGCCTGGAATAACACCACCGAGGAACATACGCCCAACCGACACATCCGTTGCGGCAGCATACACCACCATCACGATCGAAGGTGGGATCAAAATGCCTAGCGTACCCGCATTACAGATAACACCCGCCGCAAACTCTTTCGAGTAACCATTCTTGATCATACCAGCGATAACGATGCTACCAATCGCCACTACCGTTGCAGGAGACGAGCCCGATAGCGCAGCAAACATCATACATGCCACGACCGATGCCATGGCTAAGCCGCCGCGAAACCAGCCGACAATAGCAATTGCAAAGCGGATAATGCGCTTAGCAACGCCGCCGGTAGACATAAAGCTTGAGGCCAAAATAAAGAAAGGAATCGCTAACAAAGTGTAGTGGCCAGCAAACGCGTTAAACAGTGTTTGGGCAACGGAAGCCAAAGACGCATCCGAGTGCATTAGTAAGAAAAGAATACTGGAAAGACCCAGCGAGACAGCAATTGGCACACCGATCAGCATGAAGCCAATCACCATCAAGAATAAAAACAAAATATCCATGATTTATTGCTCCTTGCGATCTGATGATGAAGAACCATTCGGAATCGCATCTGCGACTTCACTGAGTTCTTCTTTTAGCGCTTCTAACTCTTCCTCTGCTTCATGGCCTGCAATCAAGCGATCCAGTTTGCCTGTTGCGATCTGCCAAGTGATTTGCACAAAACGGAAAGTGAGTAGCGCCATACCAAGGGGCAAAGCAAAATAAGGAATAAAGCGAGGCAGCTTCTCGTACCGCTCACCTTCATTGAGCCAATCGGCGAGAAACTGAAACATCTCAGGCATCGGAATATCATCGGTCTCATACCACGCTCGCTCGGTGACAAACGGATACCAATAGTTCCAAGAACCAACTAAAAGCAGAATAGAAAACGCTAGGCAACCAGCGGCTGCGAGCAGTGCGAGGATTTTTCGTTTCGGCTCAGACACCATATTGATAATGACATCGACACCGATGTGAAAATGCTTCTTCACACCGTAAGATGCGCCGACCAACACCATCCATGCGAACATGAACACCGTCAGTTCCAGCGCCCAAAGAATATTGTCGTTGAAGACATAGCGAAAAATCACATTGGCAAACGTCAGCAATGTCATTGCGCCAAGAAAGAACGCAATTAACGTCTCTTCAATGGCGTCGGTGATTCGCCCTGCCTTGGCAAAAAAAGTCTGTTCCATAATTACATCACGTCATTATTGGGAGAAAAGGGCCCTCTTCCCCATGAATGAGTACACGAGGGCCAATCGTAGTGCTTTGTGTTTTTACTTGTTCACCCAAAGAGCTTGGGCGAGCGGATTATTGATTGGATGCGAGTGCTGCATCGATAAGGTCTGAACCAATGTCTTTCTCGAACTTCTTCCACACAGGTTGCAGTGCAGTTACCCACTCTTGGCGCTGTTCTGGCGTTAGGGTACGTACCACACCACCTGCTTCGATGATGTTGTTCTTGTTTGCTAGGTTAACTTTGGTTGATTCAGCGTTACGTTGAGCCGTCACTTCTTGAATGATGGTATTTAGCTGTTCACGCTGATCGTCTGGCAGGTTTTTCCAGAAATCGTTCGATGTCACCACTAGGTAGTCCAGAATGCCGTGGTTGGTTTCGGTAATGCCATCTTGTACCTCGAAGAATTTCTTACCGTAAATGTTCGACCACGTATTTTCTTGGCCATCGATAACCTTAGTTTGAAGGCCACCGTATACTTCTTTGAAAGACATCTTTTGTGGGTTTGCACCAAGCTGTTCGAACTGAGCCACCAGTACGTCTGAAGCTTGTACACGGAACTTCAAGCCTTCTGCATCGCTTGGCACCATCAGTGGCTTGTTGGCAGACATTTGCTTCATACCGTTATGCCAGAAAGCCAAACCTTGTAGACCACGTCGTTTCATTGCGTTTTTCAGCTTTTCACCCGATTCCGAGTTTTGGAAACGGTCAACAGCCGCCACATCCTCGAATAGGAAAGGAAGGTCAAAGATGCGGTACTTCTTGGTGAATTTCTCAAACTTTGAAAGAGAAGGGGCAGCGAGTTGAACATCACCATTAAGTAGCGCTTCAAGCACCTTGTTATCATCGTACAGTGTCGAGTTAGGGAAAACCTGCATACAGACTTTGCCATTCATCTCTTCGTTCACGCGCTTTTCCAGTAACGAAGCTGCAATGCCTTTTGGATGCTTATCTGTGTTGGTTACGTGACTGAACTTGATCACGGTTTCACCAGGGTCACAGTTTGCGGCAGCGTTAAAGCTAGTGATAGCCAGAGCAGAAACAGACAATAGGGTTAGAGGCTTAAACATTATTATTCTCCTTGTTGAATCACATCCCATCCTTTCCATGAGCACCTAAATCGGTAGAGGGTAATGGGTACGGATGTTCAACAAAGAGCAAGTTGCAGACCAAGTCAATTATTCTTTATTAGTCAGACACTTAAATAACAATGAGAAATCATGGGGGAAGATAAGGGGTCAATTCCACCCACACGAACCAACGAGATGGGTGGAAAATGACACATTAAGAAGAGCAGCTGATTTCCATCTTCTTGCCCCACTCAGGAGGCAACTTGGCATAATCATCAAATTCAGGCTGTTCATCATATGGGCGCTTTAATAACTCAGCCAGTCGGTTTACTTCACTGAAGTCCCCTTCTTCTGCCTTATCAATGGCAAGTTGAGCTAGGTAGTTACGTAGAATGTATTTCGGATTCGTTCGACGCATCTTTTCACAACGAGTTTGTGCAGATACGCGCTCACCGTGAGCGTCCACTTCTAATTCACAGCGAGCGAGATATAAGTCTACCCATGCACTTGCCGCTTCTCGATCAATAAACAAATCAATCACAGCTTGAGGCGACTTCACGTCGAGGTTAGACAACTCACGGAAGAAGCGAGTGTAGTCAGCTTTATTTTGGTTCAACAATTCAAACATGGCTTCGAACAAGCGGCCGTCTTCGTCCACTTTGGTATGAAGACCAAGTTTGGCACGCATTAGTTCACTGAATTTTTGACTCAGACGCACTTCAAATTTCCCGAGTGCAGCCTCAAGATCTTCTCTCTGTACAAGAGGCGACAAGGAGTGCGCCAAAGCAGAGAGATTCCACAGTGCAATACGCGGTTGCTGTTCAAAGGCGTAACGACCTTGGTAATCCGAATGGTTGCAGATGTAATTAGGATCGTAGTCATCGAGGAAGCCAAACGGCCCGTAATCAAAGGTTTGTCCTAGAATCGACATGTTATCGGTATTCATTACGCCATGGGCAAAACCATATGCTTGCCAGTACGCAATCATCTCTGCGGTTTTCTCCACAACAGACTCGAACATGGCTGCGTATGGCTTTTCCGCTTGGGAGCACTCAGGGAAATGCCATTCAATCACTTTGTCTGCCAGCAGCTTTTGCTCAGCAAGTTGATTGGTATAGAAAAAGTGCTCGAAGTGACCAAAACGGATGTGGGTTTCTGCAACACGAATCAGTAGTGCGCCGTATTCCATCTTCTCGCGGTAAACGGGTGTATCACTATCCATCATACCCAAAGCTCTGGTAGTGGGAATGCCAAGCGCCGCCATGGCTTCACTGCACAGATATTCGCGTATCGTAGAACGCAATACCGCTCGACCATCACCCATTCGAGAATAAGGTGTAAGACCGGCCCCTTTGAGGTGAATGTCGAACCAAGTGCCATCTTGGTGCTGCATTTCAGCGAGCAGCAAGCCACGGCCGTCACCCAAATCCGGGTTGTACACACCAAATTGATGGCCCGCGTACTTCATTGCCAGAGGAGCAAATGGCGCAAATTCTTTTTGTCCTGCAAACACATTCAGCAACTCTTCGTTTTCGGTTGCTGGTAAACCAAATTGCTGCGCAAACTCACCATTCCACACCACCCAGCGAGTGTTATCTAAAAGCTGCGGCGTAACATAGGTAAAAAATGCCGACGGTAGTTCACTGAATCGATGGGTAAAATTCACACCTTCCCAAACGGACATAGCGGTTCCTTAATAAACGACTTCCTAACCAACAGTATAAGCTGTGTGTACGGTCACCTTCAGCCACGAATTATTCATGGGTATTTACGATTCACGAAGAGGTTTGGGTTATTAGGAGAGAAAAAGAAGTTGGAAGCATGCCCCAAGAACCATCGGTAATCATGGGGCAAGTATGAGATTCAATTAACCACGAAACTCATAAGCGTCGCTTTGAGAGTCAGGCACACCTTTAAATTTAGCACGCTCAATGTTCAGAATTGTTCGGTAGCTTAAAGACAAAAGTGCTATTTGGTAAGCACCAAAAATACCGAAGATCACACCAGACACAACAAATGCCAATGTGTGATTAAACTCGGCAAAAATGAACTGGTTAACAGCGCCAACTATCAGAGGAATAAGCCCCATCAAGACAAATATCTGCTTGTTATAAGGCTTACTCTGTCTCCATGCGTCGCCAAGGCTTCTAGGTTCACGATCTAGCGCCGTCGCTGGCAAAACTAACGACCAACGCGAAAGGATCCAATGACCTGGGATACTGGCAAGTAAGGTAATGATAGTGAAAGTTAACTCACTCGCTTCTCCACCTTCTGCCGCATACAAAAAGGTGACGATGAATATAGGAAGCGCCAATGTAAACATCATCGACAAACCAAACAAAATCCACCAACCAATAAAGCGCAGCTCGCGCATCGATAATCGCATCACATCTAGAGCAGAATGCATGTACTCATGTGCAAGGTAGATACGATGGATACGTACGACCGCCATTGCCGCGACCAGTGGATACAGCAGAAAAGTCGTCACAAAGAAGCCGGCACCAACGTTCGAAAAGTCAGGTTCTTGCGATCCTTGAACCAAGGCTCCTTGGTATTGAGTAATAAATATCGTGTGAACCACGATCAAAGGAATACACGCTATTACAATCGCGAGTAAGTTTGCCCTGACCATGCCCACTGCCTCTTGGCAAATAGCAGCAACAGAAAACGAATTATCAGACATAAAAATATCCTTACTTTTTATAAATGATTTAGCCATAGACTACGCCTCAAAGCACAAAGCGTACAAAAATAAAAGTGAAACTCATCTCATAACAAAAAGATTAATGGGTGAATTATTGAGGTTTGAATAAGCCAAAGAAAAAGCCACTCAAATGAGTGGCTTAACAGTATTGGAAATTAAAGCTTAAGCGCGACGACGCCAACCTAACAATGCCAATAACATGAGCGCCCAGTAAGAGACACTACCGCCGCTATCAGAGCTTTCGAAGCTCACACTGTTAACTGAAGCAACCACCGAGACATTCACTGACCCTGTCGTGGTGCCACCATTGCCGTCAGACACTGTGTACTGCAGTTGTACATTTGCCACACCCTCGTCAGGTGCTTGGTAAAGAACCTTGCCGTTAACCACACTGGCAGTACCCACACCAGACGGATTGTTTACCGACTGAAGTGTTAGAGAGTCGTTGTTGAAGTCATAATCATTCGATAACACATCAATGGTGATGCTCTTACCTTCCTCCACACTTGTCACATCTTGAGTGGTGATTGGAGCAGTGTTGACCACTTCGACGTCCACATTGGCGGTTGAAGACAAGCCGCTTGGGTCTTTGACCGTGACTTGGAATGTCAGAACCTCACCGGCTTTGGTGCCCTGTGCAACCGTAAAGCTCGCCTCTGCGGTGTTTGCGTTAGAAAGCGTCGCATCCGTACCTGCGATTTGTTGCCAAGCGTATTCAAGCGCATCACCATCAGGGTCAGTGCTTGATGCCGCAGACAGGCTTCCTTGGCCATTGGTACTCATGCTGCTCGTGTCAGCTTCCACACTTGCAGTTGGTGCGTCGTTTTGTCCATTAACCGTAACTTGAACCGTAACAGGTTGAGACGAGAGAGAACCATCCGAAGACACCAAACGATACTGGAAGCTATCACTGCCTACGAAGTTAGTTTTAGGCACATATTGATCATCATTGATGGTGCCATGTGTCGGTTTTTGCGTGTACTCAACGCTAAACTGATAGCCTGGTGCGATAAAGTCGTTGGACATCAGGTTAAGCTCGGCAGCCACGTTCTTGTCGGTTTCAATCGCATCCGATTTTGCTTCAACAATGCTGCTGGCATCGACATCAAACAGTGCCGCGAAAGGAACAAAAGAGAACCCTTGTCGTGATAAGCCTGAAGAGTAAATATCACTGCTGCTGCCAGCCCACATGGTTGGTAGAGGCGAAATCTCTGTCGCTAACTCACTGTCAAAGTTGAAGTTGGTCTCGAAGATACCACCCTCAATTTCAACGAGAAGAAGGTGTTTACCCGCACTTAACTGACTCGGTTGTTCAAAGATAATGCGTGAAGACGAATCGAACGTCCCCTCTTGCAGCAGCTGAGCGTCGCTTTCTTGTAACGACAAGCTGTAATTTTCAAATGCAGGCGCAGGGAAACGCCATACTTTGTAGCTCATCGTGTTGCTCCAAATATTAGTTGAAGCAAACAGTTGTAAACCATCCAGTTCTGAGTCAGCGCCGAGGTCGACAGTAATCGCTAATGCATCATCAGAGCCCGGGTAGATAAAACCACGGTAAAATGAGTTCTTCCATGCCGATTTATTTGGCTCGCTTGGCATCTCTAATGAGAAAGCCGCATCGGTGGCATTACTGACAAAGTTCAAAATGGCTACATCAGTATTGAAACCAGCAATGTCATAAAAACCCGGATTAGTACTGTCTGTAATGAACATGCCTCCGTTCGGATACAAGTCACCACTCTCACTGGTTCCCCAACGGCTTTCTAGCTCACCATAGCCATCTGCCTGCATGATCTGAACCTGCATCTCGCCCGTGTCATTGAAGCGGTTCATGATGTTGACAGATGTAACCAACACACCTTCGCCAGCAAGCGCTCGGTCGTAACCAGAATAAGTTCGGTTCTCAAGATAAACTCGAGGGCCATGCTCTTTTAAATATGGGTCGAGATAAACCAGCTTCACTTCGCCATTTTTAATCGATGAAAAAGGTTCATTACCGTGAGCCACCTGAGGGACAACAAAGCCAGCCGCATGTTTGCTCCAAGCACTCATGTTTACAGGCGTATCACCCGCGTAGCTATCACCAGGCTTCATTGCCCATGAACCGCCGCCCATGACACCCCATTCGCCAATAGAGCCTGAGCCACTGTATGAATACAAGTCAGGTAGTCCCAGCATTAAGTGGCCAAGCTCGTGCACTATCACACCCAGTGTCGATTGGTGCGTTAGCTGAAAATCGGCAAATACGCAGTAGTCTCTGATGACAGTGCCATCAATCGTCACGTCATCATGGGAAAACTTATGCGGCCAAATAGAAGGACGATCGACTTGGTTAGCGGCTAAATCACCGCCTGCAAAAATAAACATCACTGACAGCTCTGTTGGATCAACACTGCCGCTGTTGTTCGTGTCGTATTGCGCCAAGTTGATGTATTGATCGAGCTTTTGATATGCCTCGGCAAAAACTGCGTTGGTTTTTACGTCACACTCGTCACCACGACTATTACTGTTACAGTCCGGGTGGTTTTGATTCACAGTAACGCTAATCACACCATCATTTGTCGTACCATAGTTCTCGTTTGCTGGTACAACTCGGTACTGACCTTTTGAGTTTTTATCGTAGAAATCCACGACACTTTGGCGGTTCTCGCCAAATACAAGCTGTTGAAAATCATGCACCATTCTCTGGTCATTGAAAGAGACTTCAACCACCAACAGAGGTTGCTCTGTCACGCCTGACGAGCTCATTGCTCGGTAACCTTGGGCTTGTTGACGCATCAGGTTTGCACGCGCTCTTGGCTCAATCGTTCTCAACGAAGACAAAGCAGGCTTAACCAACACACTCGGACGAAGCTGTGAAGCTTCTGGTGCTGACGTTGATTGTGTTTTCTCTACACCCGTTGAAACCAAAATTGGAGAATCGGATTCACGTTTAATCTCAGCAAAGAACCAATGTCCATCTTTTTTGATCAGGGCATTGCCTTGCTTGTCTTCATGCCAGTGAAACGCAGCGGTTCCGCGTAAAATAATATCACTGGATGTTCCATCGCTGAGGGTAACGGGTTGCCAAACAGGAGAAGGGGGTGTGGTTGCCATGCTTTGACCAGAGATGACAGTGGCCAGCATGGTGAGTGCTAGAGTCTTGAACTTCAAACTACGGCTCCATGAGTTCGATGCGCGATTACGCATTCCATACGCAAATAAAAACAACAAGTTGTATATGAAAGAACTATGGGATAGTACAGAAATCGTTAAAGATTGAAATACTGCGATCGCAAATAAATCGAAATTATTCTCATTTTGCTGATGTATTTATAAAAAACGCGAGCAGCGGTTTAACCGTCATACTCGCGTAATCGTTTGCTGATAATAGATCTATTATTAGCCAGTTAAGACATTGTCTTCTGGGTACTTGATCAACGTTGGTTCAGGACGCGCTAGCATATACGCCAACGTCAAAGGTCCGATACGTCCGATGATCATCACCACAATCATGATGTATTTACCCGGCTCAGACAGTTCTGCCGTCAGACCCGCAGTCAAGCCTACAGTTGCAAAAGCAGAGATGGTTTCAAACATCACCTTATCAAAGGCCGCTTTCTCAGTGATCATCAGTAAGAACATCGCGGTCGTTAAGATAGCGCCACTGACCACAATGATCGCCAACGATTTAGTTACCGTCTGCCAGTTCACAGTGCGTTTGAAGATCACCACGTGTTTCTTCTGACGCAAGAACGCCCATGTTGCCATAAATGCCACAGCAAAGGTCGATACCTTAATACCACCACCGGTTGAGGTAGAACCCGCACCGATAAGCATCAATACAATCATCACAAGTAACGCAGGTTGAGTGAACTGCGCCAAATCGACACTGTTGAAACCCGCTGTACGCGCACTCGCTGATTGGAAGAAAGCGGCGAGCCACTGCCCCGCAACTGGTAGAGACTCCATCGTATTCGGATTGTGTCTTTCCAATAACCAGAACATGATTGTGCCCACAGCGAGCAATGCCGGTGTGGCAATCAGCATGATTTTGGTGTGCAGATGCAAGAAGTGGAAACCTCTGCGCCAATGCAGCCATAAATCACCGATGACCGTAAAACCCAAACCGCCGAAGATGAACAAGCCCGCTAGTGTAAAGATAACCACTGGATCATTCACAAAGCTCATCATGCTATCGGAGAAGAGCGCAAAACCTGCGTTGTTGAAGGCCGAGATAGAGTGGAACAGCGCATAGAACATGCCTGTTTGCCAACCCATTTCAGGAACCCAACGGAACGATAGGAAGATAAAGCCAATTGCCTCTGCAATCAGGGCGAAGATGACAATTTTCTTCACCAGTTTACGCAAGTTCACTTGGCGATCTTGGCCTAATGCATCCTTCGCGAGTGCTTGTTGGCGCAGACTTAACCGCACACCAAACATGTACAGCAAAACGGCTGAAAGGGTCATTTGCCCTAACCCACCGACTTGCATCAAAAACATCAACAGGATTTTACCCGCCAATGTGAAGTGTTGGCCCGTATCGACCACGCCAAGCCCCGTCACACTGATGGCAGACGTTGCAGTAAACAACGCATCCGTCAGTGATAAGCCAGTAACAGAAAATACAGGCAAAGTAAGCAGTACAGCAGAAGGCAATAACACACCGAGAAAGCTCAGCAATATAATGCGCGGCTCACCGCCTTTCGCTTTATCTCGTTTGCCATCTGGGACGTAAAAAACGCCTCTCTGATGAAATTGCTTCATAGTGATTTCAACTTGCTCGCAAGTTTGTCTTGAGGACCAACGACAATGATGAGGTCGCCGATTTCTAGCGTTGAATTGAGATCAGGTGCTTTAGTGATTTCCGGGCCGCGCTTAAAGCCAAGCACCTGTACGCCTTCGACTTTACACAAAGCCAAATCGCCCAAGGTTTTTCCCATCCAACGAGAGCCGATAACAAACTCTGTCATCGCTAAGCCGCTGCCTAGTGGGTGAAACTCAAGAACACGTTTATCGAGCATCTTACGTGCAACACGAATACCCATATCACGCTCAGGCATGATGATGTGGTCTGCACCGATTTTTTGCAGCACTCGGGCTTGGAAGCGATCGTTCGCTTTTACCCAAACCGATTTCACACCCGCCTCTTTTGCGATCAGCGTTGCGAGGATGCTCGCATTCACATCGGCACCAATGGCGATCATGACCATGTCATAATCGTCGAGTTTTAATTCAGCTACCGTATCTTCTTGAGTACAGTTCGCCACGATGGCTTGGCTAACAAATCCTGCCGCTTCTTTCACACGGTCTTCATTAACATCTACCGCCAAAACTTGTGAACCGGAATCCTGCAGTTCTTTACAAACGGCTAAGCCAAAACGACCCAAGCCAATTACAGCAAATTGCTTATCACCAGTTTTCATTCGTGCCTCATTTATGCGTTGAATAGCAGGCGCGAAAGTCTGCGCCTATTCCTCATCATCTGCAAACAAGACGACAAAAAATTGACAAAACCCTAACTCAAACCTTCGCGTACGATCTGTGTAAAGCGTAAGACACATCTCTCAAGTTTTCCTGATTATTGGCAATTAAATCAAAAGAATAGCCACGGACTTCACACTTCACCTATCGACAGATTTATCGATGCATTTTTTTGACAAATGATTTGTGCAGCTTGCTTATCCACACCAAAAATTATTTCGTGTTCTTTGCTTTTTATATGCATAAAAACTGACATTACTGATCTATTAATCAGCAAATTAGCCATTTAATCTGAGTTTTGTTATAGTGCGCGCCGACAAATTAGTTTGTACTCTAAGTAGTTTGAGAGGGATGATGTCTACAACTAAGGATAAGTACAGTATCGAGAATACTGACTATACGGTCGGCCAAGACAACGTTCAAAAATGGGGATTTGATGTTCACAACCCTGTTTTTGGTACTAGCGCGGGTCTGATCATCGTTTTTTTAATCGCACTTCTTTTAGTCGATCCTGCCACAGCAAAAGCCGCTCTTGATGGCGTCAAATGGCAGATCATCGGTTCTTTTGATGATCTCTTCATGTGGGCTGGCAATATCTTTCTGATCTTCTGTATCGGTCTTGTTTTTTCTCCTTTTGGTAAGATCCGTATTGGCGGTGAAGATGCCAAACCTGAGCACTCGAACATCTCGTGGATTGCGATGTTGTTTGCCGCGGGCATGGGTATCGGTTTGATGTTTTGGGGCGTTGCAGAGCCAGTAGCCTACTTCACTGGTTGGTATGAAACGCCACTTGGTGTAACGCCATTTACCGAAGAAGCCAAACAAGTCGCGTTAGGCGCAACCATGTTCCACTGGGGTCTACACCCTTGGGCAATTTACGCAGTAGTTGCACTTTCTATGGCCTTCTTCGCCTTTAACAAAGGTTTGCCGCTGTCTATTCGCTCTGTGTTCTACCCTATTTTAGGCGATCGCACTTGGGGTTGGTTTGGTCACGTGATCGATGTGTTGGCTGTACTGGCAACCTTGTTTGGTCTCGCGACTTCTCTTGGTTTGGGCGCACAACAAGCGGCAAGTGGTTTGGGCCATGTATTTGGTATCGAAAGTGGCTTGGGTATGCAGTTGGCGGTCATTGCCTTCGTAACTACTCTGGCAATTTTCTCTGTTGTGCGCGGTATTGATGGCGGCGTGAAAGTGTTGAGTAACATCAACCTAACGGTCGCATTTGCTCTGCTAGTGTTCGTAATTCTGGCTGGCCTTGCCGCTGCGTTAAGCACGATCCCAACCACACTGATGGGATACGTAGAAAACATTCTTCCGCTGAGCAATCCTTACGGTCGTGAAGACGAAGCTTGGATGCACGGCTGGACGGTATTCTACTGGGCGTGGTGGATTTCATGGTCACCATGTGTCGGTATGTTTATTGCGCGCGTATCTAAAGGTCGTACCGTTCGCGAGTTCATTACTGCAGTTATCTTGATTCCAACCACTATTACTCTGATTTGGATGTCAGCATTTGGCGGCATCGCGATTGAACAAGTCATGAATAAAGTCGGTGAGCTAGGCACAAACGGCCTAACGGACATTACGCTGTCTCTGTTCTACGCATACGAAGCGATGCCAATGAGCACCGTGTTATCGGTTATCTCTATCGTTTTGATCATGGTGTTCTTTATCACGTCTTCAGACTCTGCATCACTGGTTGTTGATAGCATTACCGCTGGCGGTAAAGTCGATGCGCCCGTTCCACAACGTATTTTCTGGGCAAGCGTAGAAGGTGCAATTGCAGCGGTTCTACTTTGGATTGGCGGGACAGAAGCGATTCAAGCCCTGCAAGCAGGTACGATTTCAACCGGTTTACCTTTCACCATCATTCTATTGGTGATGTGTGTGAGTTTGGTGATGGGCATGCGCACTGAGCCTCAGTATGTTCAACAACGTTTAGCCAAAGCTAAGGCGAGCTAAACTGAACTGCACTAAATACTGAAGCGAAAAACAAAGAAGCCGCGTTCAAATGCGGCTTCTTTTTTATTCAAGTTTATAGCGTAATTACTTCGCGTTGCGCTTATCACCGTTGTCACGACGAGGACACTGATCTTGTGGTTTACGCTTGTTCTTCGGCACGTAGTTCAAGATAGAAATTGGCACTGGTTTTCTTGGTGCGAAACCTTCAATCTCTACACGCTCTAGCAAGTGACCAAGACGGCTTTCAATCATGCAAAGGTTTTTGAAGTCATCTTTCGATACCAAAGAGATCGCTTCACCCTGCGCGCCAGCACGACCAGTACGACCAATGCGGTGTACGTATTCATCTGCTGGGAACGGCAAATCGTAGTTGATCACCACTGGCAAATTGTCGATATCGATACCGCGTGCCGCTACACCCGTTGCAACCAAGTATTGGATTTCACCCGCTTTAAACTGTTCAATCAGCTCTTGGCGAACGCGTTGGTTACGACCACTGTGGAACGCTTCTGCCACAATGCCGCGCTTCTCTAACTGAGTAACCAGCTTCGCTGCACCGTGCTTAGTTTCGATGAATACCAATACTTGTGACCAGTCGTTCTCGTTCAGCATATGGCTTAATAGTGAAGACTTCATGTCTTTATCGACTGTGGTGATCCACTGCTTGATGTTTGATTTTGATGCGCTGTGTTTCGCAATCGAAATTTCTTCAGGATCGACAATCGCGTTCTTTGCCAAATCTCGCACTGGGTTAGATAGCGTCGCAGAGAACAACAAGCTTTGAATGTCTTCTGGCATGCAATCGACGATCTTATCGATTGAATCGATGAAGCCCATATCCAACATTTTGTCGGCTTCGTCCAGAACCAGCATTTCTACTTCATCAAAATGGATCGCGCGTTGGCCGTATAGGTCAATCAAACGTCCTGGCGTGCTCACCACAATGTCGACACCTTCGATCAGCGCTTGTTTTTGGGGTGCGTAATCCACACCACCAAACATCGCCATTGAACGCAAAGGTAAGTTCTTACCGTAAGCTTCAATGCTTTGGTGTACTTGAAGTGCAAGCTCGCGTGTTGGCGTTAGGATGATCGCACGTGCACGCTTTTTACGTTGCGTTTCACCTTGGCTCAGTTTTTCTAAGATTGGCAATACAAAGCTGGCAGTTTTACCCGTACCGGTTTGTGCTGCGGCAATCAGGTTGCTACCACGCAGAACAATTGGAATGGCTTTTTGTTGGATAGAAGTCGGTTTTTCATAACCCAGCGCCTTCACAGCATCTGTGATAGGAGCGCTTAAACCAAGCTTAGAAAATGGCATAGAAACGTCTCAACGAAGAAATGGGCGCGTAGTGTATCAGAATCCGCCCTAAGTAACAGAATCAATCATCGCGCGAGCAACTGTAGGTTCGATAATCAAATTCTATCCTTTTCATTACGCATTTCATTGTTACAGCGTGATGAATTATTCGCCACTTCACGTTTCTCTCCTGCAAAGCTCGTTATGCTGCTAGCGTGTGCATCACTGGAAAACTTCATGGACATTTTATTACTGGTTGGATTAATCGCTCTCAATGGCGTGTTTGCCATGTCTGAGATTGCGTTAGTCACCGCCAAAAGCGGCCGACTGAAAAAGTTTGCCGAACACAGCGCTTCTGCCCGCCTCGCTCTACAACTGAAAAACAATCCCACTCAATTCCTCTCTACTATCCAAATCGGCATCACAGTGATCGGTATTCTTAGCGGTATCTTTGGTGAGGCTACGCTTTCGGTTCCGTTTGAACACTGGCTCGTGACTCAAGGTATTGAGCGCGAAGTTGCCACTGTACTCGCCACCGCGATTGTCGTTGTCGTCATCACCTACTTCGCTATTGTGATAGGCGAATTGGTCCCAAAACGCTTTGCTCAAAATAATGCCGAGCGCATTGCCGTTATCGTTGCCTACCCTATTCATTGGTTAGCCAAACTGACTACGCCGTTTGTTCTATTGCTAACCTTATCGACCGATGCTTTACTCAAGCTGTTGCGTCAGAACAACACTGGGGAAGTCGTCACAGAGGAAGACATTTTTGCCGTGATGAGCGAAGGGTCTGAATGCGGCGCAATCGAACCGCAAGAACAACTGATGATTCGCAATTTACTGCACCTTAATGATCGCCTTGCACTTTCGCTGATGACGCCTCGCTGCGATATTCATTACCTCGACCTCGATTTACCCCTTGAAGAAACACTCAGAAACTTGCGCCAAACGCAGCATTCCGTTTGGCCAGTGTGTAAAGGCGGGCTGGATAACATCATAGGTACGATTTCTTCCAAGGTCTTGTTGGATGAATATGACGAGCTGTCGATTTCTCGCTTAGCCAAGTTGCTCAAACGTTCACGCTTTGTACCAGAGTCGATGAAAGGCTTACCGCTGCTCAATTACATGCAGCAAACCAGCACTGAGATGGTATTCATTGTTGATGAGTATGGAGACGTACAAGGCTTAGTGACTCACCACGACTTACTCAAATCCATCGCTGGTGAATTAGGCATGGCACCTCAGCATGTCTGGGCGAAAAAGCAAAAAGATGACAGTTGGTTGATGGATGCGCTTATCCCGCTTAACGAGCTGAAATACAAACTTGAACTCAATACCATTGAAGGTGAAGAGAGCGAAGGTTTTCAAACCTTAAACGGCTTTTTGACGTGGTTAATCGGACGGGTGCCAACTCAAGGCGAAACTGTTGCCTATCAGCATTGGCGATTTGAAATATTGCATGTGAAGAGCAATCGTATCGTTCAGGTCAAAGTAACCGAAATGGCCACAGCACTCGAAGCTGAATACTAAGGATCATCTGCTAGAAATGAAAAAATAGCCTCTATACGGAGGCTATTTTTAGCTCATTACATTTAAGAGTTCAGTTAGAACAGGTACGTTGCACTAACGTAAGCACTGCGACCTTTCTCTGAGTATCCGTAGTAATCGTCTTCGTCATCCAATTCAACATCAAAGATATTGTTCAAACCCGCTTTCAGGTTTAGCTGTTGGAAGTCATAAGCCACACCCAGACCGACCAGCGTGTAGCCATCGACTGTTACGTTTTCACGGCTCTGGTTCGTGATCACCTGTTCGCCAATGTAGTTGACGCGAGCGAAGGTGGTAAATGAATCAAACACTTCCCAGTTAACATCAAGGTTTGCCAAGTGCTCAGGAGTTTGCGTTAGCGTATCACCCGTGCTCTTGTCTTTTGCATCCGTGTAGGTGTAGTTACCTTTTAGATTGATGCTGTCGGTAATGTCGTACCAACCTTCTAGCTCGATACCTTTAATTTCTGCTTTACCGATGTTTTGGTAAGTGAAGATAGGCATCGGGCCATCCATACCAACAACCTTAGTTAGGTCACGTTCGATCTTGTTCTTCAAGTCTGTGTAGTAGTACATCAAACCCAAGCCCATAGACGTCGATTCGTACGCTAGGCCAGCTTCGTAGCTTTCTGACTCTTCCGGTTTCAAATCTTCGTTACCAGTGAGCCAACAACGGTTACCACAGCTGATCACGCGAACTTGATCACTGCTTTCCATCATGCCCGGAGCACGGAAACCGCCACCAGCGCCGCCTTTCAATACAAACTCATCAGTGAAGCTGTAAACCGCATAAGCACGTGGACTGAAGTGGCTACCATACACTTCATGGAAGTCTTGACGACCACCCAGTGTCAACGCCAACTTATCTAGGTCAAACTCACCTTGTACGAACACCGCACCTTGGTAGTTATCGATGTCGCCAGAAGGCACATCGCGACTGTTTTTCAACTCGGAAGTACGGTATTCACCACCGAATACCCACTCGTGCGAGTCACGCCACAAACCAGAGAGTTTAAAATCAAGTGTGTTGTTTTGTAGCTCAACGTCTGCTGCGCCATTGGTATAGGCCGTACTTGCGTCATCCAGCTGCATGTTTTCGCCGTATAAACGCACTTGTGAATCAACCGTGTCCCAAGCACCTTCATGGGTCAGGCCGTAATTCCAACGAGTTGAGTCTTGAGTGTTCGTTTGTGGACCTGAACGAGGGTGAACCCAATCCGCCTCACGCTCATCGTTGGTGTAAATCACATCCGCGATCAGGCGTTGTTCTTCTGTCAGTTGCCAAGCAAGCTCGCCAAAAACATTAGTGGTGTCTTTCTGCTCTAATGCATCGAAATCTGGGTTAGTGTCGGTACGCCATGGGTCACGCGCAGAGCTTTCAACAATGATGCTGCCTTCGACATTTTCCGTCAGCGTGCCACTTGCGTAAGCGTGACCTTTCAAACCATCACCGCCATCACCTTCAAGAATGCTTTCGTATTCAAGACCAACCGAGCCAGATAGCTCTTCGGTTGGTGACTTCAGGATCACGTTCACCACGCCACCCATCGCTTCTGAACCATACAGAGACGATACCGGGCCACGCACGACTTCAATACGTTGAATCGCGGTAAGAGGAATACTCGATAGATCGAAATCGTTACCTCGGATCAGCGCATCTTGAGAGTTGATACGGCGACCATTAATGAGAACCAAGGTGTGCTTAGAATCCAGACCACGAATGCGAATAGTGTTACGACCATAAGCGGTGCTGCTCAGTACACTGACACCCGTCGCACTACGTACCGCTTCTGAGATGTCTTTCACCGGCATCTTCGCAATATCTTCTGCGGTAATGACCGACACCGATGCGGGTGCAGTCAACTCCGAGTGTTGAGTAAGAGACGCGGTTACCACCATGCGCTCCATTGCTACGACTTCTTCTTTGTCGTCTGCAATTACCTGACCGCTAAGCGCTGTCAAAAGTGCACCTGTCAGCACAGAGGGCATAAACGTGGGCTTGTTAACTAAACTTTTCACTGCATTTCCTTATATCTATTTTATAAATAATTTGAGCTCGCAAACTGTAAAGAACGAATGTATAAATAACAATTATTATTATTCGCATTAGCATTCAATTTTGAGCTAAGTTATATTTTTGAACTGCAACTCATTGCAAAGTGACACCATTGAAAAACAAAGAGCTAGGTAACTCCCTTCCCCCTGTCTGTCTTCACTTAGAAGGTCTAAGTCCAAAGGTTTACATCGTGAAAGCCACTGCGGGCATGTATTGCCAAAACGGCTTTCCCGAGGAAGAAAAACTCATCCAAAAGGCGGTAACGAAACGCCAACAAGAATTCAGAGCAGGTCGCCATGCTGCCCGCTCCGCGATCAAGAAACTCATACCATCAACCAGCAATGATGCGAATGTGCCGATTTTGTCTGGCAATACCAGAGAGCCTCTATTTCCCGCGACCATCAGTGGTAGCATCAGTCACACGGATAACATTTGCCTTGCGGCTTGCGCGCTTAAAAGCAACATCGCGAGCTTGGGAATCGATATTGAAACCAACAAGCCGCTTGCCTCTCACCTCTTTGCAACGGTCTATACCCGTGATGAGCAGCAATTGCTTGCACGCACGAACAACATTCCCGATACGCTTATCTTCAGCATCAAAGAAAGCCTTTTTAAGTGCTGCTTTCCTTTTGTTCAGGTGTACTTCGACTTTCTTGATGCACAAATTACGTTAGAGCCAGCGACCGAATATTCGGGGCAATTTCGTTTTGAGCTGATTGGCCGCAACCAAGCCGCATTACACAAAAAATTACCGAATCTCGGGTTTCATGGTTACTACTGCTTTGACCAGAAATACGTTTTCTCGCTGTGCTACTTTTCCTGATGAATCTATTTATGTTTTTTGTTCGATGACCTTTTTGATCACCATCTGCTGCCGCTCGTTGACCAGCGGCAGTCGTTGTTCCAAACGTGATTTCCACATTTGCGGCACACTCACACCTTGTGCATCGAGCTGACGGCTTTGTGGTCCTAAATACCAATAAGCATCCACTAATTTATCTAGTGAGATAAACGCGTAAGGGTTAACTGGTGGCTTCTTCGGGATCAAATCAAGGAACGATTTTTTACTCAGTTGCGGTTGAGTGGTGGCATAGATTCCATGCTGCGTCTCATTGAGGTCAGTCGGTAAAATGTGGGGCCACACGGACACGTAGCGATCAGCGAACTTCTGTTTCGCCAGATCACCAAATGTCTTGTGTTTAGACATAAAACCTAACGTAGGAGAACGCTTTAGGATGTGTCTCGCACCGACTAAAACCACGACTCCTTGCTCGTTCTTAGCAAACTGCTTTTCGACCCCTTCGACTAACGCTTGATCACGCAGTGCATTGAGCTTGACCAACTCTCCGGCATGGGTAATGTCTTGCCAGTGGAAAGAAGGCTCCGTCAGCACGACTTTGATCGGGACTTTACGCTGTGCGTTCGCCGCTCTTAACCGTTTGAAGAAATCACCGTAACAAGGATGCATCCACGCAGGGAACGCAACAGAATCCAGCCAGACAACGGCCAGCTCAGCGTCGGTCACCGCCTCCCCCATCAAATAATTGTCGAGTAATGCCTGATGCTTCGCATTGCCAAACTCAATGAATAAGTGGGAGAAGACTCCGTCTAACCCTGGATTGAGCAGAGTGCTGGTCATTTGTTCGAACAGCTCGGCGTACCAATGCGCCTCACCAATCGCTACCACGCAGCCAGAGGCCAGTTTGGTTTTAAGGAAAGTCAGAGGGGAAATCATCCCCTCCAACTGAGCGTTCGATTTAGCTTGAGTGGATGAATCAAACATCGAATCTCTCTCTCAGCTCTTCAACCATGTGAGTACCAATCAGTCGGAGCATATCCGGGCGCATCATGTCGCGGTGAATACAGGCCACATCCACTACTTTGAGATCGCCATCCATGTATTTGAACCAACCATTGCGGTCAAGGAAGGCCTCTTCCGGCGGCTTCTCAGCATTGAAGAACAGCACGTCACCTTGGTATTGGTAATCCACCGCATCGCGTACACGCTGGTTGTTGTTGATCACCACCTCAATCATGGCCGTGATGGTTTCGGTACTCAGGTGCGCCATGGACGAACCTGCATCTTGCAAGATATCGATCACCTCTGGCTTGGTGATGCTTGAATGTGCCGCTTCATCAAACTCAACACCGGCCATACGGATCAGTGCGCCGAGCGCTTGCTCTTCTCCCGGTGGATGGATGGTTTGCCACTGCTCAGCTGGGTAAGAATCCAGCAGCGTTACTAGACCTACTTCTTGGCCTTGCTCTTGTAAGATGCCCGCCATCAAGTGAACAATCATGCCGCCAATCGACCAACCTAGAAGATGGTAAGGACCGAAGGGTTGCTCTTCACGAATGGCAGCCACGTAGTCTTCTGCCATTTCTTTCATGCTCTTCGGCAGCGGTGCAGAAGGGTCGCCAAGATTACGAGCCTGCACGCCATAGAGCGGAACATTGGATGGGATGATTGGCGTCAACGCCGCATAACACCAACTTAGACCACCAGCAGGGTGAACACAGAAGATCGCCGCTTTACCTTCACGCTTGCGCAGCGGTAACAGAATGCTCAGCGCATCATCACTCTCACTGCCGTTTAACTTGGCAGCAATGCCAGAAACGGTTGGCGACTCAAACACTGCGGCCAGTGACAGTTCAACACCCATGATCTCTTTCACATGCGCAATCAACTGAGCAGCTAACAATGAGTGGCCACCGAGTTCAAAGAAGTTGTCTTCTACACCAACGGCAGGCAGTTCCAGCAACTGACAGAACAGCTTACATAAGCGCTCTTCCACCAAGTTGCTTGGCCCTTTCGTACCGACTTGACCAGATAAATCAGGCTTAGGCAGCGCATTACGATCCAGCTTGCCATTTGGCGTTAGCGGAAAGGTTTCAAGCTCAACAAAGTAACTCGGCACCATGTACTCTGGCAGCGGCTCCGCAAGGTATTTTTGTAGAGCGTTACTATCAATGCCCTGCTCTGTATCCTCTGCGGTAACGTAAGCGACCAGACGCTTGTCGCCGTCATTGTATTCCTGAGCCAGTACGGCAACTTGGGCAACACTTGGATGATTAGCTAACGCGTTCTCGATCTCTTCCAATTCAATACGGAAGCCTCGGATCTTGACCTGAAAATCGCTTCGACCGCAGTATTCAATCGCCCCATCTTCGCGCCAACGAGCCAAATCACCCGATAGATACATTCGACTGCCTTGCGGACCAAATGGATTGTCGATGAAACGCTCTGCCGTTAGCTGTTCTTGTCCGTGGTAGCCTTGCGCTAACTGTCGACCCGCAATGTATAGGTGCCCTACCACACCCGGTGGTACTGGGTTAAGCGCATCATCAAGAATATAGATTTGTGTGTTCCACACCGGACGACCGATAGGGATCGAGTTACCTTCTGTGTTGGCTTCACTCGGCCAGTAAGTCACATCCACGGCAGCCTCTGTTGGGCCATATAGGTTATGTAGAGGGGCGTTGAATTCTTGGTAATAGTGGTTCACTAACTCGATAGGCAATGCCTCACCACTACAGAATACTTGGCGCAAACTTTGGCACAAGTTCGCGTCTGCTTGCTGAACAAAGATCTGCAGCATAGACGGAACAAAGTGCAGCGTGGTGATCTTCTCGCGTTGGATAAGATCTTGTAGATAAATCGGATCTTTATGCCCATCAGGTTTGGCGACCACCAAGCAAGAACCAACAATCATCGGCCAGAAGAACTCCCACACAGACACATCAAAGCCTGCTGGCGTTTTCTGCAAGACGCGGTCTTTTCCATCAATTGGGTATTGGTCATGCATCCACAGCAGTCGGTTTACGATAGCGTCATGGGTAACCACAACCCCTTTTGGTTTACCAGTGGAGCCAGAGGTGTAAATCATATAAGCCGGAGAGTGAGGCTCTGGCTGAACTTGGGGCGGTAATGGCTCCACTACTTTGTAGATGGTAGGCAGCGTTTCGTCATCAACGATCTTCACCTCAACGTCTTCTGGCAACTTGTCTTGCAGCGCCGTGGTAGAAAAGACGAACTTAGGTGAAGAAGACGCCAACATGTAATGGATACGGCCTTCTGGATAATCTGGATCGACTGGCACATAAACCGCGCCTGCCGCCAAAATGGCCTGTTGCACGACTATCAGCTCTTCGCTTCTTGGTACACACACCGCAATGCGATCACCCAATTCAACGCCTTGAGCTGTCAGCCAGTTGGTCAACGAGTAGACTTTCTTTGCTAATTGCTCATAGCTCAACGTTTGATCTTCAAAAATCAACGCAGGTGAATGAGGGGTAAGAATTCGCTGTCTCGCCATCAGTGCCGCTAGCGTCGTTTCAGGGACGTCGTGCGCTGTATCATTCCAAGTCTCGATGACCTTTTTTTCCTCCCCAGAGAGAAGAATACTCACGTCACTGATTTGACATAACGATGGATCTTGAGCTTGCGCGCTTGCAAAGAAATCGCTCATAAAGTGGAACAAGCGCTGTTGGTGCTCGTGAATATCTTTCTCGGAATACAGCTCCGGGTTAGCATCCATATCGATATGAAGCTGGCCGCCGAGTTCATAACAGTAGAACGAAATGTCATCTACCGGACCTGCTGACAAGTTGTGCGCCTTTGACGTTAGCTCACCAAATTTATGCTCATACTCAAACGGCATAATGTTGACCAGCGGACCGAAGAGGTTACGGTTGTCTTTTACCAAGTTGAGCTCTCGGTGCAGCTCTTCATAACGGTAGCTCTGATGACGACGTACTGAGGAAAACTCTTGGTTAACCTGTTTCACCAACGTCTTGATATCCAACCCTTGTTCAAAACTCACGCGTACAGGCAAAATGTTTACGCGCATTGCTGGGGTTTGAATCGCTACAGAACCTAAACGCCCCATCAACGGCACACCAAGTACCACTTCATTAGAACGAGTCATACGGTGAACATAAGCGGCAATGGATGCGATAAGCACGCTGTACCAGTGGGTGCGACACTGTTTTGCCAGTGATTCCATGCGTTGGAAATCACTCACTTCCATCGCACCTTTTAAGCGCAAGAAATGATCAGACGTGACGGTTGGTTTGCCTGCCAAATTCACCGTATCTGAGTGATCGGCGTAACGTTGTAGATAGAACGCGCGGTCTTTTTGGTATTTTTCCGACGCTTTGTAGTCGTCGTCTTCTTTCAGTAAGGCTTGTTGGTCGACAAATTCGATCTTGTCGAAGTGCTCGCCCTTAGCCAATTCGCCGTAGATATGTGCCACACGTCCTGCGACTAGCGACATGCTGTAGCCATCAATAGCGATGTGATGGAGCGATAAGAACCACGCAAACTGGTCTTCTGAAAGTTTGAGTAAGGCCATGATGAACAACGGGCCTTGCTCTAAATCAACCGGTTGTTTTAGCTCTGCTTTCATCCACTCGACTGCTGCATCTAACGGTGCATCGTGGTCAGAGAAATCGACTCGTTCTACTTGCCAGTTTTGTCTATCAATCACCATGCGAGGGCCTTCGGTGGTGGTAACAAACTTAGCGTGTAATGAGTCAACTTCATCAATGGCGGTTTTTACGGCTTCAACAAAGCAAGGTTCGTCTACCTTGCCATCAATCACTAGGTATTCGCCTGTCTTGTAAATTGGGTTTTCTGGGTCACGCAGTTGGGCAAACCAAATCCCTGCTTGGGCATCCGTCAACGGCAGCAATTGCTCCGCTGTATAAGGTAAATCGTACATGTTCATTCCTTTGTCACTCTTCCTCTTGGGCTGTTAAGTCAGCTTCTTCTCGATCAGTTGCCACCAATCTTGCAAACTGGGTTTGGCGGCAAGTTCCATAAAACTCACATCCAGCCCCGCTTGTTGCCAATCGCCCACCAGCGACATCATGCGCACCGAATCCAAACCAAAATCGAGCAAGCTGTCATCAGGCGTCATTTCATCAACCGGAACTTCCAGTAGCGCGGCCAATTGCTGGGTAAGGTGCTGTTGAGATTGAGGAATGCTGTAATCACCAGCGGCGAATTCGTTGGCGCTCTCGACTTGAGAAAGCAATTGCTGCTTATCCAGAACATAACCACATCGACCTGCAACGTAGTTGAGTGCCATTTCGTGGTCACTTTCAGAGAAATCCGCCACGGCATCAGACACCATGAAGGCTTGGATATCAGTCATGAAAGCTTCTGCTGCGGTTTGCAAGCAGCCAATGTGCGCGTAAATACCAACGATGATCAGCTGATCACGGCCTGTTTCATCCATCATGGCTTTGAGTGGTGTGCGCTGGAATGCACTGTAGCGCCACTTGGTGTAAACAATGTCTTGCTCGGTTGGTGCAAGTGCAGGAAAGATGCGTGTAATGCTGTCATCCGCTTTTAAACCAGGGCCCCAGAAATCGGTCAACAACGCGCGATCTTCTTGTTTTTGGTCACCTGGCTGCGCGGTATAAACCACAGGAATGCCAGCATCAATACACGTCTGTTTGATGGTTTGAATGTTGCGAGTCAGCGTTTGGATCAGCTCGCTTTCCACATCGTAGAAGTTAAGGAAGTATTGCTGCATGTCATGAATCAACAACACAGCGCGTTGTGGTTCTACAGACCAGTTAACGCGGTTTTCTGGAATCGCTTTGGATAACGGATAACCAGAGATAGATGGAATGGCCATTGGGCTTCTCTCCAAAATATTCAAAAATAGCTCGGCACGCCAAAACGTTGTTGGCGACGCAGAGTCAGTTAAACAAGTTCTAGAAGCTTGTTTTTATTGATTTTGCCAACCGGCGTTTTAGGCAACACATCAACAAAAATCACCCGATCGGGAATCTTAAAATCAGCAAGTCCGCGGCCTCTTAGAAAGCGTTTGATTTCAATCGGCTTGGGGTTTTGTTCTGGGCAAACCAAGGCTGCACAGCTTCGCTCACCAAGGTAATCATCGGGAATCGCAATCACTGCGGCATCGTGCACCGAATCGTGTGCAAGTAAGTGGTTCTCTACCTCTTCAGCAGCAATCTTTTCTCCGCCACGATTGATCTGGTCTTTGTCGCGCCCAACCACCTGTAAGTTGCCCAGTTCTGTCAGCACAACAATATCGCCAGTGCGGTAGTAACCTTGCTCGTTGAATGAACGTTGATTGTGCTCTGGTGCTTGGTAATAACCTTGAATGGTGTAAGGTCCTCGAACAAACAAGATGCCTTCTGTTCCTTGTGGAACTGGATTTCCCATTTCATCGAGGATTAACAACTTGTCTGCGGAAGACATCGGACGGCCTTGAGTAGAAATGATCTCAGACTCCGGATCATCCAAACGGGTATAGTTCACTAGCCCTTCTGCCATGCCAAACACTTGCTGCAACGTACAACCAAGTTCCGGTTTGACGCGTTTTGCTGCCTCTTCACTAAAGCGCGCCCCGCCCACTTGCAGAACTTCCAGTGAACGAATGTCATGCTGAGTGCGACCCGCTTCATCAAGCCACAATAAAGCTAACGGTGGGACTAAAGCTGCTACAGTGATTTGATGTTTCTCAATCAATGCAAACGCGGTTTGAGGCGTAGCATCCGGCGCGAGAACCACTGTGCCACCAGACATTAAGCAACCTAACGCACCTGGCGAACTAAGCGGGAAGTTATGCGCAGCGGGCAAGACACAAAGATACCGAGTTTGATCAGAGAACTGACAAACCTCGTTACTGGCGCGAACGCTGTAGAGGTAATCGGTGTGAGTGCGAGGGATCAGTTTTGGCGTTCCCGTCGTTCCACCCGATAGTTGGAAGAACGCGAAATCTTCACCCTGTTTCTCGCTCAGATCTGCATCCGTTAAAAACAAGCTTTTTAGCTCTTGACCACCGATAGGCATTAAGCTCGTTTCACCCGCCCAAACGATATGCTTTAAGCTCGGTAGCTCAGCCGCAACTTGCTGGGCTATTTCTGCGGTATTGACTCCCATTTGAGGAGCGGTAATCAGCGCTTTTGCCTCAGTAAAATGACAAAAGTATCGAATCTCCGAGTAACGGTGTGCGGGCAGAGCCAGGATAGGCTGAACACCACTTTTGAGTAACGCGAAGAAACTCAGATAGAATTCGCCGATATTAGGTAAATGCAATACCGCTTTATCACCCGGCTTGAGATTTAGGTTGGATTGGAATCCTGCAGCAAGCTGATCGACTTGTTCCACTAGGGATTGATATGTCCACTGACGCTCGCCTTCGACTAACGCAGTCTGATTTGGAAATTGGTTTGCACTCGCTTGCAACATTTGCGGGATAGTTTGATCTGTCCAAAAGCCGGCTTGACGATATTGCTCTGCTCGCGCTTCCGGCCAAGGCGTAAATCCTGACGCTTTCATGGCTTGGCGGCTCATTGCACCACCTCCATATTTTCGCGGATCTCAATACCCAACGCATTAAGCACAGTGCGCATCTTGTTACCCGTTTCTTCAAGCTCACTTTGCGGCTCAGATCCGGCAACAATGCCTGCTCCGGCATAAACTCGGAGACGTTTTTTCTCTACCTCGGCACAACGGATAACCACCACCCATTCGCCATTGCCACGAGCATCAACCCAACCGACAAGTCCGGTAAAGTAACCGCGGTCAAAGGGCTCAACATTGCTGATGAAATCGTAAGCTTGAGCAGTAGGATAGCCGCACACGGCGGGTGTTGGGTGGAGTGCACTTGCCAACTTGAGCACACTCGTGTTGGCATCAGACACAGTGCCTTCGATTCGGGTTGATAAGTGCAACATGGCTTTGGTTTCAATCACTGACGGCACCATTGGCACGTACAAGTTATGACACCAAGGTTGTAGCGCTTTTTCGACCGCATCCACCACCACAGCGTGCTCATGAAGATCTTTGGCACTCTCCATCATCAGCTCGCCTTGCTGTTGATTCATTGAAGCATTTTCGCTGCGTCGACGAGAACCTGCCAAAGGATTAGAGCAAACATGTGGCCCCTTACGAGAGACAAGAAGCTCAGGGCTCGATCCCATCAAGTAAGCGTCAGACTGACTTCCACCAATGCGGGTTGAAAACGTGTAACCACCGGGATTCTGCTTCAGTAAGGTTTTCAAGAAGCGCGCGCGGTCAATCTCTTCTTCCGTATCCACTTGCATGGTGCGTGATAACACCACTTTGTCGAGTTCAGCGTCTTCTCGTTGACATTGCTTTGCTGCCAGTTCGACGCTGCGTTTGTACTCGCTTGGGTCTGGAATCGGTTGGATGAATGATGGAGGACAATCGGCAAAGCCATCGACATCAGAGATCTTATCCGGCCTGATCGGTGACGTCGTAATGAGACGTTCTGGGACAATAAAGTGCACCGGATTGTGTTCAGAAAATGGGATCACACCAACGGCAATCGGGTTCTCATTCCCCTCTTCCTTCGCCGATTCAAGTAATTGGCTGATGTGAGTATCTAACTCTGAGAATCTGACTTGTTGGGTAAATTCTGCAGCAATGCCTTGAGTAAGCAACGTCACAGTGGGTGAGCTAAAGAAGAACGAAGCATCATCCGTATGAGCGTTAAGAAACTCTGTGAGCATAGCGCCGCTTCCCATTGAGTTACGAAGCATAATCATCTCTCAAACTGTATTAAACATAGCGTTACAAATGAGATTCCTTCTCATTTGAGAAGTGAGACTACACATACAGATTTAATTTATCAAATACTTTTGATAATAATTATCATTCGTATTATTTATAATTTTATAAATTAACTCCTTAGTATTAATACGGTAAAAAGCAAATAATTACTTATAGTTAGCGTTGATTTCACCGTAAAAACTGGTGGACAAAAAATGGCCAACCCCTTGTAGGGTCAGCCATCATCCATTCTTTTCATCAATCTAACAGCACAACAAAGAAGAGTTTAGCTGTTGTCGCTGAAGCCGTACTTTTCGTCACTCTGAGATCGGATTTCGTTAAAACGATCTTGCATCTTGCCACCAATCAAATCGACGCGTCTTTGCATCTCATTCACCCAATCTCGGTCTGCCATCACGTCACGAGGAAATACCGTTGTGCGTTGGTTATCTCCAAGGTAAAGAAATGCATCAAATAACTCCCCCACCTGAGCGTCCATCTTGTCCATCGCCGCAAGCTTGTATCGTGCTTTTGGTAGAAGATCGATAAACCTTAACTCCGCGATCGGGCTCTGCGCGACTTCAAGCAAAGCTGGAGCCTGCACACTGTGAAAAGTTTCCACGACTTCCGGTTCAGTCATTGGCCAAATTAAATACGTGCTATCTGGATACGCTTGCTCCAAACGCGTCGCCAGTGGCCAAGCACTGTCCTGTGTTTTAGCAACATAGTCCTTCGGTGCATTAACTAGATGAAAAGCGCCAAAAATCAACAACGCTTTTTCTTTTTTCGCTATCCGCTCTGCCGCAATTTGATAGAAATGATCCGTCTTATTTTTTGCTGCCTGCTTCCACACTTTCTCGTCTTGGACACCTTGCCAATCAAACGACGCTTCCGCTAAATGAACCTGAATCTTCTTCTCTTCTGGTAACGCTTCGTTACGCACTCTGATCGTTTTGAAGAAGTTAATGTACGCGTCTGGCATCCAAGCCATAAAATAGATCGAACCACGCAACACTTGGTTCAATTGCGCCTCACTGACATCGCCTCCCGCGAGATATTCATCTAATACAGACTGATATTTTGCGTTGCCAAATTCCACTACGATATGAGTCACTTGATCAGAGAACGCCTCGCTAGAAACCAATTCCGTGGCGTAACGCAGAAAAGCATCATTCCAGTGATAATCACCTATCCCAACAAAATTGTGTTGCTTAAATGCGTCAAGAATGGCCGCATCAGCAGGCTTAGCATGCGCAACCACTTGTTCGATTTTTTGCTCCGGCAAATCCACCTCAGCAAAGTGTGGTAAATATTCACACCCTGCCATTCCAACGAGCCCTACAGCCATAAGCAATGGCTTGATTTTCCAGCCTAATTTATTCATCAATTTCATGACCTCCTTGTTAACACCATGACAACGATAACAAAAATCATTATCATCTAGCCAACTTTGATTTGATATTTGTATCGCGAAAGGAAATGGAGATGAGTGAAAACTACTCAGAATTCGACAGCAAATTGTGTCTCGTCACGGGTGCAGGGCAAGGGATTGGCCTAGCATGTGCCAAAAGCTTATTAGCTCAAAACGCACGTGTCATCGCTTGCGATGTGACCCAAAAGGCACTCGATGCGTTGCAACAATCTTTGCCAAGCGATCAACAACAGCGAACCACATTGCTCCCTTTCGATTTGGCCGATTCCAGTGCTATTCAAAATGCCTGCCGAAAGCTAGAACAAGACCAACTGATCCCCGATTACATCGTCACTTGTGCCGGTACTTTGCGCCTTGAATCCATTTTAGATCTGCCTTTAGAGGCACTAAACAAAACCTTGGACGTCAATTTAAAAGGCACCATGCTGCTCACCCAACAACTGGCAAAAATGCTGGTGAAACACAGTAAGCAAGGCGCAATAGTGGCCGTAGGTTCCAATGCGGCCGATACTCCACGCGTTAAGATGTCCGCCTACTGCACTTCCAAAGCTGGCCTGCACATGTGGATGCAATGTTTGGGGTTAGAACTGGCAGAGCATGGTATTCGCTGCAACATCGTTAGTCCCGGCTCTACCAGAACGCCAATGCAAGAGCAGATGTGGAATGAATCTTATGGCGAGCGAGAAACGATTCAAGGCAACTTAGCATCCCATCGCATCGGTATTCCGTTAAACAAGATTGCTGAAACCAAAGACATCACTAATGCGATTGAATTTTTACTCAGTGACAAATCAGGCCATGTCACCATGCATGATTTGAGAGTGGATGGCGGAGCTACGTTCTGATCCTCCGCCAAAGGATGAAAGGATTAACCATGAAAGTTAGGGTGCATGCCTTTCTCTAGTTTGCGTCGCACCTTGTAAGAAACATCACCCAAGGTAATCCTGCCCGTCTTTTTACGGTCGATCCCCGCGTTCTGGCGATAGGCGATCGACCCTTGTTTGAACAATACATGCGAAGATGGCTTTCCAATTGCCGCCGGATAGAGAATCGCCATGTAAACGTCTTCTAGACAAGCCATGCGATTTCGGTAAGGCATAAAGTACGCTTTGACATAATCGAGCTGTTCAATAGCACTCATTTTGGCCAGTTTCTTAGTGCTGGTTCCCAGAGCTTCTGCCGTCGATGGCATAAACTGAATAAGCCCTGTCGCCCCACTCCCAGAGCCATTTTTGATGCTCGGACTAAATGTCTCTGCCGTTTCAAACGCCATGCAAGCCATCAAGTGGTTTGGATCAATGTTGAGCTCTTGAGAAATGTCATTCACTTTACTTTTGAACTCAGACGAAACGCGATTTCCCCAAGCGAGAGCATCGACAGAAGAGAGCGAAAAAGATGCATGAGAAACATCACTTTTCTTAAGGGATAAAGACGAAGGTGAGAAAATTTTCAGGAATTTCTGATTCTTACGTATCAGGCTGTTAGGAAAGGAAAAAACCTTATCTTTTTTGTGCTTAAGCTTTGTTATTTTTAGTAGCTTATACAAGCGCTTAGAAACCGTTTTCACGATACAACCACATTTGGAAAACATTTCCCAAACTGTAATCCATTTCTTACTTTTTTAATATCAGTATCAATTGTGAAGCACAAAAGTGTGAGATAGATCTATGAGCTTTATAGAAAATATCACATCAATAAATGGAGTTGTTGGAAAAGTATTCGCCCGCTTGGCTAAAAGTATGCTATTTCCCAGCTCTAACCCCTACGAAAATTCCGGCAATAATACTCAACACTGCGACCAACCCTGCAGGAGAAAGTGCAGGTAATGCAACCAACAGTTGTGAATCATTACCGCCACCAGCCATCACAGCACCCAATCCCATCAAGATCCCAGCAGCTAAATGACGCATGTAGTGTTTGATTGCAGAGAGTCGAAATTCAAAAGATTTTTTAGCGACTGCCGCTATCACCATGCCCCCGATTAATGCCGCCATTAACGCAAAACGTTCAAACTGAGGCCACTTCATATCATTTTGATGCCAAATAGAAAGACTCATGTCTTTGAGCAACCCACTCGGTGTCCAGTGCGGTTCATAAACAAACACTAATCCTGCCATTACTCCGATTCCAAGCATCGATGCCCACAACACTTTGTCTTCTCGACTTAGTCTCCAAACGAACAC
Organism: Vibrio sp. B172a; assembly: GCF_030248355.1. NCBI lineage: Bacteria > Pseudomonadati > Pseudomonadota > Gammaproteobacteria > Vibrionales > Vibrionaceae > Vibrio > Vibrio sp. B172a. The sequence goes on along the minus strand of NZ_JAHGAC010000017.1, from coordinate 64,756 downwards.
AACCAACAAAATAGATAAACCAATTAAAGCGGTATATCGATACAAATGAGGAAAAGCGATCTCTCGGCCAATCACATTCGACGGAAGCAGACTAGAAAAGAACACCCAAGCGATAAACCATCCAAGTATCGTTGAGACCATGACCAACTCACCGCGAGCAAGGCGACTTACTGTTGAAACGCCACATCCACTGTTGAATGCCGCCCCAAAACCAAATAAGAAACCGCCAAGGGCAGAGTAAAGCGTGGGTTGAAATGCCGTAAAGTGGCGACCTTCATCGAAAAAATAAGCAAAGCCTACTGCCATCCAACATAAAGTACCGCTCAGTATGATAGCCAATAGAAACATTGGCTTACCTGATGAAGCTTCTTTAACTCCTCTCACCATGCATAGCCCAGTGGTTTGAGCTAAATAGCCTAAGATCGCAATACAAATTAAAGAGAGAAAAAACAACATACCGCCCTCCATAACGAGTCATTTTTTAGAGGCGTGTTGGAGAATCATTGATGATTACATTATTAAAACTATAGACACAGTTTTGGAAATCAATGCTTTTAAAGAGGGAAATTGGCGTCAGAGCTCACGAATTGATGGCTTGAGCATTTGAACGCCAAGATAAGAGAATGATTTGAGGATGCTGAACTGTTACTTCTTTTCAAAACACGATGTGGACTTCGGTGCGGGTTCTCCAGGCCAATACGACAGCCAATGCGTTAAGAGCGCTTTTTGCTCCCTCTCCAACGACAATAATGTCTCGTTAACTCTATAAACTTGAACACCATACAGGTTACTTAGATCCCCATTAGAATAGGATTTAAACTGCACATCTAAACGATCGCCTTGAGCGCTCGTCGAACACACTATCGACTCATCCAACTGGAAGCCTTTTGCTTCGAGAGAACAAGAATCTTTCGAAATGCTCAGTTCGTATTCTGCCCATGTACTCTGTCCTGCTGCATTCTCCCCTAAATCTAACTCACATCGGTAATTGCCATCCCAAGAAGGAGTTAGCGAAGCCGATGCAGCAAAACTCAATAAAAGCGTGCTTAATAATTCGTTCATATCCTAGCCTATATACCCTGCTTTTAATCCCTTGTGGTACTTACTTGTCACTTTGCTCGAAATTTCACTTAATGTGATATTGCCATCTTTGTCTTTATCAAAGCCTGAGTTCTGCTTGTAAGCAATGGTGCCTCTTTTGAACAACGCATGAGAAGTCGATTTACCAATTGCTGCGGGGTAAAGAATGGCCATATACACATCTTCCAACTTATTAATACGCTTTCGATACGGCCAAAAGTACTTCTTAACATAATCAAGCTGTTTAACAGCAGTCATTTGGGCCAATTTTTCGGTCGTTGTCCCAAGCCCTTTGGCGGTTGCTGGCATAAACTGAATAAGACCCGTTGCTCCACTTCCTGCAGCATTCTTTATTTTCGGGCTAAACGTCTCGCCAGTTTCAAACGCCATACAAGCCATTAAAAAGTCAGGGTGAATATCCAACTCCTTACACACCAACAGAACCTTCTGCTTAAACTCTGGTGAAACTTTTGCGCCCCAAGCAATAGTTTGAATGGACTGAATGCTTGGTTCCGCTTTCTCAACGACTTGGTTGTGTGAAGTAGAGAATAAAGAAGCAAAACTCTTCGCCTGCTCTTTTGGTTTAACAAGAAACAGCGACAACGCTTTCCATGTTTTACCTTTCACATCAATTAAAGAATCTGGCCTTCGAAACTTCAAAACCTCTTTTTGAAACCAGTAAATACGTTGCCGTGTGTTCGCACCACATAATCCATCTACCGACAGCAACCTCAATGGGCCTATGGTTGCTCGATTGAGCGCCTCTTGCACTAACTTAACATCGGCCTTTTTGTTGATGCCCTTTAAGCCGACAGAATGAGAAAGTTTCATCGTCCCTCTCCACTAATGACTGATGACGTGAAACTACTAAAAATGCGCTAAACCTTTGGCGCAGAAAACGGAAAATAGAGTCGACTTCAACCTAATCTGCAACTATTTTGTCAGTCAGTAACCTTTCCCTAACAGGCCCTAAGATAAAAGCTGATATGCAAGACGCACTGATCAATTGGTATCGACAAAAACATCACGCATTTGTTGGCGAGAATGCACCATCGAACGCCTCTCAAGAACAGCTGATGTTGCTGCAAGCTCACATATTAGAACCGCTTAGCCAACTTGGGGAGCTCACTATCACCTACGGATTTACCAACCATAAGCTTCTTCGCTTTTTGTTGAGAAACAGCCCAAGAGACATGGGCCCAGATATAGATCAACATGCTTCCATGGAGCTCAACAGCCAAGGAAATCGAATTTGTAAGCGAGATGGCGCTGCCTGTGACTTCTATGTACAAGGTTATGAGCAGCGAATGGATGAAGTCGCAAAATACATTTGCACGAACCTCGAATTCGATCGTCTCTACTTCTACGGAAAAGACCGCCCTATTCACATCAGTGTCGGCTCTGAAAACACACGCTATGCACTGATTCGAGAAAAACGCAGTGATGGACTTCGCGTAAACAAGAAAAGTGCAAAAGGCAGCGCCACACGGACCTTATTCGATAACTTATAATCGAGGAAACATCATCGAGGACATGGAATGAATGAAGAACAGTTTGCTGAGCTTATTGCGCAGATCAAAGTAGGGAAACAATTGCCGGATGCTATCTACCTTCATAAAGATGCCTTTAGCGCCCTACCGACAGTACTCACTCAATTCATACCTGCGGTAGCAAAAGCCGTTAGCCTAGATGATGAACACTGGAATCTAGTGAAACTGTTTAAAAAAGAATTCCGTCTATCTTTGCTTCACTACCCTGACTTTTACACTGACTCTTATCCTGCGCTAAGACAGAGCTTAAACGTCGACCTATCTAAATTAAGCCATAAAATCACAAGCTACTCGGATTCTGACAACCCACCGATCCTTCATCGCAAAGAGACCATGATCTTGCCGGAATGTGAGCACTTTGATCATTTCACTTCACTCACTCAAGAAGGTGAAAACGCGGGGCTGTATGAGAATAGCCGACTGATTGGGTTTAAGCGCTCTTGGGAAAACCTCATTGCGCGTCATGGCTATGAACTTGTCGACGGGCGTTTGTTTCGCAGCTCTGCTGTCACTCAAGTCGAAGAAACAGGAATTGATAGACACAAAACGGCACTCGTTCGCCATGAACTGTCTGCACCTATGAAAACACTAGTAAAGCATGGTTACCTAGAAGGCTCACATTCCATTTTTGATTATGGCTGCGGACGTGGCGATGACTTGCGAGAACTGGAGGCGCATGGGCTAGATGCGCTTGGCTGGGATCCTAACTTTCAGCCTGATAACGACAAAGTGAGTTCAGACATCGTCAACCTTGGCTTTGTTCTAAACGTGATTGAAGACCAAGATGAACGTCTAGATGCTTTGTTAAGCGCTTGGGAGCTGGCGGATAAGCTTCTCGTTGTTTCTGTCATGCTTGCCAACGAGAGCTATATCGCCCAGTTTAAACCCTACAAAGATGGTGTAATTACCTCACGTAACACCTTTCAAAAGTATTACGCTCAGTCAGAGATAAAAGCTTATATTGAACGAAGTTTGCAGGAAGATGCCATTACCGTTGCACCCGGCATTTTTTACATCTTCAAAGATAAACTCGAAGAGCAGCAGTACTTACAAAGCAAATACAAACGCCACCATAAATGGCAGCAACTCACCTCTCCAGAACCTGTCGAAGCAAAAGACAAAGCCAAACTCCTCATCACCCAAAACCAAGAACTGTTCGACGCATTTTGGAACACATGCTTAACGCTTGGCCGTATACCTGCTAACGAAGAATTTGAGCAATCAGACAAAGTAAGAGAACTTATCGGCTCACATAAAAAAGTGTTTGGTCTGTTGCAAGAAATGTTCGACACCGAAGAGTTCGAAAAAGCAGAAAAGCGCCGCAAAGAAGACCTGTTGCTTTACTTTGCGGTGGGGCTATTTGAGAAGAGAAAACCTTATACGCAGCAACCAGAAACGCTCAAGCGCGATATTAAAGCTCTGTTTGATGATTATAAAACCGCACTTAACCTAGCTGCGGAGTTACTGTTTGCGATAGCCGATACAGACTTAATCAATACACAATGTGAAAAGGCCCACCAGCAATTACCTGCAAGTTTATTGAATGAAGGGCATTCTCTTATCCTACATCGTGACTACATCGATGATTTGCCACTCTTACTGCGCACATACGTAGGTGCGGGTTTACAAATGTATGGTGAACTGGATGAAGAAATCGATTTAATCAAAATCCATATCACGTCCGGCAAGCTATCCTTAACCGCCTATGACGACTTTGAAAAATCGGTTCCTTTCTTAGTAGAGCGTATAAAAATCAAGATGGCCGAGCAAGACATCGACTTCTTCGATTACGTCAATGAAGATCGCAGGCCGCCACTGCTTAATAAGCATCTCTACATGGCAGCCGAACATGAGAACTACAAGAAGCAACAGAGCTTTGATAAGCGATTAGGAAAGTTAATGGAGTTTGAACCAACTGAAGAGACTCAGATGGTTCGAGCAGAATTTGAGGTACTTTTAGGCAAACACAATAAGGAAGTCAGAGGGTTTACGCTGGACTCAAGGCACCGAAATTAAGCCATTATAAAAACCTCTCCTTCCCATAGAATTATTGAGTACATCACTGTAAAATACTGTGCCTGTTTTAGCATCCCTGTGCAGCAACTCTCGTAGAAACGGCTAAGACATAGCAAAGCTTGGTTTGGCAAAATGTGAACATACCAACTTTGACCGACTCTACAGATAGATGACATGACTTAGAGCTACCTATGAAAAATCAGGATTAAAATTATTGCTATTTACTCCATTACCAGAAATGCTCGGCTGAAGTCTTCATTTCGCATTGCAATATTCTCTCAGGTATCACCACAGATTGGTCAATGACCAATTTAAACTACCTGACATAGCCTCCTGAATAACAGCTCTTGAGAACAAGTATTATGATTAATGACCTCCAATTGGCAGAAGACCTTCCAGAAGAATACGTTGAGTTCATCGAAAATGAAGACTTCGCCAATCAAAAACTCACTCACTACATAGCAGATGTCCAGCGCGTTTATTGTGCTGATAATCGACCATGGGTAATTGGCTACAGCGGTGGTAAAGACTCCTCAGCAGTTATGAGCCTTGTTTATATGGCACTACTTGGTTTACCTGAAGAACAAAGAAATAAGCCTGTTTTTGTGGTTTCTTCAGATACACTAGTAGAAACACCTGTCGTTGTTAATCATATCAAAGACTCCCTAAATGCAATCGAAAAAGGGGCAGAGCGTGATGGCTTACCTATCACTTGCCACAAAGTAGTACCTGAAGTTGAGCAAACCTTTTGGACAAGCTTACTAGGTAAAGGCTACCCCGCACCTACTCGCTCCTTCCGTTGGTGTACGGAGCGAATGAAAATTGATCCTGTTAGTGATTTCATCAAAAACAAGGTATCCCAGTTTGATGAAGTAATTGTTGTTTTAGGCTCTCGTAGCCAAGAAAGCGCTTCTCGTGCACAAGTTATAGCTAAGCATAAAATTGATGGCTCTCGATTAGCACGTCATACTACGCTATCGAATGCATTTATCTATACACCAATCGATACATGGGCGGTTGATGACGTATGGAAGATTTTGCGTCTATGTCACTTAGAGTCGAAGCAGACCCCTTATGGTCCAAAGAATATTTGGAAAGATATTTACGACCTTGAATGGGAAAACCCTTGGGGCGGTAAAAACTTAGTCCTTTGGAATCTATATAAAGATTCATCTGGACAAGGCGAATGTCCGATGGTGATTGATGAAACGACTCCTTCCTGTGGTAACTCTCGTTTTGGTTGTTGGACCTGTACGGTGGTAACAAAAGATAGAGCAATGGAAAGCCTTATCCAAAATGGTGAAGAGTGGATGGCTCCGTTACTTAAGTTTCGTAATAAACTTGCCTTTACAACTGAGCCTGCAAACAAAGATAAATACCGCAACTACAAACGTCGCAGTGGTCGTGTAAGTTACCAAAGAGCTAAAGGGGATGAAGAGATTACTGTAGAGCGTAAACACATACCAGGTCCATATTGGCTGAGTTATCGAAAGCGTTGGGTTCGTGAATTACTTGAACTAGATAAGAAATTTAAGGCTGAAGGGCGAGAGATTGAAATCATCACAGTGCCAGAACTTCATGCGATTCGCCAAGAATGGATTCACGATCCAAATGAGCCAGACTGGAGTGACTCTCTGCCAACTATTTTCAAAGACGTTTATGGCTACGACCTAGACTGGGCATATGATGATAATGCTAGCTTTGGCAAAGAAGATGCACAAATGATCTTTGAGCTAAGTGAAAGCTTTGACGTTGAACCAGAAATGATAAAAAAACTCATTGAACTTGAAGTTTCGATGGAAGGCTTAAGCCGTCGCAATGGTATATCCAATAAACTAGCTTCACTTCTAAAGCAGGACTGGGGCAGCTTAGAGTCAATTAAAGAAAAACACTCGAACATCCAAAGCAAGATTGAACACGATATCCATTTAGCTGAAATTGAAGAATACAACAAACAGTTAGCTGAAATAGACAAGCAGCTACAAAAAGAGTTTTAGTCACAATGCTAATCACCAAACTAACACTAAACAATTTCCGAGTTTTTCGTGGCGAGCATGAAATCCTACTATCACCTTTACCAGCAGAAATAAATGCAAAGGGTACAGAAACCAGATCACCTAAACCTATTATTCTATTTGGTGGTCTCAATGGTGCAGGTAAAACCTCAATACTAACCGCGGTAAGGTTAGCTCTTTTTGGTCGCCAATCATTCAGTAAAGCTCTGAACAACAACGAGTATATCAATGCACTTGATGAACTGATCCACAAAGGTGTAAGTCAGAATGATTTACAAGATAAAGCATCAGTCTCGATGGAGTTTAAATACACCCAAAATGGTGAAGAAAGCTTATACACTGTTCTTCGTGAATGGAAACGTGGAAAGAAAGATGTCTTAACGCTTAAAAAAAATGGAGTTCAAATTTCTGAACTCAATTACGAACAATGCCAAGGTTTTCTTAATGAACTAATCCCAACGGGCATTGCCGATCTTTTCTTCTTTGACGGAGAAAAAATAGCTGACCTTGCTGAAGATGAATCTGGAACAGTTCTGAAAACTGCAGTTCGTCGCCTACTTGGTTTGGATATCATTGCAAAACTGAAAAGTGATCTTGCAATTTTCCTCAAAAAACACGGTTCTGAGAAATTAAGCTTATCGGTAAAACAAGAACTTAATTCTTTAGACTCTATTCGAGCTAAGCATGAAGAAAATGCCAAACAACTCCGCAGTAAGGCAGATTCTATAGCAAAGGAAATAGAATCAACCTCGAGCGAAGTTCTCGAGTTAGAAAACAAGCTATCTCAAAATGGCGGCGCTTGGGCTAAAACTCGAGAAGATGAGCAACAAAAAGTCGATAGCTTGCTTAAAGAGAAAGTAGAGCTTGAAAAACAAATCCGCATGGAGATGGAGACAAGTCTTCCATTCGCACTTGCACCTAATGCAATGCAGCGCCTTCAAACTCAGATCAAACAAGAACAACAGATTAAAAAGAAACAGAACTTTGGCAATGAGCTGGACTCATTCTTAGAAACACTACGTTCAAAATACCCAAGTTTTGATACAGAAATGGCTCAAAGCGCGATTGCTGATAGCTTTAAAGTACACGTGGGTGAATTTGATTCTGCCGAGCTGCTTTTAGATATCTCCGACCGTCAAGCAAATACTATTGACTATCAACTATCTAATCTGTCTCATGAGTCTTTTTCGCGTTTTGATGAAGCACGGGTTCGTCTTCAAAAAGTAGAAGAAGAGATCGATAACGCATCAAACAATATTGCACGAGCTCCTGAGCAAGAGCAGGTGCAAGAGCTTTTTGCAGACGTACGCAAATTAGATAAGAAAAAAGAAAAGCTGATTATCGAATACCATGCTTTGCTTGAAGAAGCAAAACGCGAATTGCGCCAAGCACTAGAAACAGCTCGTCAAATTCAGAAGCTACACGATAAGAATAAAGATCAATCCAATAAAGATCAGAGTATTAGCAATGCTCAAAACTCTATCTTATTGCTTGAGAAATTTGGTGAGCACCTAACTAAAGCTCGCGTCAAGCAGTTAGAAAACGAGTTCGTCAAGTCTTACAAGAAGCTAGCTCGTAAAGAAGATTTACAGCTCACCGCTTCAATCAACCCAGCAACATTCGATGTTGAATTGGTTGATGAACATGGTATTAAGATCAATCGTAAGGCAATGTCTGCGGGTGAAAAGCAAATCTACGCGATCTCAATTCTAGAGGCTCTTGGTCGCACATCTGGCCGTAAGCTACCAATCATCATTGACACTCCACTAGGCAGATTGGACTCACATCACCGTGACAAGCTGGTAGAGAACTACTTCCCAACCGCAAGCCACCAAGTTGTGATTTTATCTACCGATACAGAGATCGATAGAAACTACACAAGTCTTATCCAAGACGATATTGCTCGTACTTACGAGATCTGTTTCGACGGTACAACTAAGGCTTCAACGTTGAAAGAAGGTTACTTCTGGAAAGAATCGATTAAGGAGGTCGTGTAATGCTACCTAATCGTATGAACTTAACCCGCTCTACTGAAGAGCAGCTTAAAAAGCTAAAGGGTTATACTGGAATCACTCCAAACGTATCAGCGCGTATCGCTTTCTTCCGCTCCATCGAAAGTGACTTTCGCTACCAAGGCCAAGAAGCCAAATTAGACGGCTCACTTGTACTAGATAAATACACGTGGCTTGGTGAAACAGGTGAAGTGACAGAGTTAGTGCTGAAGATGTACTACCCAGAGCTTGATACAAAAGAGTATCAACAAGCTTGGGCAGCACATGTGGAAGATGGAGTTGCTTCGATTCGAAACCATAAGAACCTAAGTAATCTGAGTCTTAGTATCTGACCAATCCATAGAAACCAGTAAGCCTGAATAATCAATGGTCAGGCTTACTGGTTGATCAGATCCGAATTGGTACAAATTATAGATCTCTAATTTTTCCCAAACTGTCTAAAAGGGACTTAAGAACTATCACTTGGCTCGTACCGTTTTCGTCTTGTATTTCATGAGTAAGGCCCTCAAACTTACAGTCTTCATGAGAGATTTCGTCAATAGAAGCCCCCTCGTTTTTTAGCTTAATGACTGCAACTACGAACTTTTGCTCTCGCTGTGTAGTAGTTGTTTTGTCAGCAGTTTGCACCAGACGTAAACCTGATATTCGTGGAGTGATTACTGTCTTGCGACGACCGCTACACCGACTTTATCAGCAAGTTTTAGAGCTTCGGCTTAAAATTGAGGGGGATGTTTTATTCTAGTTTTTAGTTGTCATGATTTACCTCGTTAGTAATTCTACTCACTTAACTCTGTGTCCAACAGTGGTGGTGCAGATCAGTCCGGTGCCTCACCAGTATTCTTACAATATCCATCTTTCAGCTAGAGGGGCGAGCTAACGAGGCTCGAACAAAAATTCACAAGTATAATTTATTTTGGGTATTAAAATTATTAAAAAAACAATAAATTAATATCTGAGTGTTGACATTGTCTAAAAAATGCATTTAGAATGAAAAGGTAATCAAGTCTGGTTAAGACAAATGACGATTACAAGCTCTGGATAGAGCACTGGAAAGGTTAACTGGTAAGTTAGCAGGAAAATATGAAAATCGCATCTGATCTCCTGATCTATCTTGCCTGAACCTTAACTTTATTTTTTAAATTAAGGAGCAGACAATGTCCTCAAAAGTCATTATCAAAGTACAAGACCAATCAATCCAAGAAGGCCTTGTAGAAAAAATCATCGGTAATACAGATCTCAAGTCTATTATCTCTCTTATCGACAGCACTGGTTTGAGTGCGAACCCTCGCAAAGCAAAAAGAAATGCTGTAACGGCAGCTATTATTGAAACTCTTCATGAGACCCCTGATCTCTTTCACTACATGTCAAAAGGTATTTTGCTTGCCTCAAGTAATGTCCGTGGTTTAGAGCGAAAACGCCTTGAGCTAAAGATTGATGATCCAACCAAAGAAGGTATTCTTGATGGTGGCCATAATACATTTGCGATTGGATGCTATGTTCTAAATTGGGCTGGATACCAAGCTTATGACAAGATCAAGGGTTGGGATCACCTCAAAGAGATCTGGGATGAATATGCAGATGAAATTGATGCCATCACATCAGACTTGCCGCGTGACATCCGTATTCCTATTGAAATCATCTATCCTTCGAAGGAAGCCTCTGGTCTTGACGATTTTAACGATTCAGTTTTAGCCATTAGTGCAGCCCGCAACAACAATGCCCAACTAAAAGAGACAGCGAAAGCAAACAAAGCTGGATTCTATGATGTTATCAAGGACTCCTTAGATCCTGAACTAGTTGGTGAGATCGAGTGGCAAGAAAATGATGGTGGTCGTATTAAAACTGCCGACATCGTTGCCCTAAGCTTGATTCCGCTATCAATTCTTCCTTCAGAAGAGTATACGTATGCAAAAGTCGTTCGAGATAACCCATCGATGATCTCTTCATCTAAGGGAGCTTGCATTAAATTGTACAATGAATTTATGAGCTCACCGGGTGTGACACAAAAAGACTCCGACGGTGTAAAAGTCCGAGTTTGCGACCCGCTTGTTGAATCTGCTTTAGAGATGATGCAAGACATTCCTCGTCTTTATGATTACATCTACAAAGCATTTCCTGATGCATACAATAGTGTAAGTAAAGGCTTTGGGCGCATTAAAAGCGTTAAAATTTTAGATGCAGAAAAGTGGAAAGACGACAAAAAGTCCTACATGCGCAAGCCAGCTCTTACCAAGTTCTATCAAGAAGAGGTTGCGTACCAGCTCCCGGACGGGTTCATTTATCCTTTGCTTGTTGCGATGAACGAGCATATGGAAATCAAAAACAATCGTGTTCAATGGAAGAGTGACCCGCAAGAGTTCCTGAAAAAGAACATTGGCTTTGTATTTGAGAATGGCCTCCAGTCACTGATCAAAGGTCAGAATTACGAACCTGGTAACGTGACAAAAGACAACAACACTTACAAGTTTGTTTCGAATATGTACAAGCTTGCATATCAACTTAATCAGTAACCAACCTGAATTTCTCTTGGGAGAGCTTGCTCTCCCATAATCAACACTCATGCTCTTCCATGACTTTTATTAGTTAGGGGTTTCTATACTCAAAATTTACATAATCGAGTATAGGACTCGAGCTTAGATCAAGTTCTAGCTGATAGAACAGTCTGAAGGGATTTACTACAAAAAGGAAAAAACATGCTAGAAGACCTAAATTTTCTAATTGACGCAAAAGCGAAACTTTTAGGGGTTTCGACAAATGAAATTAAATCAGCAATGGCAACTAAATATTTGCTAGACGAAGAGGGAGTCGATGACCCTCTTCAAATGATTAGAGACATCGACTTAAGTGATATCCGCAATTAAAGGTATATCTTGGGTAGCAACGCATCTTTGACCGGAACGTTGCTACCTCTTACATCCTACTATGCAACTTATGTGGAAACAACTGCGTAAACGTGCCACAAAATCAAATAGCCTAGTGGTAACTTTTTTAACTATCGGTGTACACACCATAGATATAAAGCATATTACTTGCAGTCTATCGAGAAGTCATAATTGTGAAGCCAAGGGCAAATAGTTGTGAGCCAGTCTTCTATAGTTCCTGCCGATTTTACTACATCGTGCGATACATACCCTTCAAGCGGTTCAGAGTCGATAAAATACTCTATGTCTAAACTTATCGATACTTCTACTCCTTGCTCGTCTGTTTCACCTACCTCCAAGTATCGAGATATCACAGATTCACTGCTTTCTATGATTGAATCTTCTGCTGATTGGTATCTATCAATCTCTTCAAATATTTTTTTTGCTCTTTCTTTATAAACTTTAATGAATTCGTCGTGCGACAACCCTTCTATCACATCGAATATTTTCCCTGTACTCTCAACTGGACAACCACCTAATAAATCTGACTCAAAATCACTTAGTTCTAATTTTCTTGCAATTGTATCCAATGAATACAGTTTTGCTTCTGCACAACTAATCCCGCTATATAATAATGCTAGTTCATAACTCATAAATGGCCTCTAACCTTGTAATTCCCAAAACGCTCTATCTCGCATCTTGACTATCTTCTTAGCACCATCGATGTATAAGCTATAGTGCTTCTCTAGCTTGTTGATGGTCTCCATCAGCTTCTCTTGTTCGGCTTTTTCGTTTACCCCAAACATGGCTTTAAGCTCTTGCGGGCGAATCTTGGCAACGCGGTGAATTACCCACGTAAGCACATAGCTTGAGTAGTCGTTCTCACCGGTTTGGAAGTGTGTAATGTCTTGAGTAGACAGAATCACACCAACGCCATACTCACGACCTTCTTTTAAGATCTTGCGCAAGCTTGGGAAATTTTGAGACATAAAGTTGTCGGCTTCGTCCACCAAGATCATCTTAGTGATTTGTCGGAAATCGCCTTGAACTTCTGGCTTACCTTTCTTCTGCATTTGTGAGTAGAACAAATCCAGTGTTAATGCTACAACGAGGTTTTGGATCTCTGACGGATAACCTGCCAATTCAACAACTGTAATGCCATCAACAAGATCGTAAAGGCTCATACAGTTGGTATTATCGTCTTCGAAAATCTCTAGTTCGTACAGGCTTTCAAGTGCCGCGTATAACGAATCTTCATCTGGGTCAGTTTCAATAAACAAGTCCCACACCTGTGAGATTGTCGGTGCTGGTTTTGTCCAAGTGCTTGGATCCGCTTTGCGAATACCAGCTAACTCATAAGCTTCACCCACCAACTTACGTAAACGCAGTTGCTGTTTTTGTCCTAAGCCAAAAGCTTTACCCATGGTTTCAGAAAAACCACGTGCGGTGTGCACAGGCAGCATTGGCGTATCACCAAACAAACTCAATGGGTTATATGGCAGTTTATGAAGGTTAAACTTCTTACCCGCTGTCGCTTGTTGGAACTTATCGTCTACATAATCAGATTTGTAGTCGAAAATAAGCATGCCAATTGGCGCACCGTTTACGTTGTCTGCCCGATTACGATAAAGCTGTGTAATCACCGATTTAGTGAACTGAGTTTTACCCGTACCCATGGTGCCTATGATACCGGTGTTGGTATTCATAAACTTGGCGGTATTAGTTGGTTCCCAGTTCAATGGGGCTTGTGTTAGAGCATTATGACCAAAGAGCACATTTAAGTTAGTGTCCGATGGCAGTGACTTGAAGGTATCTACTGCGTCAGCACCTTGCACCGAAACGTCTTTATCTGGAGCTGTTTGTCCTTCTTCGACCTCAGAGCAACACGCTTCAGCTTCGGTGTTTAGCTCAATCCCTGAGTCATCTGTTTCTTGGTGTACGTTATTACTCGTAACATTAACTTGGCTGTCGGCTTCGAGCGCTTCTGCTTGCGTTTTTCCACCTAGGACATATTCGGTCGGTACGTGACATAACTTGACGATATCTAACTCGTTAAGCACTTCTTGCAGTGGCGTTTCGACCAAACGAGGAAGTAAGCCCATCGGAAGGTCAACTTTTAGCACGCCTTCCAACATTTGGTATTCTGGTTGCAAGCAACTTGCGCCCTCAAGATGGCTGACAACAAATCCATCTGGATAATCAGCCACTTTTGCTAGCGAGTAATCGCCTTTCAGCCACTCTTCTTTGTTGTCTAGCAGTACGTCAAAGTAGTTTGGAGCGAACACGTTGTACAAGCGGTACTTGTCTACCTGCATGAGCACTTGACGCATGAACAGGCCGCGGTAAAGCTTGCTGGCAAGGTTGTCATTGCCAAGCAGATCTTCGCTCAGATAGCGCAACAACTCTTTTGATTGCTTAACTGCTTTTTTATAGTCAGGAATTGAACCCGTTTTTACTTCCACGGGTAGCAAGTACATGTCTTGCCCTTTAAAGCCAACAAGCAACACATCATCAGAAATCTCACCTTTTTTGTAGCCATGAACGTTACGCGAGAATTCACTGTCTGACATTTTCAGGCCGATGTTTCCTGAGACACGGATCATTTCTGCCACAGAAAGCGGAACCCATGTGATATCTGAGTTATGCACTAAGCTGGTTACAAACTTATAAGCACCAATAACACCTTTGCGCTCTTTGTTGATGGTTGGCGCGCAGGTCATCATCTTCAACAGCCAGTCACCATTAAAGGCATTGAACTCATTGATTTGGCCACCATCCCCCTGCTTAAGGACTTTTTCAAACAGACCACGCTCCGCTGTTACGGTAATCGCATCGTAGCTGGATGAGCTGGTGTACTGATCGGAATAGTGAATCAGCACCACATCTTCATTGCTGTGGAAGAAGTCTAATGTCACTTTTGGATCAATGATGGTTGTCCAAATGGAGCTGTCGTATGAGCGCTCTAGCAAACCTTTAAAATCTTCACTCACTGCAAGTGCAACTGCGTTTGCACCGTGATACTGCGTATTCGGCTTTAACGCCGGCTTGAGTAAAGCACCAACGTATTTGGCCATCATCAGGTGTGGATGGTCTTGATAATCCGTTCCCTTCAAACCAAAGCCAGTAAAGTAAGAGCCAGATTTACTCTCAGACGCGTCACCCGTTAATAGACCATCACATGCAATCCCCGAAGCCATGTCTTCGATTGCAATATCTGAGCAATCCACTTTGTCGTTATTACGGAAGAACGAGAGGTGCGCGTATGACTGGCCGTCTTTATTCGCCTGCTCATTGGTAAACTTACTGTAGGTTAAACGAGTGCGAAGGATATCAATGATGGTATCCGCCACTTCACGTACTTTACCTTTGTTCAGCTCTAACCACTCTTTCAGTTCGTCGTAATTGGCGGTTTCTGCAAATCGGTCAAACGCATTGAACGTCAGTTTGTCATCATAAAGGTTGATGTGAATCGAAGCCGCTTGTTCTTGATTGCTACGGATGTAATCGACTAGCCCCATGAACAACTCTTCAGCGCTGTCTTGATTCACTGCGTTAATGATGATGCTCTTTTCAGAACCTGTGAATAGTTGACTAAATGCGGTCTGGAACTCGTCAATTTTTTCTTTGACGAGTTTACGAACGAATGTCAGTGAGCTCTTCTCTTGAGGGACGCTCTTGATCCAAAATGCGTTTTCTTTCACCTGTTGGTTGTAAGCAAACTCATGCTGAGGATGATAAACATACGGCAACAAGCCTTTTGGTGATAGGCGCTCAAACGTCACATCTGGCAAGCTAGCAAAGCTTTCATCTTCACGAATCACTTTGCGTAGATTTAGGTAGTAAGCCAAGATTAACGGATGGAACGGAGAGTAATACTCTTCACCTTCAGATTTAACCAAACCAATTTGCAGCGCGGCTTTTTGCTCTTTGGTCAGCATACTGCCCGTTGGAATCGCTTCAAAATAAGCAAGACATGCATCGACTACATTTTGTACAAGCGTCGTGAAATCATCCCCCCAAGAGGCTAAAGATGGCGTACTACGGCGCTGCTCAAGGTAATCATACAATTCGACATAAGATGAATGCATTGCGTCATCAATGGCTTGCACATCATCCAACTTGATTGTGTCAGAGTCAGAAATAGAAACGACTTTGTCATTGATGAAGGCTTCTTCCCAGCGCAGCAGTTTTAAACGAACACCAGGTACAACAAATTCGCTGTTATCGATGCCAACTTTACCTTTTTGGGAGTAAAACTCGCCGTTGTATTCATCTTTGAATAACTTATGGTAACGGCCTCGGTTGAGTAGCAAAGGCAAGCTCAACGAGTCTGTTGCTACTGCACCTTCGACATTGAACTTAAGTTGGTTGTCACCTGATTTAACAGCGAAGTCAATCTCATCCGCTTCATTGGCAAGCGCCTCAAAGTCCACCAGCGAGTGTTCTGCTACGTCAACAACTTGTTTTGCATCCGTCAAAGAACAAGCTATCCCCTCTTCAGCTCGAATCTGAAGCTTATTTTCTTCCATGTTCAAGGTTAAACGCTGCTTCGCAGGCGCTGGCTCGATCAAGAAGATGTTTTTGAATGGCTCAATGTAAAATTCACCCTTACGAACAACGAGACAGCGGAAGTTGTAGACCTCAGACTTGTTCTCGCGCTTGAGCGCTAGGTTGAAGAACAGCGGTTCATTGTTGTATGTCCCTTTCAAACTTGCTCGTGTTGTTTTTAAACTGTTGCGTGTTTCAATTACTTCTTCGTTATTAAGCGCTTTTGCTGGCTGAATTTTGAATTGGCTTTTATCAAGATTACTTGCACCTTGGAAAATCAACTTCAATTCAAAGTCGTTGACGCCTTCATCAAGCTCAATAATAAGGTGGCGATCACGCATACCGGCTTTAGTTTCTGCACGGTTGCGCGCAGTAATAGTCATGCCCTCGCTAGCTTGCTCTTCTTCAAGAACAAGTTGCTGCTGTGAATTGCGTTTTTTCTCTTGTAGAAACGCCTCAAACTCAACATCTTTCCACGCATCAGTTTCAGAGAAGTTTTCGTTAATGAATTTCTCACCAAACGACTTCAAACGATCCTGAAGCTGATCGCCGAAGTGTTCCACTTCAAAAGAAAGTTCTTCATAGAGTGCACGGTTGTCTTCCAAACGTTTTTTAATTTGTTTTGGGTTACCACTCATCTCTGCAACGAGCGGATCTTCAAACATACCAAGCTCATTGAAGCGCAGATCACCATCTTCCACAGCTTTGTATAGTGATTCGAAACCGAACATGGTCGCGCCATCTTCAAGGATCGCATCAAACTGGTCATCCAAAAGACAATTAGACACATCACGGCCTTTGTCTTGTTGATCAATCAGCCCTTTCATCGCCGCTTTGATCTTGCTTGGGCTCCACACCTGACCAAGCTGAGCCAGATCTTCTGCTGAGTTAATCAAGGTATCCAACAAGCTATTGTGAATGACCACCAGCGCGCAGCCCTTCAAGTAGCCTGACTGGCTTGCAACTTCATCACGTAGGTGAGAGATATAGTTTTCTGTAAAGCCTTGGTACTCAGCAGGATCTTCACTATGAATAACAGGTACGATCTTACAGTTAGACAACTGAATAAATGGCAGCTCGATACCGTTACTCGCACTAATACTACTTTGTGAATGTGCGATCATTGCTTGGTACAAACGCACACTGTTTTCACTATCTGGTGACTTGAACTGATAACGGAAGCCTGCCTTGATGTGAGCTTCTGCATCAGCCAGAAACTGCTCAACTAGAAAGGTCTCAAATTGTTTTACGGACATAAACTGCGTCTCCACTATCACTCATGCGCTCAACGTTACCAATGCGCTCATAGAATTTAATTAGTTCTTGTTCGGTTTGTTTATCTACGAAAATGCCACGTTGTTTAAATGCGGCAATAAGCTCGTGGAAACGGAGTTTGTCCTTTTCTCCAACAACAAGGTTGGTTAATAAAATGATGTAGTCTTGGTTAAGTACCAACACTCGGCCACTGCGACCTCGGCTTTGAATAAAGTGAGCAGCAAGATACTTTTCTACTTCAGAAACGTATTTTTTGTTGATGTTGAATCGCTCGCCGAAACTAAACTGTGCCATGGCTAACTTCATGATATTGCCAAGCCAGTCCAACGCAGATTCCGATTCATCAAGTGATGTATCAAGTCCACGCTGTGCTTTAAATGCTCGCGCAAAGTTCTCTAAGTCACTTTTTAGATGTTCATAGCGAGATTCTTGAATCCCCTTTGAAATCGCCCACAATGGTACTTTGGCAGCATTCTTGTCACCCATGCCAGGCTGGAGAAGTTCTAGCATTGTCAACATTGGGAACAAACGAGTCGCCGATTCATTGAAAAGCTTGTAACCGTGATTTTTGATGTGCGTACGTTCATTGCTAGCACGCTCATGATCCATGATGAAGTACAAAGGCTTTGCTGTTGGCTCCTCACCAGAGCGCCAATCTGTGAGCGATAGGCTTAACTGAGCGGTGTAAGCAAAACCGTAAAAAGACAAAAACGATTCGATTTCACTTAACAGGTACTTAGGTCGACTTGCCAAAAACTTCAAATCATCACGAAATGCTTTAGATAGGTATGGCAAGTACGGATGCTCACTTGCTTGCATTGATGAATCACTCTTCATCTTGCCACGCAGAGTTGAAAGCATCTCTCGTTCGATAAAGTTGAGTTTTGCATCAAACTCTTCGACACGCATGTTCTGAAGTAAGTTGGTAAACATAGAAGCAACACGAGAATCGCCTGCTGCAAACTCACCTTTTTGCGCACGAAATAGTAAAAGCTCAGGGCTCACAGAGAAGATATCTTTGTTGTCAAAGTACATCTCTCGTAGTACTGCCCAAAACTCTTCTTCGCCTAACTTCTCTTCAAATGCAGACTGACAGTCAGAGACAAAATCCTCGTATTTGTAGCCTTCAATCTTCTTACGTAATAATCCACGCAATACAAGACCAATCACCGCATCGCTATCAAAGTCATTGCCTTTAGTACGAATTGGCAAATAGCTGTTCAAGCTGTTTTTGTTGGGTACGTCTTCCGCCGTTTGTGGCAATTTCTGATTAAACGGTTTGATGTATTTATCCATTGTCATCTTAAATACCACTCACTTCGAAATACTCGTCATCTTCATTGACGATCTTGTAGCGCTTATCATTTTTCAGGATAAACAGGGTGTTCTTCTCGTTTGCAACAGCGATGAGCTGTTCAATCACCTCATCCAACAAAAGCACCGCGTTTTTATCGTGCTTGTTAGGTCGATACCCCTGATTAATCTTTTCTAGCAACTCAAGTAAGTTAATACTGATTGGCATTGGAAGCAGAGCGTTATCATCAGCACGGATGTGCGCATTGAAAGAACCAATTTTGCCAACACCTTGAGTTTTGATAGCGGTAAAATCAGGTTTCACCTCAAGCTCTGCTGCGGTTTTAAACCCGTTGTATTCTGAGATAAAAAATTGGTCTTTATCGAGCGTTGGAGAGTTACGATTACAGTAACGATGAATCGCCGAAATTAAGATGTCTTTATAGAACTTGTTTAGCTCTTTTTTCTGTTTACCAGAACCATCAAACTCACGGTGAAGCAGCCAAGTATTCGCGTACTGATCCACTAAAGAGTTATCGAAGTCGATTTTCAGCTCGTTGATGTATTTATTTGCAAACTGCTCTTCATCTTTGAGCAAGTAAACCATACGCAGGTAAGAAGCAGCATTTGATACATCAAAAACACCTAGTGGCTTCACTTGTTCTTTCAACTGAGTAAAGCCTTCTTCTTCAATGCCCAAACCAAATTGCAGAACAAACTCATCAATCTTGCGAGTATGAATATTGCTTGGGTCAAAGCTCTGAATATGCTCTAGCAGCTCGTTATCCGCACCAGAGTACAAGTTGTCGAACAGATAACCTTCTTCCATTGCTAAGATCTGGAATACAAAATCCAGTAGAGCGCGTGCTGTTAAAAATTGGTCTTTGATCAAACGCGCTTTGAGTAACAGAGCGATAATGTTCTTTTGAACGGACTCCAACCCCAATAAAGCATAGTTTGCAGTCAGTACGCTGTGACCAGACTTTTTAACTTCACTGTCGTAGAGCGCATAAAACGGGTTATCTAAAGTTGGCTCAGTTAAGCGAGCTAGAAATTGAGCGGCAAAATCGGATGTGCTTACTTCGTGGCCAAGAGTAAATTTCGGATATTGTTCGAAATCTAGAAATGTATGGTTTGCTGGAATGTCGTCCGTTTGATTTTCCAGAAAAGCCTTTATCGACGCTTTCACATCGTTATGTTGGTCAGCACCTTCCTCAGCATAGTTACCCAACATACCAATATTAATGCCAACAACGAGTGGCTTGTCATTTCCTTTGAACTGAGTGAAACGCTCATCTAACGCATGAATAGCTGTTTGGCTCGGGTTGAAGCTGTGTGTCGCATCAAGATGAAAATCATGCGTTGCTTTATGCTTTTGGCTGTATTGAGTCAAAATCTCCGACTTGCCATCACCACTACTGCCACACAAAAAGATAATTTCATCTTTTTTGGCAGACAGAAGCGCTTGCTTAAAATCAGCTTCAATGTCGGTTTTGATGTAGATATGACTTTTATATTCAGCCAGAAGGTCTTGATTTTGCTCTCTTTCGGTACTTACCGCATAGGGTGAGGACTTGGAGAGAATGCTGAGGGCTTGTGCTAAATTCAAGGTTCTTTCTCTTCAAAGGTTGATTAAACGGACTTTCTTTGTGGGATTGAATACTACCAAACGAAGAAAACACACGATACCGTATATGAAATGCATCTAGTTTAAATGGGTAATTTATAACCACCATTTATGCAACCAGTTCATATTACTCTTCTCACACAAAAGTTGAATTCTGACCTTAATAAAATTTGAGCCAACTGACATTGCTATGAGTCAGAATTTTCAAATTTCGTAGGACGTAAGCACTATACCCCCAAGAAAAATGTACGTATATTCTGTATACATCAACATGTATCATTTTCAGGCATTAAAACAGCACAATGGCTATCAAATGGGACCAACTTCTTCGCTTCAAACTGATTGAAGTAGTGGCGTTGTGGGAAGGTCGAGTTACCACTAATCATTTATGTAACTCATTCAATATAAAGCGACAACAAGCATCTCGAGACATCAAAGCATTTCAAGAGCAGTTTGAGTTCCCTCCTCTTATCCACGATCGAAGTATTAAAGGCTATCGCCCGTCAGAAGACTTCGTCCCTCGCTTTACAAAAGGCACACCAAACGAATACTTGTCACTGTTGCACAAATACAGCAATGAGCACGTCGATGGTTTCGACATACAAAACTTAGGTCATGCCGATTCTATCGTTCTCTCTGTGCCAGATAGGCACGTCGCTCCGATCATTGTTCGTCGTTTGCTACAAGCTGCTAGAGAAAAGCGTCGTGTGGATATTGAGTACGTTTCAATGGATAGCCCAAAAGGCCGTGGTAGAAACATTGTTCCTCACACTATCGTATTTGACGGCTTTCGCTGGCATGTACGCGCTTACTGCGAAGATAGACAAATGTTCTTGGATTTTGTTTTAAGCCGCTTCCGAGGAGAACCAGAGCTGCTCGATAAGTCGAACATCGGAATGGATGCGGATGAAGACTGGATGATTGAAGAAACCATCCAAATCATTCCAAACCTGCACTTAACACCGGAACAACAAGCCATTGTTAAAGCAGATTACGGAATGGATGAGTCATCTTTTACTATCAGTTGCCGAAGAGCACTGATTAAGTACTTGGTTAAGCGATTAGATATATGCGTAGATCAGAGAAAGCTAAAATCCTCTCCGAAAAAATACCAACTAACAGCCGCTAACCCTCACGTGGTTAAACGTTGGCTTTTGTGATTGATTGCCCCTTTACAGCATGGAGCATCAGTTTAAAGATCAAACAACAGAAACGCGGTAGGAAAAGTCATTAATGGAAGTGATTCTAACCTGATTGCCTTCTTCTAAAGAGTGCTTTTCGAAGAATTGTTTTTGAATCGCTCGCTCTCTGAAAATTCGCTTTGTCCCATCAATGTCTGTGGTCACTGAACCGACACCAGTAAACTCTACCGTTAGCAATTCGGGAGCAATCAATGAGCGGTTCTTTCCACCAACTGTTGATTTAGGAAACTGGTCCATAAAGCCAGTCAAATACATATGAGAGTTTCGGATATTGCCGCCAGTCAACGTGATGACTTGATTCATATTGCAAGCTCCTGATTTTCATGGTTCCAAAACGACAAAACCCCGATAACTCGAAGAGCTATCGGGGTTTCTAAATAAATGGCACGCCCTATAGGATTCGAACCTATGACCACATCCTTAGAAGGGACGTGCTCTATCCAGCTGAGCTAAGGGCGCGCTACAGGGACAGGATTATACGAGTTCAAGCGCTTAAATCAACGGGTTTTCATAACATTCTGATCTGAATGCCTAAAAAAAGGGCACCAAAACGATAAATGTTCAAAAACACCACAAAGCAAACGTTTGCGTATGGATGTTAAATAGATTTTCTGCGACAATGCGCCGCAAATAATTTGCCTTCTCAATTTAAAAAGGAAAGTCATGACTGCTCAAAATATAGATGGAACTCTCATTTCCCAAACTGTTCGATCCGAAGTTGCAGCACGTGTGAAAGCTCGCGTTGAGGCTGGCCTTCGTGCTCCTGGTCTTGCAGTTGTTTTAGTTGGTGAAGATCCAGCTTCTCAAGTTTACGTTGGCAGTAAGCGCCGTGCGTGTGAAGAAGTTGGCTTTGTCTCTAAGTCTTTTGACCTTCCTGCGACAACGTCGGAAGAAGAGTTGTTGGCACTTATCGATGAGTTGAATAACGACGCAGAAATCGACGGTATTCTTGTTCAGTTGCCACTTCCTGCTGGCATTGATGCAACACACGTTCTTGAGCGTATTCACCCAGAAAAAGACGTGGATGGCTTCCACCCTTACAATGTGGGCCGTCTAGCGCAGCGCATTCCTAAGCTTCGTTCTTGTACGCCAAAAGGCATTATTACGCTGCTTGACCGTTACAACATCGAACTACGCGGTAAGCATGCGGTAGTGGTTGGCGCATCAAACATTGTTGGTCGCCCAATGACACTTGAGCTGCTTCTTGCTGGTTGTACGACAACGACTTGCCACCGCTTTACCAAAGACTTAGAAGGTCACGTTCGTCAAGCTGACCTTGTTGTGGTCGCAGTTGGTAAGCCGAACTTCATTCCTGGTGAGTGGATTAAGAAAGGCGCGGTTGTGGTCGATGTGGGCATCAACCGTCTTGAATCTGGCAAACTAGTTGGTGACGTGGAATACGATAAAGCACGTGAGAATGCGAGCTTCATTACTCCTGTACCGGGTGGTGTTGGCCCAATGACAGTAGCAAGCCTAATTGAGAACACGATGCTGGCTTGCGAACAGTTCCATACGAAGAAGTAAAGAATTACGATACTGAAAGGGCTCCGCAAGGGGCCCTTTCAGTTTGGAGTAATAACCCCCTCTAACTCCCCCTTGGAAATTGGGAAGACGGGACAGAGTTCGCTTTTGGTCTTCTGACTTATTCAAATACTCAAGCCGGATTTGGTTCGGAGCAACAACCCCCTCTAACTCCCCCTTGAAAGGGGGAGGACCGGACAGAGTTCGCTTTCTGTTTTCTGACTTATTCGAATATCGAAACCGGATTTAGTTTGGAGTAATAAGCCCCTCTAACTCCCCTTGAAAATGGGGAGGGCTGGGCTGAGATCGCTTTTACCTATGAAATCACAGCGCACATCATATTAATTGCCGACTGGTGCTTCACACTAAGCGCACTCTGGTCTAGTCCCCTCCCCTTTCTAAGGGGAGGGTTAGGGAGGGGTTAAGAACGCAAAGGAAGCACCAGTGCCACAACGAACTTTTAACTTAAAGTACCAAAAGCAAATCAGGAGTCAGTTACGTGCAAATATGCCAAAACCTGAAGAGGTACTCTGGCAAAGAATCAGACGTAAACAGCTTGGCGTAAAGTTTAGACGGCAACATGGCATTGGTCGCTATATTGTTGACTTCTATTGTGCGGAATTGAACTTAGTTATTGAGATTGATGGCGATAGCCACTTCTCTAATGAGGGAAAAGAGAGAGATGCAATGAGGGATACATTCATGGAAGCATTGGGGATTAAGGTTCTGCGATTTACCAACGAAGAAGTGATGAAGCAAACCGAGTCTGTTTTGGAAAGGTTATTCAATTTAGTTCGGAGCAGTAACCCCCTCTAACTCCCCCTTAAAAATGGGGAGGACCGGACTGAGATCGCTTTTAGTCTGTTGACTTATTCAAATACCTAAACCGGATTTAGTTCAGAGCAACAACCCCCTCTAACTCCCCCTTGAAAATGGGGAGGATCGGGCTGAGATCGCTTTTGGTCTTCTAACTTATCCAAATACCGAAACCGGATTTAGTTCGGAGCAACAACCCCCTCTAACCTCCCTTGAAAATGGAGAGGACAAGAAAGAGACCGATTCAACTAATACGATCGCCACAGACATTATATTAACTGTCGATTGGCGCTTCACAACCAGCGCACTCAGGTCTAGTCCCCTCCCCTTTCTAAGGGGAGGGTTAGGGAGGGGTTCTGTTACAAACTCAAAATCACGCCAGCGATTGATGCACTCATCAGGTTTGCCATTACGCCTGCTGCGATTGCACGGAAGCCATATTTAGAGATGAATGAACGCTTCTCTGGTACTAGTGAGCCTAGACCACCAATCAGCATTGCCATGGTTGAGATGTTCGCGAAACCACACAGTGCGAAGGTTACGATAGCTTGTGAGTGTGCGCTTAGCTGAGACTTCACTTCCATCAGTTGGATGAAGGCTACGAACTCGTTTACCACAATCTTGTTACCGATCAGTGAGCCAGCCACGATAGCTTCATTCCAAGGAATACCTAGCAACCATGCGATTGGTGCGAATAGGTAGCCAAGTACTAGCTCGAAGCTCAGTTCCATACCGAATAGACCGCCGAACCAGCCTAGAATGCCGTTTAGCATCGCGATAACACTCACGAACGCCAATAGGGTTGCACCTACCGCCACTGCGATGCGTAAACCAGACATTGCGCCGTCTGCCATTGCTTCAACCACGTTGGTTGCGCGTGGCATTTCTACTTGGTCTAGGTCGATATCTGGTGTTGTGGTGTCTGTCTCTGGCATCATGATTTTTGCCATCAGAAGACCCGCAGGCGCTGACATGAATGCTGCCGCGATTAGGAAGTTAAGATCCACACCCAGTGATGCGTAACCTACTAGCGTGCCACCAGCAACCGATGCCAAACCACCTGTCATTACTGCGAAGAACTGAGAATCACTCATGTGCTTCAGGTATGGCTTTACTACTAGCGGCGCTTCAATCATACCAACGAAGATGTTCGCTGTTGCAGATAACGATTCTGCACGACCTGTACCTAACAAACGCTGAAGACCACCACCGATTAGGTTGATCACTTTTGGCATTAGACCGATGTGGTACAAACCAGAAATCAGTGCCGAGAAGAAGATGATGATACCAAGTACGTTAATCGCGAAGGTAAAGCCACCTGTTGCTAGGTTGCCAAATAGGAACGCGATGCCCTCTTGACCGTAGTTGATTAGGTTAGAAACCGCGCCAGTTACTGTGTTAAGCGCTTCTTTACCCGCTGGTACATACAGCACCAATAGCGCGAAGATTACTTGCAGAGCAAAAGCCAAAGACACCGTTCGTAGACGAATGTTCTTACGGTTAGTCGAAAGCAGCCATGCTACGAATAGGATGGCTACGATACCAAGAATTGAGTTCATAAAATGAATCCGACAAAAGGGGGAACAGGAAAGGCGTCGGATTGTATAGAGTGAAAGAAATGCTGCAAGTTGGGGATGTTAACAGGCTGAGAATCTCGCCTGCTCACTCTTTAACCAACAAAATAACTCGTTGAATTAAATAAAGATAAACGTTTGCCTAAAGTTATTATTTCCAAATGGAAAAGATGTTTCTGAATTTGGAAAAATTTTGTGATTCAAATCACCTTATGTATTTCCTACTTCGGAATCGAAATATACGGCGCTAATCGCTGATCCCAATGGCAAGGCGATCCGATCTTCTGTTTGATGAATTCGATCACTGCTGAGATCTTTTTCGGCATATGCTGACGACTTGGGTACACCGCATAAAACGGCATGGATTGGCTGGCTTTCCAATCAGGTAGAAGCTGAATCAGTTTACCTGAGCGGAATTCATCCCCCAGCAAGTACGTTGCTAAGTAAGCAATCCCCCACCCTGCAATTGCCGCATCACGCACCGCTTCTGCCAAATCGACTGAGTAGTTGCCAGAGACTTTCACGTTGAGCTCTTGCTCGCGATTGGTGAACGCCCAACTGGTGTAGTCACGCTCCCAACTGCGGTAAATAAGGCAGTTGTGCTGCGACAAGTCATTCGGTTCGGTTGGCGTGTCGTACTTGAGTAGGTAATCCGGCGATGCAGCAACCACGAATTGGCAATCCGCTAAGCGCTGAGCAATGTAGCCTTCTGGTAGGTGTTCATTGTTGGTGATCCACAAATCCAAACCTTCTTCGAGCATATCGACTTTGTAATCGAACAAATGCACTTCGACTTGCAGTTGAGGGTATTTCTCACGAAGTTCTTGAATGGCAGGGATGATGTGCAGCGTGCCAAAAGACTGCGACAAGCCAAGACGAACCAAGCCGGCGACTTCATCGCGTTGGCTTTCCATCTCTAACGTGGCACTGCTAACGGCTTGCACCACTTGCTCACAGTGGTGATAGAAGGTTTGCCCCGCTTCGGTTGGCGTGAAGCTGCGCGTGGTGCGTTGCACAAGCTTGATACCAAGTGAAGCTTCCAACTGGCTGAGCTGTTTACTAACGTGAGAAACAGACACGCCTAGGCTCTTTGCCGCAGCGGTAAAGTTCTTGTGTTTGATCAACGCTGAGAAGATCACCATTTGTGCAGCACGTTCAGATAACACGCAAACCTCGTTTCAAGTAGAGAAAACAAAGGGCTCCGAAGAGCCCCTTTTTATTCGTTTATACATTCAACCTAGAATGTGATGCGGTCAGCTAAGTGACTTACCGCCAGTGCGAAGTAGTAAGAGCGGTTCCACTTCATCAACACATTGTAGTTGTTGTACACCAAGTAAGTACGGCCGTTCTCATCGTCTGGCATGATCAGCCAAGCTTTGATGTCTTCGTCCAGCTTAGGAAGTGGGCTGCCATCGTATTTGGTGATGCCAAGCTTGCTCCACTCTTGCAAGTACTTACCTTTTTCCGCTTCGCGACCTTGCAGGTTGTGGTCGATGCCGTGTGGTACTTTAACCTGGCGACCCCAAGTGAACTTATCATCCCAGCCAGATTTGCTTAGGTAGTTCGCAGTAGACGCAAACACGTCCGCTTCTGATTGCCAGATGTCTTTCTTGCCGTCGCCGTTACCATCCGCAGCAAAGCGTAGGAATGAGCTTGGCATAAACTGACATTGACCCATCGCGCCAGCCCAAGAACCTTTGAAGTTCTCTAGCTCGATATGACCTTCATCTAGGATTTGTAGTGCCGCCATGGTTTCTTTACGGAAGAACTCTTCACGACGACCTTCAAACGCCATGGTCGACAACGCGTCGATCACACGGAAGTTACCAGTGAACTTACCGAAGTTACTTTCTACGCCCCATAGCGCAACTATAAAGCGCGGCTGCACGCCAAACTCATCACCAATACGTTTTAGCTCAGCGTAGTGCTCTTTATACAGTTGCTTCGCTTGCTTAACCTTCCACTCAGGTACCGCGCGCGGAATGTATTCGTCTAACGTCAGTTTCTTCTCAGGTTGGTTACGGTCGGCTTTGACTGCACGTGGTTTGTATTCCACATCAGCAAAAGCGGCACTGATCACCTGTTCGGAAATGCCTTTATCACGCGCTTCTGCACGCAATCTATTTAGGTATTCATCAAAGCCATCGCTGCTTGCAAAGGCTGAAGTGCACATACCAACGCTGAGCATTGCTGCCAGTATCTTTTTCATATCGCCCTCCTTGAGCGAGGCAGAATTCCCAGATGAAAAGCGGTGACGTTATTCGCCTTTCTGCTGGGCTTTTTGTTCTTTGTATTTTTCTAGTAGGTTTTCCGGCGGAGGCGGAACCTGTAGGAAGAAACCATCATTAATTAATGACGCTTTCACTTTCTCGACATCAACTTGTGCCAAAGTACGACCATCAAGTTTGATTGTCATCACTGGCATAGGCTTACCGAACATCTGCATTAGCGTGTCAGGAACCTGTGAGAAATCATCCTTTTTCGGAATATAGAGATAAGTGCCTTCTTTTCTGGAACTTTTATAAATAGAACAAAGCATGACGAGCCTTTTGTGCTGATTTACCCGCTTTGAATGCGGATTTTGTTGAAAACGTAAAATTCTCGCAAACTTGATAGCAAATTTGAGATTAATTCACTTATTTGCCCGCTTGAGAACTTGCTGCGCTAAAGGATGAAATATAACATGACAGACCTAGTTTAAGGCAACGCTCTTTCAATAAAGGCAAGAAGTCCACGATGACCCATTCACCTGACCTTAAAGGTAGCAGTTTTACATTGTCAGTTTTACACCTTTCTGACAACGAGATCGCTAAGACTGTCGAATTTTTGCAAGAAAAGGTTTCTCAAGCACCCTCTTTCTTCGCATCCGCACCTCTGGTTATCAATATAGCAAAAGTAGAAGGCGATATTGATTTCACCGCACTTAAACAAGGCATCGCCGATGCAGGGTTTATTCCGGTTGGTGTGACTGGCTGTAAAGATAAGCGCGTTCAAAACCTTGCCTCAGAAGCGGGTTTCGCCATCATGTCTGCGAGCAAATCTCCAACTCAAGCACCAGCGAAAATGGCGCCGACCAAAATCATTCGTACACCGGTACGTTCTGGTCAGCAGATTTACGCCAAAGACGGTGACTTGGTTGTACTAGCACACGTAAGCGCTGGTGCAGAAGTGATTGCTGATGGCTCTATCCACATTCATGGCACCCTACGTGGACGCGCCATTGCTGGGGCGAGCGGCCAACAAGAAGCACGAATTATTTGTCACGATTTACAAGCTGAACTGGTTTCCATTGCAGGAGATTACTGGTTGAGCGATCAAATTGAGAGTGAGTATTGGCAAAAGAAAGTAATGATCAGTAAAGCCGAAGAATCATTACATCTAGAAACACTCACGATTTAGTCTAAAAAGGAAATAAAATGGCACGCATTATTGTAGTAACGTCTGGTAAAGGTGGCGTTGGTAAAACCACTTCAAGCGCAGCCATCGCCTCTGGTCTGGCTCTTAAGGGCAAAAAGACTGCGGTGATCGATTTTGATATCGGCTTGCGTAACCTCGATCTTATCATGGGCTGTGAGCGCCGCGTGGTGTATGACTTTGTTAACGTCATCAACGGTGAAGCAACGCTTAACCAAGCGATGATCAAAGACAAGCGCACAGATAACCTATTCATTCTTCCAGCTTCTCAAACACGTGATAAAGACGCGCTAACCAAAGATGGCGTGCAACGTGTGTTCACTGAGTTGGATGAAATGGGCTTCGACTTCATCATCTGTGACTCTCCAGCTGGTATCGAGCAAGGTGCTCTAATGGCGCTGTACTACGCAGATGAAGCGATTGTAACGACCAACCCAGAAGTGTCTTCGGTACGTGACTCTGACCGCATCCTAGGTATTTTGGATTCTAAGTCGCTACGTGCTGAGCAAGGTCTTGAGCCAGTTAAGCAGCACCTACTACTTACGCGTTACAACCCATCTCGCGTTACACAAGGTGAGATGCTAAGCGTTGAAGACGTAGAAGAGATCCTACACATTTCTCTACTGGGCGTGATTCCAGAAAGCCAAGCGGTACTGAATGCATCAAACAAAGGTGTGCCAGTGATCTTTGACGAGAACACAGACGCAGGCATGGCTTACTCTGATACGGTAGATCGCCTACTGGGCAATCAGGTTGAATTTCGTTTCCTTACTGAGGAGAAGAAAGGACTCTTTAAACGACTATTCGGAGGCTAGACATGTCACTACTAGAATTTTTCCGCCCACAAAAGAAAACTTCTGCGAATCTAGCCAAAGAGCGTTTGCAGATCATCGTTGCTGAGCGTCGTAGCCAGAACGATCCTGCGCCTTCTTACTTACCTCAATTGAAAGAGGACATCTTGAAGGTGATCAGCAAATACGTTGCGATTGATCCAAACATGGTGGATTTGACGTTTGAACACAAGGACGATGATATTTCGGTTCTTGAGCTAAACGTGAAGTTGCCAGAAGACGAGAAGTAATTACTTTTCGACTTTGCTTGAGCGCTCTAAGCACATGAGCACTCAAAACAAAAAACAAATGCGTGTTACAAAAAAGGTTGGCGATAGTGCCAACCTTTTTTATTTGGTACTTACTTCAGTACCTTATTCATCTTCTCGCCGAGCAATTCAAGACGCCAGCCTTGCATCACATCCGGTAGACGCGCTGGGTCGCGGTCTTTCTTCCATACCCAACTGATGATTTGGTTGATCTGCTTTTTAGACGCCAAGAACTCGGTCGCCAAGCCTGATTTCTGCGATGCTACCTTCACCACATCTTTCATGTTCTTGAAGATCTGCTTGTAGCCTGGGTAATCCATCAAACGTTCAATTTTCGCTGGGTAATCATCGACAGGAGTTTGCTTTGCACTTTTCACGATAGCCGCAATTCGTGCGCCGTGGCGGTTAATCGCACGAATGTCGATGCCTTCCGCTTCCATCTTCTTAAAGTTTGTCAGCCCAAGGCGAGCCACCGTCAGCAAGTCGCCCTCTTTAAAAATGAAGTTCAATGCAAGGTCGCGCTTGATCGCTTCGCGGTAACGCCAAGTCGCTAAAGGCTTAAGAATCGCAAGTTCAGCCGGTCTTAGTTGCCATGCACCTTTGATGTCTAGGTAGACGGTTTCTTCGTTTACGTTGCGAATACGCTTTGATACCAGTAGGTCGCTCTCTTGCTGAACCGCCTCCCACCAGCCTGCTTCGTTCACTTTATCTAATAGCTTCTCGTAAAGAGGCATTAGGTAGTGCACGTCCGCCGCGGCGTAATCAAGCTGCTTTTGAGTCAGTGGGCGCGCCATCCAGTCGGTGCGAGATTCGCTCTTGTCTAGCTCGACGCCTAGGTATTCTTCCACCAGCGTAGCGAAGCCCGTCGACAGGCCGTGACCTAGGAAAGCCGCCATCAACTGCGTATCCACCATTGGGAATGGTGTACAGCCAAAGGCATTTTGGAAGACTTCTAAATCTTCACCACACGCGTGCAGTACTTTTAGCACTGAGGTGTCTTTTAGCAACTCGACGAACGACGTCATGTCCGTCAGTTCCGTCGGGTCGATAAGGGAAAGTTGTTTGCCATCGAAAAGCTGAATCAAACCTAGTTGCGGATAGTAAGTCCTGATTCGAACGAATTCGGTATCCAGCATAACTACGTCGGCTTCTCTTGCTAGAGCGCAGACTTCTTCTAGGTCTTTGTTTTTCGTAATGATCTGATAGTTCACATGCTTCTCGCTATAAAAAAATGCCAGCAAAACGCTGGCATTCTAACACTATTTGGCAATAAATGATTGTTGCACAAAGAAATCCGCTTATGCGCTCTTCTTCGCTAGCTCTGCGTCGTTTTCTTCACGCAGTACGCGACGTAGGATCTTACCTACGTTGGTCTTCGGTAGATCTTCACGGAACTCAACCAACTTCGGCACTTTGTAGCCAGTTAGGTGTTGGCGACAGTGTGCAATCACTTCGTCTTTGGTTAGGCTTGGATCGCGTTTTACAACGTAGATCTTCACCAGCTCGCCAGACACTTCATGAGGCTGACCGATTGCCGCGACTTCTAGCACTTTACCGTGCAGAGCAACCACGTCTTCGATTTCGTTCGGGTAAACGTTGAAGCCAGACACAAGAATCATGTCTTTCTTACGGTCAACGATGTGTAGGAAGCCTTCATCATCAAACTTAACGATGTCACCCGTCGATAGCCAACCGTCTTCGTTGATCACTTCTTTAGTCGCTTCTGGGCGCTGCCAGTAACCTTGCATCACTTGAGGACCGCGAACTTGAAGCTCACCGGTCTCTGTGTTTGCTAGTGGGTTACCTTCTTCATCAACAATACGTACTTCAGTTGATGGCACAGGCAGACCGATAGAGCCGTTGTATTCCACTAGGTCGTGCGGGTAAGCCGCCACCAATGGAGAACATTCTGTTAGACCGTAACCTTCTAGTAGGTAACAGCCTGTGGTCTTTTGCCATTTTTCAGCGACGGCACGTTGCACTGCCATACCACCACCTACTGCTAGGCGAAGGTTGCTGAAATCTAGCTCATGGAAATCTTCATTGTTCACTAGCGCGTTAAACAGCGTGTTTACGCCAGTAATTGCAGTGAACTGGTATTTTTGTAGCTCTTTCACAAAGCCCGGAATATCACGCGGGTTAGTGATAAGCAGGTTGTTGCCACCCATTTCAACGAACAGTAGACAGTTCACTGTTAGTGCGAATACGTGGTAAAGCGGCAGCGCTGTTACAACAAGCTCGCGACCCGGAGACAATACTGGACCATAAGCACCTTTCGCCTGCATTACATTAGCGATCATATTGCGGTGCGTCAGGATTGCGCCTTTCGCTACGCCCGTTGTACCACCAGTGTACTGTAGGAATGCAATATCATCGCCAGACATAAATGGTTTCACGTACTGAAGACGACGACCTTTGTGCAGCGCTTTACGCATTGAGATTGCACCCGGTAGATCGTACTTAGGCACCATGCCCTTCACGTACTTAACCACGAAGTCGACAAGCGTACCTTTCGCACGTGGCAGCATTTGACCAAGGCTGGTCAGAACCACGTGTTTCACTGGCGTGTTTTCTACGATTTGCTCTAGTGTGTTCGCGAAATTTGAAACGATAACGATCGCTGTTGCGCCAGCATCGTTTAGCTGGTGCTCAAGCTCACGAGGAGTGTAAAGTGGGTTCACGTTCACAGCGATACAGCCTGCACGCAAAATACCAAATAGCGCGACAGGGTATTGAAGCAGGTTTGGCATCATAAGAGCAACGCGGTCGCCCTTCTTCAGCTTAAGTTCGTTTTGTAGGTATGCGGCGAATGCGCGGCTACGCTCTTCCAATTTGCGGAAGGTCATGACCGAGCCCATGTTCATGAATGCCGGTTGGTCTGCGTATTTTTGAACAGACTGCTCGAACATTTCTACCAAAGACTCATATTGCTCTGGATTAATGGTTTCAGGTACGTCACTTGGATAACGTGAAAGCCATGGTTTATCCACGATGTTACTCCTCGTTTATAACTGGCTAAAAAATAGCGTCCTTTTTATTTTGAGCACTATTACAGCACAGCAAACGTGCTTGAGCACGTAACTCTCAAACACTTGTTTAAATTTTGTTAACTACACCAAGAATTCGCTTTGCGACCTCGAGTGTTTGCTCTAAATGGCAATGATGCCCACCCGCGACAGAAACCACTTTCGGTGGATTTTCGCCCCAATCGACTTGGTTAGACTGTAAATGCTGAAATCCTTTGTCACCCAATATGATTAGGTGCGGACAGCGTATTTGGCTGGTGATCGAGTTCGCGTGATCCTGTGCCATGCGATAAAGAGAATCGCATTTTAATTTGGCATCGTGTCGCCAAAACCACTGGTTCTCACGACATTCAGTTCCGCGCTCTACGATTGGCATCAACTGCTCGGTGGTCAGGTGATTCGCTTGCATGCGTAGCTTTAACGCCAGATCGAAAGAAGCGATAGCTCGCTCCGGTTTGTTGCGTTGACGTTGTCGGTTAAGGACGCCATCACGCAGTCGTTTTACGCTATTGGAAGGCTGTTCTGCGAGTGGACCCGCTCCTTCAATTTGCACTAACGCTTCGACCTGTTCAGGAAAGGCAGCACTATAGCAACTTGCGATTAAAGCGCCTAGTGAATGCCCTACTAACACCAGTCTGTTTGGCGATAATTCATCCAATAATTGGTGTAAATCAGCAATGTAGTCGTGGAAGGGGTAGTAATTGTCTGAGGATTTATGACTGGATAAGCCATGACCAAATAGGTCAATTGCTAGTAAATGAAGATCAGGGTTGCAGTGATGGATAGCTTTCATCAAGGTTTTGAAGCTGCCCGCGTTATCCATCCACCCATGAAGAAAAACGACTGAACAAGCAGTCGTTTTTTCGTTTCCGATTTCTAAGGCTGCCATGCTCCCATTTGGGAGTTCGAAAAGGCGCTCATTCATCACAGATTATTTAACCTTCTTGATCACCTTGCCGTCTTGAGGGAAATCATTTCGCCACATTCGGCAGTTAATGGAGTAACAAGGGTAGTAATAGGTTGGCGTGTCGTACATACGTACGCGCTCTTCAATCTTCCATAAGCGGTAACCATCGCCTTTGATGACTGGGAAGATGTATTGGTGTTCACCAATTTTGCCTTCTTCTTCGCCCGCACCTTTACCCACTACAGTAATGATTCGACCTTTACTGAAAGCAACTGGCTCTAAGTAACCATCAAAATAAACCGCGAAGCGACCCGTTGGTTCTTGGTCGATGTCCGGCTTGCCTGATTTGCTGATTGGTAGGTTTACAATCTCCAGACGCGTTTGGTCTTTCAAGTTATCCACTTTCGCGATAACACCACCAAGACGGACATCATTAGCAGCCTGTCCTTGGTCTTCAGCAAAGGCTTTGTAATCCGTCAAAACCTGCTCGGTGCTTGCATTCAGCTCTTCAGGAAGAGAGCTACAGGCAGAAAGCCCGAATGCTGCGATAATAACCAGAAAAATACGTCCAGAAAGTTTCATAAACCCCCACTATAAATTCTTTGTTTTACACATAGATATCGACACCGAGTAACTGAGCAAGTTCCTCTTTCTTCGCTCGATTCATGACGTCCATATACTGTTCCATTGCTTTGCGAGCATGACCCTCGGGCAAATCATATTGCACTTGAGCGCGATGAATCTGAGACTCATCCACTTGCTTAATGGAGTGCGCGACAGCGTTCGCCACCTTAGAAGGTTGACCAACGGGCTGCTTATCTTGAGTTTTCTTTACCTGCCCTTTTTTACCGACTTTATTGGTGCGATTTGCACCCGGTATTAACGCGGGAGGTAAACCATTGATAGACGCCATAACGCTCCATAAAAATACAGGGCAAACGCCCTGCACTTTGTCATGTCATTGAAAGTCCGATTATTCGCGACCCGGAAGTTTCTTCCACGTCACATTATCACGCAGATAAACCGGGCTAGATTCTTCTACTGGGACT
This sequence comes from Vibrio sp. B172a, assembly GCF_030248355.1. Taxonomy (NCBI): domain Bacteria; kingdom Pseudomonadati; phylum Pseudomonadota; class Gammaproteobacteria; order Vibrionales; family Vibrionaceae; genus Vibrio; species Vibrio sp. B172a. The sequence goes on along the minus strand of NZ_JAHGAC010000017.1, from coordinate 29,871 downwards.
GTGTTGCCTTTCTTAAGTTCCTGCTCAGCAAGAATCACAATGTCTTGTGAATCAGGGTAAAGAACATCACCACTGGTGACGTTGAATGGAAGTTTGCCAAGATCTTCTTGGTAAGCATCCCAACCAGTACCAGCTTTAGTCCACGTTTTGTCGTCTGCTTGTGCTTCTTCCGCTAGACGCGCTGGTGGAATAACACATTCTGCATCCACACCTGCCCACTCACCGTTTTCTTGGCGAGTGTAACGTGCCCAGTAAACTTCACCCATGCGCGCATCAATCGCAACAGCAGCATTTGTAGCACCGTGTAGGCGGTAGCTTGCTTGTGCCATCGCAGCCAGCGTTGAAACACCGATCATTGGTAAGTCAGCACCGAACGCCAAACCTTGCGCGATACCAATACCGATACGAACGCCAGTAAAGCTGCCCGGACCACGACCAAACGCCAATGCGTCTAGATCTTGTAGAGTCAGACCGGCTTCTTTCAGTACCTCGTCTACCATAGGCAGTACTTTCTTAGTGTGGTCACGAGGAGCCACTTCACTGCGTGAAATCACTCGGTCATTAACCAGTAGCGCAACTGAACAGTTCTCAGTTGCCGTATCGATAGCAAGAATTTTTGCGCTCATGTAACTCTCTACAATTCTTCTTTAATTTATTGATGCCACAGCGCATTAGCCTGCGGCAGGTTGTTCTGTTTTTAGGAATGTTTTGATTCGTTCCAAATCCCGTGTTCTTGGGATTGGCGGTAAACTGCCGAGGAAGATGCCACCATAATCACGCGTCACCAAACGGTTGTCGCAAATGATTAAGGCACCATGGTCTTTTTGGTCTCGAATCAAACGTCCTACGCCCTGCTTTAGCGTGATAACCGCATCCGGGATTTGCACTTCTGCAAACGGCTCACCACCACGTAATCGACAATCTTCGATTCGGGCTTTGAGTAGCGGATCATCAGGGGCAGTAAACGGTAATTTGTCGATGATAACACAGCTCAGCGCATCACCTCTAACATCGATCCCTTCCCAGAATGCACCCGTCGCCACCAGCAGTGCATTACCCAGTTCCATAAACTCGGTAAGGGTCTTTTGTTTGCTCATCTCACCTTGCATTAGCACAGGCAGATCCAGTACTTCACGGAAGCGTTCACCAAGCTCACGCATCATGCTGTGCGAAGTACACAGGAAGAAACAACGCCCGTCGTTTTCTTCAATTACAGGCGCAAGCATTCGCACCAGTTTGTCGGCTAAGCCTGGGCTATTTGGCTCTGGTAAATAACGAGGCACACATAGGCGCGCTTGCTTCTCGTAATCGAACGGAGATGGCAACGAAAACTGCTGCTTCGGCTTCAATCCAAGACGGTCGGTAAAGTGTTTAAAGTCACCCGAAACCGCTAGGGTTGCTGAGGTAAAAATCCACGCGCCTTGTTTGATTTCTATTTGCTCATGGAATTTATCCGCTACCGATAGCGGCGTAATGTGCAGAGCAAAATGACGGGGAGATGTGTCGTACCAGTATGAGTAACCGGTAATATCGACATCACAGACGCGATCAATTCGCCCTTTGATCAAGTTGGCACGCTCAAAGGCAGTATCCAGCAATTGGCTTCGACCTAGCGCCAGTTTCAATACGTCAATCGCCAAATCTAAGCTATCGGTTAAACGCACTAATTCACGTTTTATCGATTCCGATTGCAGCGCTTCACGCCAGTTACCACGAAAGCCCGGCTCACCCAGTACGATGCGCATATCCATCGCACTTTGCATCAGCTTATCGCCGACTTTTTGTAGCTGGCGCATGTCTTTTGCTTCTGTGCGATAAGCAATCTCAATGTCCTTAGCGAGCTCTTGGATTTGACGGCTAGAGATCGATTGTCCGAAGTATTCACTGGCAATGTCTGGAAGCTGGTGGGCTTCGTCGAAGATAAACACGTCAGCTTCTGGGATCAATTCACCAAAGCCGGTTTCTTTGATCGCAAGGTCTGCAAGGAACAAGTGGTGGTTAACGACAACAATGTCTGAATCCATCGCGCGTTTGCGTGCTTTTAAGACGAAACAATCGGTGTAGCTCGGACACTCTTTACCCAAACAGTTGTCGTTGGTTGAAGTAATGGTCGGGATAATCATGCTGTCTTCTGGCAGATCATCACAATCCCCTAAATCGCCCGTTTTGGTTTCAGACGACCAAGTACGGACTTTAACCAATTGAGTCAACAGTGTTGGATCAGCTTCATTAGTATGGCTCTCGACCATTTGTCGGCTAAGACGATCCAAACATAGGTAGTTGGAGCGACCTTTTAGTAGCGCGACTTGTCCATAAAAGCCCAAAGCACTGACCATCAACGGTAGGTCGCGGTGATACAACTGCTCTTGTAGGTTCTTCGACCCGGTACTGATGATGACTTTTTTGCCGCTCAAGAGCGCAGGCACAAGGTAAGCGAAGGTCTTCCCCGTTCCCGTTCCGGCTTCAACCACCAGCTGAGTTTGGTCTTTGATCGCACTGCTGACAGCTTCTGCCATATCGATTTGTGGCTGGCGAGCTTGAAAGCCCGGAATGGCTTTGCCTAACGCGCCCTCAGAGGAGAATGTTTTTGCGATCATGCCTGACATCTGGTTGGAAAAATTGTCGTGAGTATATCAGGAGTTGAGCGTAAACATCAGCCAACAAAAGCACTAGGTTTTAGCATCGCGCGGATAATTTGTTGAAACCGCGCCGAGAATAGATTATTTATGAAGTCAGATTGCAGTACGATTCACGCTTCTGACGTGACCCTTTTATTCGTACGCTAGAAAAATAATGCATGGAAGTATCTGATTTATGGAAAAGAAAACACTGTTAACCCATTGTTCTGACGCACCGGGTTTGATCTCAAAAATCACCAATATCTGTTATAAGCATCAGCTGAATATCGTTCATAATAACGAGTTTGTTGATAACACCAGTGGGCACTTTTTCATGAGAACCGAGTTGGAGGGTTACTTCAACGATCAAACGCTACTCGCCGATTTAGACCAAGCACTGCCACAAGGCGCAAAACGCAAACTCATTAGCTCTCGCCGCAAACGCATCGTTATCCTAGTAACCAAAGAAGCGCACTGTCTGGGTGATATTCTGATGAAGACTTACGATGGCAGCTTAGATGTTGAAATTGCTGCGGTTGTTGGTAACTACGACAAACTGCAAACACTCACGGAGCGTTTTGATATCCCTTACCATCACGTCACTCACGAAGATCTTAGCCGTGAAGAGCACGAGCAGAAGATGCTTGAAGTGATTGATCAATACGATGCCGATTACCTTGTACTTGCGAAGTACATGCGAGTTCTCACTCCGACTTTCGTAGAGAAATACCGTCACAAGATCATCAACATCCACCACAGCTTCTTACCCGCGTTTATCGGTGCAAAACCGTACCAACAAGCTTACGACCGCGGTGTGAAGATCATCGGTGCTACGGCGCACTTCGTGACAAATGACTTGGATGAAGGTCCAATCATCAAGCAGGACGTTATTCCAGTGGATCACACGTTCAGCGCACAAGATATGGCGCAAGCAGGTCGCGATGTAGAGAAGAACGTATTGAGCAAGGCTTTGAATAAAGTGATCAATGACCACGTATTTGTCTACGGCAATAAGACGGTTATTCTTTAAGTTCACCGCATTTGAAAAAAGAAAGGGTTGCTCATTTGGCAACCCTTTCTTCTTTATAGTTGTTCAGAGCCAACTTATTCAGCCTGCTCAGACTCAACAATACGCTTGAGTGAATGCGGGTGCAGCTTGATACAAATGCCTTGATACTTAAACGCCACCGTTGGGTTGTTCAAGCGCTCGCCTTCCCCTTTCGGGCTCGATAGTTTGATCTTCACACCCAGCTCTTCCAACTCGTCAAAACGCGCGCCAAACGTTGGGTAAGTGTGTTTCAAATCAGCAAGAAACTCGTCTGCGGTTTCGGCATGAGATGGAATCACGAACTCCACATGCTCCCAACTTTCGCTTGGGTAGATTTTGCCTTCCGCAGGGTATGGCAACTCCAGACACTCTATCTTCCAGCCACGGCTTTCTAACGCTTTGTCGAATTCAATAACAATAATCGGGCGACCGTTGATTTTCGCTTGTGAAATCACCTTACCGTATTGATTCCATGCTTCATGTGCGGCTCTCGCTGTTTCAGTATCATTAATACGCAGCGCAATATGGTCAGCTTGAGCAAAGCTCAGATCCAGTTTTAACAGGGATGCAAGCTCTTCAATCTTCGCCATAAATGCATCCAGATCTTGGATCATCAATTCAGGCGCTAGGCGTTTTTCAACTAGTTGAGTCGTCATTGTGGCTCTCTTATGGGGCGATTTATCTCATTACTCTGCACGCAATAGTAAACGCAAACCAAGCCACATTTCCATTCAATCGAAAAAGTATAAATTTCCCCAATTCCTCTCTGTATGAAAAGCAATAAAGTTGTTATCATTAGCCCCATTTTTGTGAACTCCAACAGAACTCGGCACTTACTTCGCCGAGTTCTTCGTCCTTGAATTGAAGGAAACGCGTGTGAATATCCAAGCACTTATTAATGACAAAGTATCTCAGGCTCTAGAAGCCGCTGGCGCACCTGCAGGCAGTCCTGCGGCAGTACGCCAATCAGCAAAGCCACAATTTGGTGACTACCAAGCAAACGGCGTAATGGGCGTTGCTAAAAAATTGGGTACTAACCCACGAGAATTTGCACAGAAAGTACTGGATGTTCTAGACCTAGATGGTATTGCGAGCAAGACAGAAATCGCAGGTCCTGGTTTCATCAACATTTTCCTAAGCGAAGAGTTCCTAGCAAAACAAGCGGAAGCAGCACTGGCTGACTCACGTCTTGGCGTTGCAGCAGACGAAGCTCAAACTATCGTTGCTGACTACTCTGCACCAAACGTTGCTAAAGAAATGCACGTTGGTCACCTACGTTCAACCATCATCGGTGATGCAGTAGTACGTACTCTTGAGTTCCTAGGTCACAAAGTGATCCGTGCGAACCATATCGGTGACTGGGGTACTCAGTTCGGTATGCTTATCGCAAACCTTGAGCGTGTACAACAAGAGTCTGGCGAAGTTTCTATGGAGCTGGCTGACCTTGAAGGCTTCTACCGTGAGTCTAAGAAACTGTACGACGAAGACGAAGAATTCGCAGTGAAAGCACGTAACTACGTTGTGAAACTGCAAAGCGGCGACGAGTTCTGCGCAGAAATGTGGAAGAAGTTGGTTGACGTAACCATGATCCAAAACCAACGCAACTACGATCGTCTAAACGTATCTCTATCTCGTGATGACGTAATGGGCGAAAGCATGTACAACGACATGCTACCTAAGATCGTAGCAGACCTTAAAGCACAAGGTCTTGCGGTTGAAGATGACGGCGCGCAAGTTGTGTTCCTTGAAGAATTCAAGAACAAAGACGGCGAAGCGATGGGCGTTATCGTTCAGAAACGCGACGGCGGCTTCCTATACACAACAACGGACATCGCATGTGCGAAATACCGTTACGAAGAACTAGGCGCGGACCGCGTACTTTACTTCATCGACTCTCGTCAGCACCAACACCTAATGCAAGCTTGGACTATCGTTCGTAAAGCGGGTTACGTGCCAGAGTCAGTATCTCTTGAGCACCACGCGTTCGGTATGATGCTAGGTAAAGACGGTAAGCCATTCAAGACTCGTGCAGGCGGTACGGTTCGTCTTGCTGATCTTCTTGATGAAGCAGAAGTTCGTGCAGCACAGCTGATCGAATCTAAGAACCCAGAACTAGCAGAAGACGAGAAGAAAGCGATCGCAAACACAGTTGCAATGGCAGCGGTTAAATACGCAGACCTTTCTAAGCACCGTACCACGGACTACGTGTTCGATTGGGATAACATGCTAGCGTTCGAAGGTAACACTGCACCGTACATGCAATACGCTTACACTCGTGTAGCATCTGTATTCGCTAAAGCTGGCGTTTCTATGGATGATCTACAAGGTGAAATTAAGATCACTGACGAGAAAGAAAAAGCGCTTATCGCAAAACTTATGCAGTTCGAAGAAGCGGTTCAATCTGTTGCTCGCGAAGGTCAACCACACATCATGTGTAGCTACCTATTCGAACTAGCAGGTCAGTTCTCTAGCTTCTACGAAGCATGCCCTATCCTAGTTGCTGAAGATGAAGCTGTGAAACAAAGCCGTCTGAAACTAGCAGCGCTAACAGCGAAGACCATCAAGCAGGGTCTGTCTCTACTAGGTATCGATACTCTAGAGCGTATGTAAGCAAATCGAGAATCGAGATGATTTCGAAAGGTTGGCGTGAAAGCGTCAACCTTTTGTTTTATCTGGCGTATACTGATGTCATTCAATTCAAATCGGATAATATAATGAGCTTTGAACTGCACCCTCAATTGGCAAAAGACACTACCGTTATCGGTCACTTCCCACTGTGTGTGGCGCTTCTGCATAAAGACAATGCCGTGCCATGGGTTATCTTGGTACCAAAACGTGCAAACCTAAAAGAGCTTCACCACTTGCCAATGAAAGAACAGCAACAGTTTTTACTAGAGTCTCAGGCAGTAAGCCAAGCACTGGAAGCAACATTCCGTCCAGACAAGTTAAACCTCGGTGCACTAGGTAACATGGTGCCGCAGCTGCACATTCACCATATTGCTCGCTTCAAAGATGACGTAGCATGGCCGGGACCAGTTTGGGGTAACACCAAAGGTGAATTCCGTACAGAAGAAGAGCAAAACGAATTACTTGGTCGCATTAAAAACGTGTTGTCACTGAGCTCTATTTTCCAAAAAACTTAACTGGGAAACTTTGCAAAATCTGAGCTTATAAGTTGAAAAAAGCCGCATCAGTAATGATGCGGCTTTTTCGTTTTAACGTGATAATTTTTAGATGACTAATTTTGATAGTCGCTACATGGTGACTGTCAGAGATAAACCATCTTGTTTAGTCACTGAGTAGCGAACTCGAGTCACGTCATGAGCTTTATTTGTGTCGACTAAGCGGCTAATTTTACCCTTCTTAATCCACACGCTTAACATCGCGTCGGCACCATCTTCACTCATCCCAAACTGCTTAGCCAGATCTGACTGGGAGACGGTTCCTTTGTCTGCAATGTATTGATAAAGCTCTTTTAAAATCATGCTACTTGCGCCTCTAATGCACCGTTTTGCTTCTTGCCAACTCGTTTGAACACACGATATGTGCCAAAGAAGATAGCTACGATCACTGCCATCCAAATGCCACTTGTCACTGGGCTATCTGCGAAATGCGTCAATTGGTTGTAGAACGTCGCACATAGGTAAGCCAAGCCCATTGTCCAAACCGCGATAAAGCGTGCGAACTTATGACCAAACTCACGTACATAAGCACCCATCGCCGCCACACAAGGAGTGTACAGTAGGATAAAGATTAGGTAAGCAAATGCGGCATTGCCAGAAGCAAACTGCGATTTAATGTTACCGAAGATAGAAGCATCGACCTCCTGTTCTTCTGCAACCGCATTTGAGTCAGTTAAGTCACCCACTTCAATACCTAGTGGATCTGAGTAGCTCAAACCGGCTAGGTTTTCAGGGATACTCATTACTGCCTCTTCTAGGCTGCCCATTAGGTCAAATTCTGCATCTTCACCATCGCTTGGCGTCGTGTATAGACTGTTCAGCGTACCAACTACCGCCTCTTTTGCGAAGATACCAGTAATGATACCTACCGTCGCTGGCCAGTTGTCTTCTTGAACACCGATTGGTGAGAATACCGGAGTCACAACTTGCGCCGCTTTAGAAAGCACAGAGTTTTCGCTGTCTTCGTTACCAAAACTGCCATCAGTACCCAATGAGTTGAAGAAACTCAGAATAGCAACAACGATAACGATGGTTTTACCTGCACCAAGTACAAAGCGCTTTAGCTTTTGCCAAGTTTTGATCACCACGTTTTGTAGCGTCGGAAGCTCGTAATCAGGCATTTCCATCACTAGGCTATCGCTGCTACCTGGGTAAAGCGTGTGCTTAAGGAAAAGACCTGTGAAGATCGCTGCCACAATACCAAGTAGGTAAAGTGCGAATACAATGTTCTGACCAGAACCAGGGAAGAATGCCGCAGCGAATAGTGCGTAGACAGGCAGACGAGCACCACATGACATAAATGGCGCCATAGATGCAGCCAGTTTACGCTCACGTTCTTGGTCTAGAGTACGAGTTGCCATGATTGACGGAACGTTACAGCCAAAACCAAGAACCAACGGTACAAATGCTTTGCCCGGTAGACCGATCTTCTGCATCACTTTATCTAGTACGAATGCTGCACGAGCCATGTAACCTGAGCTCTCAAGTACCGCTAGGAACAGGTACAAACACGCGATAACCGGAATGAAGGTTGCAACCGTCTGGATACCACCACCGATACCATCAGCAAGAACCGTCACTAACCACACAGGTAAATGACCGTCTAACAAGTGGTGACCACCATCAACCAACAGAGCACCAACACCGATATCGAAGAAGTCGATGAATGCACTACCAATGTTGATAGAGAACATGAACATTAGGTACATCACAACAAAGAAGAATGGGATGCCCACCCACTTGTTCAAAATGAATTGGTCTAGCTTTTCAGTCACGCTGCGGCTTAGCTTGCCTTCGCTACGGCGTACTTTCTTACACTCTTCATGAAGATGTGTGTATTTGGTGTCAGCCACATGCAGGTCAACATCAAGATCTAGCTCGGCAATCGTATTTTCAACACTATTGCGGTCTGCATCCGACATGCTGTTAAGAACCAGTGCATCTTTTTCTAGTGCGCGAATCGCCAATGCTCGGTGAGAAACGGTTTGATCATTGAAAAGAGCCGAAACTTTGCCGATCGCCGCTTCCATTTGTTCGCCGTAATTCAAAGCGACTTCTTTTAACGCGACACCTTGAACCACAGACTTGTGCAACTTCTCTTTAAATTCTGCTACTTGTGCTTTGTTTGTCGCTGACAGGCTAACTACCGGGCAACCCAACGTTTTTTCAAGTTCTGCAACGTTGATGATTTGGCGTTCACGCTTAAGTGCGTCCATTTTGTTTAATACAACAATCATAGGACGACCAAGCTCGCGCAGCTGCAGTGTCATATATAAGCTACGTTCAAGACTTGTTGCATCGACTACGTTGATGATCAGATCAGCAGGGTGCGTCAGAACCGCACGAGACGCGATAGACTCATCGATACTATTACTGTCATTACCACTATCTAGAGAGTAGATACCCGGAAGGTCTGTCAGCAGAAATTCATCGCCAGCGTGTTTGAACTGGCCAGTTTTCTTTTCAACCGTTACACCAGCCCAGTTGCCGACTTGTTGTTTTGCACCAGTAAGGCCATTAAAAAGTGTCGTTTTACCGCTGTTTGGGTTACCGACCGTAAGAATTTGGTATTGCATTATGCTCGCTCCACTTCAATGTTCTGCGCAATGGCCTCTCGCAATGCAACAGAAACACCACGAACTTCAACTTGCAGTGGGTCGCCCATTGGAGCACGTCGAATAACTTTAACCTCAGTATTTGGAAGTAATCCCATTACCATTAGCTTTTTTCTGACGTCCGACGTAAGTCCTTCTAACAACCGAATTGTCACTGTTTCGCCAGGTTTAATTTCTGATAGCTTCATAGTGGCCCTTAAGAGTAGTGCAAATGATAAATATTATTATTAATAGTATAGGGCGCTAATGTTACTCTTCTATACCCTCTCATTCATTGTGTGAAATCAAAGATTTCATTAATGCTTTTGGCGAAATGAAACGTCAACTCCGTTAATTAATCTCACGTCATTTTCGTCAAAATCGAATATTTTCAGCCAAATGGAGATTAACACAAACGTAACATTTAAACTCATCAACAGTAAAAATCACATTAAATACAGTTAGTTATAAATAAAAATACAACTTGTCGCTTTTCTCACATAAAGCTGTCGTTATTTTTATAAGAAAAATAAGTAAGGTCTCGTATAGTTAACCCATCGAGAGACAACAGCCTCTCAAAAGAATTCCAGAGGTGGCATGGCAACATGTCACTCCGGCAGCAAGCGAAGGTGTCATTGACACCCGTGGTATAGTCCCCCCGGCTATACCACGATATTTTTTTCTTCTCTTTCTTCATTCGCATCTCAATTAACTCCCTATAATTTCTTAACCTTCTTCTCAAACAAAGCCCAATTATCTCTATTATCTGTCACCATCTTTCATAACCGTTTTACTGCACATGTTCTTCATTAGATGGCTTGTGCGCCTTATCCCTTATCCCTTATCCCTTATCCCTTATCCTGCCAAATTAGAGAGCATGCCCTTCTGTCCAATATCTATATGAAGTTCTGCACAACACCGTTCGTTTCACAGGCATAAAAAAGCCCAGCACTAAGGCTGGGCTAGCTAATGTCAAATTAAGAGCTAAATGCTCGTCTGGCTATCTTGAGTCATTGCAAACTTGGATGGAGGTAAGCCAAAGTGCAACTTAAACTTCTGACTAAAGTACGATGGGTCATTAAAGCCACAGTTAAATGCGACCTCACTGATTTTCTCTCCTGCTAATAGCTGTTCACAGGCTGTTTCTAATCTTACTTCTGTCACGTAGTCTTTTAGCGTTCTTGACGAAGCCGACTTAAAGCGCCGTTGTAGGCTTCGCTCAGACATATAAAGCATCTTCGCAGCAGATGCCGTACCAAACTCCGGATCGTGATAATGCTCAGCAACCAGTTGGTAAACTTTCATCAACCACTCTTGCTCTGGTGAGGTAGTTTGCTGCTGTGGTTCAACCTCCGTAAACTCGGGCAGTACTTCTTCAACATGGCTCGGTTCTTGAGCACATGGCCAAGTAATCTCTATTTTATTTTGAGCATCAGAAGCAAACATAGATAAATGCCCACCACTTGCGGCAACGAGTTGAGGTAAGTTATCCATACTCAAATCTACATTACTGGCATTGGTTGGGCGCATTACTGCCGCTTTACTTGGTAATTGCGTTCCGTAGTCAATAAAACTCAATGAGACGATGTCATTAGCCTCGTCCAATACCAATTTAACCGACTGCCCTCGGAAAGAGCGTTTGATGATATTGGCGAAAATACTGTTGAATATGACATCAAGGTTAAAGCTTTCTAATGAAATACGGCTTGCTTTGTGATTGTCTTGCAGCTCAACACTGATACCGGCTTTAGAAAAGTCCTCACGCCAAACATCCACAACAGATTGCGTTATCTGACTCAGGTTATAGTTTTGACTCCCGTTACTGGTGTCTCCCGGAGAGCTCTTTAGTTCGTTTAGCTGCCAATACGTTTTCGATAGATGATCTTGAGTCACTGAATCTAAATCAACAGGTAACTTATGCGCTATCGAGTCAACGCTCGACTTAATTGACTGTGCAACATGGTCCACCAGCAAGTTTCTCACTTGAATCTGCTTTCTTAGTTGCTGATTACTGGTCAATAAAACTCGACTTTGATGGCGAAGCTGGTTGGTTTTTAACGTCACTTGTGCTGCCAAGTCACGGTTCGCTTGCAACACATACCGTGAGCGCCAATACATCAAAAGAGCGATAATGGCGATGGTAACCAAAGTAAATCCAGAGATCGCCAGCTTGGACAAATACCAAGGTTTTAATACCGTGAATTTTGATTCCAAACCGATTAAGCCAGACGCGAGCTGCGAATCATTACTCACCTGCAAGTGATAATCACCTGAGTTGAGGTGTTCTAGTGTTAATTGACCACCTTCAAGCGATTGCCACTGGTCGCTCTCGTTCAAGCGATAATAGAGGTTTTGGTTATCTGGTTTCGGCATCACCCCAAAAAGAAAGCTTAACGAAGAGCCATAAGGTAGCTTCATACTTTCTAGGTCAGCACTACCAACTTGAACCACCTCATTTTCTAGCATGACTTGACTAACGATCAGTTGGGATTCTGGCGTGTTGGATACGAGTAACTTTGACGAATCAGCTTTGACTAAACCATATTGAGAGCCAAAGATAAGTTGGCGGTCACTATCTTCTGAGCGACGAATAACATTACAAACACCCGGAAGAAATTCATTATTAATGAGGCCGGATGCTGAAGAATAATGCTTCATCAACTGCCCTGAGAGATGGTAATAGCTAAGCCCCACTGATGAAGCAAGCCACACACCTTCTGAGTCACTGAGTAAACAGGCCGGGCGAGAGTTTGATACGCTCATTTCCATCACTTCTTTTGCATCGCTACCCGGTACCGTTTTGAAAACACCATAAGCAGAAGCAAACCAATGAGAACCATCAATCGCGGTAATGATATCGAGTGACTCACCGTACTTTTCTGAGAAGCGGTTAAATCGAATTCGCTCACCATCGTATTCATAGACGCCGTGGTCAGTACCAATCAAAAGCAAATCTTTTTTGTCATATAAACGGGTGATTTTCGCAGGCAAAAACTGACTGACTAACCAATCGCTGCCAAAGTTTCTCATCTGCTGATTCGCAGCATCGATATTAAATAGTTGATAGCCGCTAGAAACCCAAAGTCGGTCGGTTCCATCAGAGACGATATGATCAATTTCCCTTCCAGCAATGACGCGAAGGTATGGGAACGTCACACGCTGTAAGTTATTTAGGTTGTAAATCTCTAAACCGGAAGACGTGGCTATCCAGAGTTTTTCACCTTGAAAAGCAAATTCATTTATCTGGGATGTTAGATGTAAGACTTCAGTAATCTCTGAACTTCCTGAACGGTACAGCTTGTGGTCGTCAGCAAACCATAATACGCCATCCGGCCCTGTTAACGTTTGTCGTATACGTCCGGTCAGTGTTTGTTGGTCATAGCTACTGAAGGTGATCCGCTCAAACTTTTTACTGAATAATGAGTAATAGCGAATACCTTGGTTGGTTGCTATCCACATACCACCCATATTGTCGTTCAATAACGAGTAGATTTTAGTGCTCGCTAATTCCAACTCAAGGAAGCTTGCTGGAGTTACTTGAGTCACCTCACCACTCAAGAAAGAATACAAGTAGAGCCCCTGCTCCGTTCCTACCCAGTATTCTTGGTTGGTTTCCGCAAAAGTCAGCACATGCGAAGCACCGATTCTTATAACCGGTTTATTTGGTTCATAGATATTGAAGATCAGCGCCCCTTTGAGCGTGCCAACTAAAATCTCTCGCCTTGTATGGGAGTAATACACCTTTTCAATATAATGCTTACCAGAAGAAACCACGTGGTTGAATTTACTTCCCTCAGATAGATAAACGCCTGACGTGGTCGCTAATGCCCATTTCGTTTCTACAAAAATAGCGTCATTAATATAAACGTAGCTGTTGTTGCTGTGCTGATAGAGCTGAAGCAAAGAGAAAGAGTTCAGTTCGCTGGTTTCAATATTGTAGGTATAGAAATGCGCACCATCGCTCACCCAAATAAAGTTACCCGATGAACCAATCTTTCGAATCTGCGAGCCAGGATTGAGGCTAAAAACCAAGCGACGCTCTTGGTTAGGGTAAGTTTGGTACACTTCATTTTCGACAAACGTCCAGAATGAGCCTTTATGGTAGGCCAGTTGCTCGGCTTTTGTTTGCAGAAAACTTCCTGATTTAGGCAAGGTTGTCTGCCCATTGTAGAACAGCACTCGGCCATGAACATCATGGATCCAAAGCCCACCGTGCTCGCCAGGAAACAATTTTTTCGCTGCAATAAAAGTACCCTTAACCTGATTTGGCAAAGGGTAGAAGATCGCATTCGCTTCACTTGAAGCAAACGCTTGAAATGAGGGGATAAAAGCCCAAAAAAATAGGGCTAGTTGGCGCAGCAAGATAAAATCCTTACATGTATCAATACGTGCGACTCATGGTTTACTCATGCCTTCCATAGCTGAGTGCGTATATGGTTATTTTGAGCCGCTAATTATTGATAATGATATCTCAATTCCATTGATAGAAAAGACTCACTGCGCCAAAGGTTTGTAATTCTTACTGCCAGATCACGTTAAACGCGTGTTCTGTATAGAGAACAACAACACAATTGTTACTTTTCACTCAAACACTGACTAAGGCTGTTTGAAATTCCTTTCAAGAATACAAAGTAACTACCTGATTTAACATCAACACTGCTACCCAATGGGTCAAGAACTCCAGCATTAACATCGCTGCCACGCATCACACTTTCAACCACAGCAGGGGTGAATTGTGGTTCTGAGAACACACAAGCGACATCACCCGTGCCCAATGTTTTACGGATATGAATCAATGTTTTTGCTCCCGGTTTACGATCTGGAGAAACCGTAAAGTGCCCGAGTTGATTTAGGTTGTAGCGTGATTCAAAATAGCCGTAAGCATCGTGGAAAACAAAATAACCTTTGTCTTGCACTGGTGTCAGTTGTTGCTTAATCTCCGCATCCGTAGCTTTTAACTCCGCTTCAAACTTCTTCAAGTTTGCTGCGTAAGTGTCTGCATTCGTAGGATCGATTTCTGCAAGTTTGTGAGCGATAGCGTTGGCAACTTGTTTTACGGTTTCAACACCCAACCAGAAATGTGGATCGTGTGTGCCGTGATCGTGACCATCATGGTGGTCATGCTCACCACTAAATGCACGTAACGATAGGCCCGGAATTTCGCTAACGGTTAGCGTGTTACCTTTATCCGTCACCACTTTCTCTAGGAAAGGTTCGAGATCATGGCCGTACCAAATAACAAGGTCGGCAGCAGCTACCTTCTTCACATCCGATGGGCGCAAAGCGTAATCGTGTGGCGAAGCATTGTTTTGTAGCAGAACTTCTGGCTCAGTAACGCCTTCCGTCAGCTCGGTTGTGATCATTTGAATAGGTTTAATACTAGTCAACACGGTTACCGCATGAGCAGGTAAGGTTAACATTGCTGAAACAGCAAGAATTATAGCTCTTTTCATAGTTTTACTTGGGGTATAGCGTGGAAAGTGAGATAATGTTACATTATAACATTAACAATTTGCAAATGAGTTTCATTCATGTCTTCACTAGTCCGTCTTGAGCAACTGTGCGTCGAGTTTGACGAACGCAGAGTTCTCGACAATGTCACAATGGAATTAGAAAAGGGCAAGATCACTACCCTAATTGGTCCCAACGGAGCGGGAAAATCGACGTTAGTTAAAGTCATTCTAGGTCTCCAAAAACCAACCAGTGGTAAATTAACCAAGCAACGTAAGCTGAAAATTGGTTATGTACCCCAGAAGCTGAAACTCAACGACTCTCTTCCATTGAATGTCATTCGTTTCCTAAACCTTGCTGGCAAGTATAGCAAGCAGGAATGCCTCGACGCGTTACGTCTTGTCGGCGCTGAACATCTCATCAAAAGTAACATGCACCGTCTTTCTGGTGGTGAAAACCAACGTGTGCTGCTTGCTCGCGCCCTACTTCAACGTCCTGAATTGCTCGTGCTTGATGAACCAGCTCAAGGTGTTGATGTTCAAGGTCAAATCGATTTATACGATCTGATCGAGAGCATTCGCCATCGCTTCGATTGTGGCGTTTTTATGGTATCCCATGATCTGCATTTGGTCATGGCTAAGACCGATGATGTGATCTGCTTGCATCATCACGTATGCTGCTCTGGCTCACCGGCAACCATTACTCAGCACCCGTCTTATATCGCGTTGTTTGGCAATGCGACTCGTGAGTCATTGGCATTCTATCACCATGACCACGACCATCATCACCACGATTTAGCAGGCACTCCAGTGACGGGTGATGCAACATCATGTTCTAACCACTCTCACGGACACCATCATCATGATTGAGTTTTTGTTGCCTTCAATTTTAGCCGGTATCGGTATCGCAATCATTGCTGGTCCACTCGGCTCTTTCGTGGTTTGGCGAAAAATGGCCTACTTTGGCGATACGCTCGCCCATGCCTCTTTAATGGGCTTGGCACTAGGCTTCTTGCTCAACATAAACCTTTACCTAGCATTGTTGGTTTGTTGCTTAGCACTTGCTGTACTGCTGGTTACTTTGCAAAAACAACAGCTTGTCGCTACCGATACGCTGCTAGGTATTCTGGCACACAGCGCCTTATCGATTGGCTTGGTGTCGGTCAGCTTCCTAGAGAACGTTCGCGTGGATTTGATGAGCTACCTGTTTGGTGATTTGCTTGCAGTTTCACCACAGGATTTAATGTTCATCTACGCTGGAGTGATCGGTGTCAGTGCTTGTCTGTATGCATTCTGGCGACCGCTTTTATCAAGCACTGTAAGTGAGGAGCTAGCTGCCGTTGAGGGCGTGAATACCGATTTAGTGCGCTTAGTGCTAATGCTCATGGTCGGTGTCGTTATCGCTGTCGGGATGAAGTTTGTGGGTGCGCTGATCATGACTTCTCTATTGATTATCCCAGCCGCAACTGCACGTAAAGTGTCGTCTTCACCAGAACAAATGGCCTTGTTTGCCTCAATTATTGGCTCTATCGCGGTGCTGATGGGCCTAAGCCTGTCTTGGCATTTCGATACACCAGCAGGCCCTTCAGTTGTGATTAGCGCGACATTCCTATTTATGCTTAGCCAGCTGATTAAACGCAAAGCCTAGTAACGGAATAACTAAATCGCTAAATCGCTAAATCGCGTTAAAGATTAAACACAAACCATTGTGAAACAGAAAAAGAAAAGCCTGCGAAATCGCAGGCTTTTTAATGCTTATACAATGGTTTGGTTGATTACCAACCTGTCACTTCACGTAGACCTTTACCAATCTCAGCTAGAGATTTCACAGTCTTAACGCCAGCCGCTTCTAGTGCTGCGAATTTGTCTTCTGCAGTACCTTTACCACCTGAGATGATAGCACCTGCGTGACCCATACGTTTACCTGGAGGAGCGGTAACACCAGCAATGTAAGAAACCACTGGCTTAGTTACGTTTTCTTTGATGTAAGCCGCCGCTTCTTCTTCCGCAGTACCACCGATTTCACCAATCATTACGATTGCTTCTGTTTCAGGGTCTTCTTGGAAAAGCTTCAGGATGTCGATGAAGTTTGAACCTGGGATTGGGTCACCACCGATACCAACACACGTTGATTGACCGAAGCCTTCATCCGTTGTTTGCTTAACCGCTTCGTACGTTAGAGTACCTGAGCGAGACACGATACCCACTTTACCTTTCTTGTGGATGTGACCAGGCATGATACCGATCTTACACTCATCAGGCGTGATAACACCCGGACAGTTAGGACCGATCATGCGAACGCCAGTTTCTTCTAGCTTCACTTTAACGTCGATCATATCTGTTGTTGGGATGCCTTCAGTGATCGTTACGATTAGCTCGATGCCTGCGTCGATCGCTTCTAGGATTGCATCTTTACAGAATGGTGCTGGAACGTAGATAACTGTTGCTGTTGCGCCAGTTACTTCTACTGCTTCACGTACCGTGTTGAATACAGGAAGACCAAGGTGAGTTTGACCACCTTTACCTGGAGATACACCACCAACCATTTGTGTACCGTAAGCAATTGCCTGCTCTGAGTGGAAAGTACCTTGACCACCAGTGAAGCCCTGACAGATTACTTTAGTGTCTTTGTTAATTAGTACAGACATTATTTAGCCTCCGCAGCAGCAACAACTTTCTGAGCAGCATCTGTTAGCGACTCAGCAGCAATGATATCAACATCAGAATTAGCAAGAACTTCGCGACCTAGGTCAGCGTTAGTACCTTCTAGACGAACAACAACAGGTACCGTTACACCAACTTCTTTCACTGCACCGATGATGCCTTCTGCGATCATGTCACAACGAACGATACCGCCGAAGATGTTTACTAGAACGGCTTTCACGTTGTCATCAGATAGGATGATCTTGAATGCTTCTGCTACACGCTCTTTTGTCGCGCCGCCACCTACGTCTAGGAAATTCGCAGGCTTGCCGCCGTGTAGGTTTACAATGTCCATTGTACCCATTGCTAGACCCGCGCCGTTAACCATACAGCCAACGTTACCGTCTAGTGCTACGTAGTTCAGTTCCCACTGAGCTGCGTGCGCTTCACGCTCATCTTCTTGTGAAGGATCGTGCATTTCACGAAGCTTAGGCTGACGGTATAGCGCGTTTGAGTCGATGTTGATCTTACCGTCAAGACATAGCAGGTTGCCTTCACCAGTAATAACCAATGGGTTGATCTCTAGTAGCGCTAGGTCGTACTGAGAGAACATCGTGCCAAGACCCATAAAGATCTTAACGAATTGTTTGATTTGGTCACCTTCAAGACCAAGTTTGAACGCTAGCTCGCGACCTTGGTAAGCTTGAGGGCCTACTAGTGGATCGATTGCCGCTTTGTGGATTAGCTCCGGCGTTTCTTCCGCAACTTTTTCGATTTCCACACCACCTTCAGTAGAAGCCATGAAAACGATCTTACGAGTCGCACGGTCTACAACCGCACCAAGGTAAAGTTCGTTAGCGATGTTAGACGCTTCTTCTACAAGGATTTTAGTAACAGGCTGACCATTTGCGTCTGTTTGGTAAGTAACCAAGTTCTTACCTAGCCATTTTTGTGCGAATTCTTTTACGCCATCTTTTGTATCGTGTAGTTCAACACCGCCCGCTTTACCGCGGCCACCAGCGTGAACCTGACACTTTACAACTTTCTTTTCAGTAGTGATGCGACCCGCAGCTTCAAAAGCTTCTTGTGGCGTATCACATGCGTAGCCTTCCGGTACAGGCAAACCGAATTCTGCAAACAGCTGTTTGGCTTGGTATTCATGCAAATTCATTTTGATATTCCGTTTGTTTATCCCTTAAGGGATTTATTATTTCCATAACGCCGCTTGATGCGGTACGTCTGTAGGGTCTTCTCAAATCAACTGCTTATAGATATATCGGGGGCAGTTCAAGTGAAGGCCAGACGCTGAGCCAGTCTAGCCTTGGATGCTGTAGACGTCGAGCTATCAGGGACAACTCGACGTTTTAGCGATATTAAACGTCTAATAGCAGACGCGCTGGGTCTTCAAGTAGCTCTTTAATCGTTACTAGGAAGCCCACTGACTCACGGCCATCGATCAAACGGTGGTCGTAAGATAGTGCTAGGTACATCATTGGCAAGATTTCTACTTTGCCATCAACCGCCATTGGGCGCTCTTGGATTTTATGCATACCCAAGATTGCTGATTGTGGTGGGTTGATAATTGGAGTAGACATCAGTGAACCAAATACACCACCGTTAGTGATAGTGAAGTTGCCACCCATTAGTTCATCAACGGTTAGCTTGCCATCACGACCTTTAATTGCTAACTCTTTAATGCCCTTTTCAACATCTGCAAAACCTAGTGTGTCACAGTCTTTAAGTACTGGTGTCACTAGACCACGTGGCGTAGAAACCGCCATGCTGATATCGAAGTAGTTGTGGTAAACAATGTCATCACCATCGATAGATGCATTCACTTCTGGGTAACGTTTTAGTGCTTCTGTTACAGCTTTCACGTAGAAAGACATGAAGCCTAGACGAATACCGTGACGCTCTTCGAACTGGTCTTTGTACTGCTTACGAAGATCCATGATTGGCTTCATGTTCACTTCGTTAAACGTAGTTAGCATTGCCGTATTGTTCTTCGCTTCTAGAAGACGGTTTGCTACCGTCTTACGTAGACGCGTCATAGGAACACGTTTTTGGCTGCGTGCGGCTGCAGGTGCTTCAACTGCTGCTGGAGCTTCTGCTTTTGGCGCAGCTTTTGCGTTTGCAAGGTGAGCTTCGATATCTTCGCGAGTAATACGACCGCCAACACCAGAGCCTTTCACTTGGCTTGCTTCTAGGCCGTGTTCAGCTAGAAGACGACGAACCGCTGGACTTAGCGCATCATTGCTTTCTTCTGTCAGCGCAGCTTTATGACGCTTATCAGGAGACGCTTCTTTATCTTCTGTTGAATCTGTTGTTGGTTCGCCCGCTACAGCACCAGGCTTAAGCTTCGCGATCAACTGCTTAGAAAGTACTGTTGCACCTTCTTCTTCAATAATGGCTTCTAATACGCCGGCTTCCGGAGCTGGAACTTCAAGCACTACTTTATCGGTTTCGATATCAACCAGAACTTCATCACGCTCGACTACGTCGCCTGGTTGTTTGTGCCATGTCGCTACGGTTGCGTCAGCAACTGATTCAGGTAAATCTGGAACCAGAATTTCAATTGTCATATCTGTTTCTTCCTTTAACTTCTAGTTCTTAATGCGAAGTTTTTGAGTTCACGTTCAGAGCGTCTTCAACCAACGCTTTTTGTTGTTTCAAGTGCACCGACATGTAGCCTACTGCTGGCGAAGCAGAAGCTGGGCGACCTGCGTATTTAAGATCTGCACCTGCTGGAATAGCAGCACGGAAGTTGTGTTGGCTACAGTACCAAGCACCCTGGTTTTGAGGCTCTTCCTGACACCAAACGAAATCTTCAACATTCGTGTATTGCGCAATCGCCGCTTGTACTTCATCCAGAGGGAATGGGTACAGTTGCTCGATACGCACAATAGCAACATCATCTTGTTCGTTATTGCGACGCTGTTCTAGAAGGTCGAAATAAACCTTACCTGAACAGAACACAACACGTTTCACTTTGCTTGACTCCAGATTATCAATCTCTGGGATCGCAGGCTGGAATGTGCCTTCAGAAAGATCTTCTAATGAAGACGTACAAAGTGGATGACGCAGTAGCGACTTAGGTGACATAACAATCAGTGGACGACGCATAGGACGCACCACCTGACGACGGATCATGTGGTAAACCTGCGCAGGTGTAGATGGCACTACAACTTGCATGTTTTGTTCTGCACACAATTGTAGGTAACGCTCTAGACGCGCTGATGAGTGCTCTGGACCTTGACCTTCATAACCGTGTGGCAACAGCATAGTTAGGCCACACAGACGAGCCCACTTTTGCTCACCTGACGAGATAAATTGGTCAATCACAACTTGCGCGCCGTTTGCGAAGTCACCAAACTGTGCTTCCCAAATAGTCAAGCCGCTTGGTTCTGCCGTTGCATAACCGTACTCAAACGCCAATACCGCTTCTTCTGACAACACAGAGTCAAAGACTTGGAATGGCCCTTGTTTGTCATGAATATTCGCTAGTGGGATGTAAGTACTCGCATCATTTTGGTTATGCAGAACAGAGTGGCGGTGGAAGAAAGTACCACGACCTGAGTCCTGACCAGAGATACGAATACGCTTGCCATCGTCAACTAGGGTCGCGTACGCAAGTGTCTCTGCCATACCCCAATCTAATGGCTTCTCACCACTGATCATTGCAGCACGATCGTTGTAAAGCTTGTTTACACGGCTTTGTAGCTTATGGCTATCTGGGTATTGAATTAGGCGTTGACCAAGCTCTTTCAAGCGGGTTGAATCAAATTTGTTGTCCCACTCAACATCCCAGTCGTGACCTAAGTACGGAGACCAGTCAACAGAGTGAAGTGCCATTGGACGCCACTCTTTCACCACAACTTCACCTTTATCAAGTGCGTCGCGGTACTCATTCACAAGCTGAGTTGCCACTTCGATGTCTGATTCGTTTTTATCAATCAACACATCAGCGTACAGCTTACGAGGCGTTGGGTGTTTCTTGATTTTTTGGTACATCAACGGCTGAGTTGCATTCGGCTCATCCGCTTCGTTGTGACCATGACGGCGGTAACACACCAAATCAATCACAACATCACGTTTGAACTCGTTACGGTAATCCAATGCAATACGCGTTACGAAAGCAACCGCTTCTGGATCGTCAGCGTTAACGTGGAAAATCGGAGCCTGTACCATCTTAGCGATATCAGTACAGTACATGGTAGAACGCGTATCACGAGGGTTAGAGGTTGTGAAACCAACTTGGTTGTTCACAACAATACGCACTGTACCACCGACGCAGAAACCACGAGCAAGAGACATGTTGAACGTCTCAGCCACAACACCCTGACCCGCAATCGCAGAATCACCGTGAATAGTGATTGGTAGTACGCGGCTGCCATCAAAGTCACCAAGGCGATCTTGACGTGCACGAACTGAACCGATAACTACTGGGTTTACAATCTCAAGGTGAGATGGGTTAAATGCGAGCGCTAGGTGAACATCACCACCAGGCGTTGCAAAGTCTGCCGAGAAACCTTGGTGGTACTTAACATCACCAGTACCCCATGTTTCGTCGTGTTTACCCGCAAACTCATCAAACAAATCTTGAGGCTTCTTACCAAGAACGTTGACCAACATGTTCAAACGTCCACGGTGAGCCATACCGATAACCACTTCACGCATGCCGCTGGTACCAGCATGACGAATCAGTTCTTTTGTCATCGGAATCAGTGCATCACCACCTTCTAACGAGAAACGTTTTGCTCCTGGGAACTTAGCACCCAAGTAACGCTCGAGACCTTCAGCAGCCGTAAGCTCCTCAAGGAATGTACGTTTTTCGTCTTTATCGAAAGATGGCTGACCAACCACAGACTCTAAACGTTGCTGGATCCAACGCTTTTGCTCTGTATCTGTCATGTGCATGTATTCTGCACCAATAGAACCACAGTAGGTTTTCTTTAGTGCCGAGTAGATGTCTTTCAACTGCATCGTCTCTTGGCCAATGGCAAAAGAACCTACGTTGAAAGTTTCTGCGAAGTCATCTTCGGTGAGATTGTGGAATGCAGGGTCTAGCTCCGCCACAGGTGGGCGTTGCCATAGACCTAGAGGATCGAGCTCTGCAGCTTCATGACCGCGGAAGCGGTATGCGTTGATAAGCTGGAGAACTTTTACTTGCTTAGCGTCGACATCTGGATCACTAACTTGGACACTGTAATGCTTTGTTTCTTGAGCGAGTCGTCGGAAGTAGTCACGGACACGCGAATGCGGCTGTTCAGCCACTTCTTCTGAGCTTTTAGGCAGCTCATCAAATACGCGTTTCCACTCCTCACTTACCAGATCGGGGTCACTTAGATACAGTTCGTAGAGGTCCTCTACATACGTTGCATTGGCGCCAGCCAAGTGTGAAGACTCGAGCCATGCCTTCATCACGCCGTTGTGCATATTTTCCCTTAACCAGTAGTTTTCACGTTTGCTTCGGTCTGCGCCGAGCTATTAAGAGCCGACCCATTTGGGTCGGCAATTTTTGTTGCTAATTAAATCGAACGATTGACTAGCATCGACTTGATGTGACCGATGGCTTTCGTTGGATTTAGCCCCTTAGGACAAACACTTACACAATTCATGATGCCATGGCAACGAAAAACGCTAAATGCATCATCAAGATCGGACAAACGTTCATCAGTTGCCGTATCTCGGCTATCAATTAGCCAACGGTAAGCTGCTAGAAGACCAGCAGGGCCGATAAATTTATCTGGGTTCCACCAGAATGATGGACAAGAAGTTGTACAACATGCACACATAATACATTCGTACAATCCATCTAAATGCGCACGCTCATCAGGCGTTTGTAAGTTCTCGCGAGATGGAGGTAGAGCACCATCATCAATCAAGAAAGGCTTAACTTTCGCATAGTTATCGTAGAACTGTGTCATGTCAACGATAAGATCACGCACTACTGGTAGGCCCGGTAAAGGTCGAATGACAATCTTGTCACCTTGCAGTGCAGATAGCGGTGTAATACACGCTAGACCATTCTTGCCATTCATGTTTAGGCCGTCAGAGCCGCATACCCCTTCGCGGCATGAACGACGGAATGCAATGCTAGGGTCTTGCTCCTTCAAAAGGATCAATGCATCCAGAAGCATCATGTCTGATCCTTCTTCCACCTCAAGCGTGTAGTCTTTCATGTATGGCTTTTGGTCGACATCCGGGTTGTAGCGGTACAAAGAGAAATTCAGTTTCATAATATTGCCCTCCTTTCCTTAGTACGTACGTGCTTTTGGCGGAAATGCTTCACGATGGATTGGCTCCATGTTTACACCACGTTTCGTCATTGCTTCCGTTTCCGGGTTGTAGATAGAGTGACATAGCCACTGCTCATCATCACGGTCAGGGAAGTCAAAGCGAGCATGCGCACCACGGCTTTCTGTACGGTAGTTAGCCGCAACCGCCGTTGCATAAGCAGTTTCCATCAAGTTTTCTAGTTCAAGACACTCAATGCGTTGTGTGTTGAACTCAGTCGACTTATCAGCAAGGTGAGCGTTTTTCAGACGTTCACGGATAGCTTTCAGCTCTACCAGACCTTTTGCCATTGCATCACCTTCACGGAATACCGAGAAGTTGTTTTGCATACACTGTTGTAGGTCTTTACGAATTTGCGCTGGATCTTCACCGTCAGTGCTATTTTCCCAACGGTTGTAACGCTCTAGTGAACGTTCAATATCAGCTTCTGTCGCAGGTTTCGCGTCAGCTTGTTTAAGCAGTGTTTCACCCAGATGAAGGCCCGTCGCACGACCAAATACCACAAGGTCAAGTAGTGAGTTACCACCTAGACGGTTTGCACCGTGTACCGATACAGAAGCAATCTCACCACAAGCAAATAGACCTTGAACTTCAACGTCAGCGCCATTCTCATCTTGGCGAATCGCTTGGCCTGATACCTGAGTAGGGATACCACCCATCATATAGTGACACGTAGGAATTACAGGGATTGGCTCTTTGACCGGATCAACGTGCGCAAATGTACGAGACAACTCACAAACGCCCGGTAGACGAGACTCCAGAGTATCTTTACCTAGGTGATCAAGTTTCAGTTTAATGTGTGGACCCCAAGGACCATCACAGCCGCGGCCTTCACGGATTTCAATCATCATTGAACGAGCAACGACGTCACGACCAGCAAGGTCTTTCGCGTTTGGTGCGTAGCGCTCCATGAAGCGTTCACCATCTTTGTTTAGAAGGTAACCACCTTCACCACGACAACCTTCGGTTACAAGCACACCTGCGCCAGCGATACCCGTTGGGTGGAACTGCCACATTTCCATATCTTGCATCGGAACACCCGCACGAAGTGCCATACCAACACCATCACCAGTATTGATGTGCGCATTAGTTGTTGATGCGTAGATACGACCTGCACCACCAGTTGCTAAGATAGTTGCTTTCGATTTGAAGTAGCACACTTCACCCGTTTCCATGCATAGCGCAGTACAGCCTAGAACAACACCATCTTCATTTTTAACGATATCAAGAGCATACCACTCAGAGAATACCGTTGTTTTGTGCTTGATGTTTTGTTGGTAAAGCGTGTGTAGAAGCGCGTGACCAGTACGGTCAGCCGCAGCCGCGGTACGTGCCGCTTGCTCACCACCAAAGTTCTTTGACTGGCCACCAAACGGGCGTTGGTAAATAGTGCCGTTATCAAAACGAGAGAAAGGAAGACCCATTTTCTCTAGCTCGATAACAGATTCAGGACCGTTCTTACACATGTACTCGATTGCGTCTTGGTCACCGATATAGTCAGAACCTTTAACCGTATCGTACATGTGCTGTTCCCAATGGTCTTCGTGTGCGTTACCTAGCGCAACCGTAATACCACCTTGAGCAGAAACAGTGTGTGAACGTGTTGGGAAAACTTTAGATAGCAACGCACAAGAAAGGCCTTGCTCCGAAATTTGTAGTGCAGCGCGCATGCCCGCACCACCAGCGCCGATTACTACGGCGTCAAACTCACGAACTGGAATAGACACTTACGCACCCCACAAAATAAATAGACCAGAGAAGACATAGCCGAATAGCACGGCAATAACACCAAGTTGAAGTGCACCACGAAGTTTCGCGCACTTAATGTAATCCGTTAAAACTTGCCATAAGCCGATCCACGCGTGAATCAAAATAGAAACAAGTGCCAACATGGTGAAGACTTTAGTGAACGTGCCACCAAAGAACTGGGTCCAAGATGCGTAAGAGATGTCTGAGAAAGCACAAAAGCTCACCAGATAAATCGTGTATAGAGTCATAATGATGGCGGACGCACGAATCAATAAGAAATCGTGAACACCATTACGACCGAATGAAGAAACGTGTTTTACCATACCAAGATCCCCGCCAATAGTGATAACACTGCAGTAGCACCAAACGCGACTTTAGCGCTCATTGCGCCTGAATCTAGTTCTTCAAAGTGGCCTAGGTCCATCAGTAAGTGACGAACACCACCAGCAATGTGGTAGGCAAGTGCAGTTAGAATGCCCCACAGAATGAATTTCACGAAGAAGCTATCGACGATGTCAGCGGCTTCCATAAAACCCATCGGGGATGACAGAGAAATGGACAGTAACCAAAGTAATATACCCACCGCAACAAACGTAATCACACCCGACACACGGTGCAGGATTGACGCGATTGCTGTGATGGGAAAGCGGATGGTCTGTAAATCTAAATTAACAGGTCTTGACTTTCTTTCTTTCACGGGCTTGCTCACTCAGCTCCATTGAGCATTTATTGTTATAACCAATTTCAGCTTCCAAACGTACAAAAGTTAACATTTGATTAACAAATACTCGCAATAAGCTCGGAGATAATTGTAAATACTTTGTTAACAAACGGAGTCCACAAACAAACCTCACTTTTGTTTCTAGCCCCGAATTTATAAGGATTTAACTAAAATTTTCTGTGCCAATATACGGCCAGCAACATTCTAATACAATTGATGTAACAAATTATGCTACATAGAACAGATTTTTAACGATTTTCATGAGAAAAATCATAACAAGTGCACACAAAAATGGAGAAAAATTGACTTTAAGCTTTAACAACAGTACAAAAATGGCACATAAACATCCTGGACGGATTAAATAATAAACAAAGGAGATTGTTATGGCGGATAAGAAAGCTACCCTTCACATCGAAGGTCATGCGCCAATCGAACTGCCAATTATGGACGGTACGCTAGGTACACCTGTGATTGATGTTCGTAAACTGGGAGCCAATGGTTACTTTACTTTTGACCCAGGTTTTCTTGCCACTGCATCTTGTGAATCATCAATCACGTACATCGATGGCGGCAAAGGTATTCTTTTGCACCGCGGTTACCCGATTGATCAATTAGCCAATAACGCAGATTACTTGGAAGTATGTTACATCCTGCTTTATGGTGAAGCCCCTACCCGTGAGCAATACGAGCAATTCAAAACAACGGTTACTCGCCATACTATGGTGCACGAGCAAATCGCAAGCTTCTTCCACGGCTTCCGACGCGACGCTCACCCAATGGCAGTAATGTGTGGTGTAGTTGGTGCACTAGCGGCCTTCTACCACGATTCACTAGATATCAACAACGACGAACACCGTGAAATCGCGGCGTACCGTCTACTATCGAAAATGCCTACTTTGGCGGCGATGTGTTACAAATACTCAATCGGTCAGCCATTTATCTACCCTCGTAACGACCTAAGCTACGCAGAAAACTTCCTACACATGATGTACGCAAACCCATGTGAAGAATACGAAGTAAATCCTGTTGTTGCGCGTGCGATGGATAAGATCTTCACGCTTCACGCAGATCACGAACAAAACGCATCAACGTCGACGGTTCGTCTATCTGGTTCTTCTGGTGCGAACCCATTCGCATGTATTGCCGCAGGTATTGCTTCTCTATGGGGTCCTGCACACGGTGGTGCAAACGAAGCATGTCTGAAGATGCTTGAAGAGATCGGCAGCGTAGACAACATTCCTGAGTACGTAGAACGTGCAAAAGACAAAGATGACCCATTCCGTCTAATGGGCTTCGGTCACCGCGTTTACAAAAACTACGACCCACGTGCAACGGTAATGCGTGAAACATGTCATGAAGTTCTAAAAGAGCTAAACATCAAAGATCCACTACTAGACGTAGCGATGGAACTTGAGCGTATTGCGCTTTCTGACGAATACTTCGTGTCTAAGAAGCTATACCCGAACGTAGACTTCTACTCAGGCATCATCCTAAAAGCAATCGGTATTCCTGTATCGATGTTTACGGTAATCTTCGCGATTTCTCGTACTATCGGTTGGATTGCTCACTGGAACGAAATGCACAGCGATCCACTAAACCGAATCGGTCGTCCTCGCCAGCTATACACTGGTGAAACTCAACGTGAGTTTTCTCCACTGCATGAGCGCGAGTAAGCGTTAGAATCGAGAATCGAGAATCGAGAATCGAGAATCGAGAATCGAGAATCGAATAAATATGAGGGTTGACGTGAAAGCGTCAACCCTTTCTATTTTGAAGAGATGAGAACGAGCTGCGCTCTATAGAGCGCTTCGCCTCGAGATGCGAGAGATAATTGCGTAACACTTTCGCATCTCAGAGGACAAAGCCCGTCCCTTCTATACTGGGTTATCAATATCAATAAACGTAACGTCTAAACCGTGCTCTTGTGCCAACCATTCACCCAACGCTTTAATGCCGTAACGTTCGGTTGCGTGATGACCTGCAGAGAAGTAATGGATATCCAATTCACGAGCCGTGTAAGTCGTACGTTCTGAGATCTCGCCCGAAATAAACGCATCTAATCCATGCTGAGCAGCAAGCTCAATGAAGTCTTGACCACCGCCGGTACACCAACCAACTGTCTCAATCATTTTTTCTGCATTGTCAGGCGCGATATGCAAAGGTTCACGGTTTAATACGTGATTGATTTTGTTTGCGAAGTCAGCGCCAGTCATTGCTTGTTTCAAGCGGCCAAACAGAGCGACAGATTGAGGGTGTCCTTCTAAGCCACCTTCCACTTCAATGTCTAGCAAGCGTGCAAGCTCCGCGTTATTGCCTAGTTCTGGGTGAATATCTAGCGGCAGATGGTAGCCGTAAAGGTTGATGTCACTTTTGATCAAACTGCGGATACGCTTTCCTTTCATACCACGAATTGGCTCTGGTTCACCTTTCCAAAAATAGCCGTGGTGAACAAGCAATGCATCAGCCTCTAACTCGATCGCTTTATCGATCAATGCTTGTGAGGCCGTTACGCCTGTCACGATGCGTTTGATTTCTGATTTGCCTTCAACTTGCATTCCATTCGGTGCGTAGTCTTTAATAAGTTGCGGCGATAATTTCTCGTTAAGGATCTTTTCCAGCTGTAAATTATTCATTGTTACTTCCAATACTTGTGGCTTGAACAAAGTGTATATCGAACCGCGATCAGGATGCTAGTTGTGGCATCCCCAACCAGAATAAATTTCGATACAATAGAAAGGCTTTGCCCGTGACAACAAGGATAATGGATGAATTCACTACAACGTTTCCATCATTGGATTGCTAACACCCCACCTCTTTTCAAACTTAAGGAACCTTTCGTCACTGTTGAAGATATTCCGACCTTACCTCTATCGGACAACGAAAATTATGATGGCAACCCTCGACTCGGATTCCTCTATCAACACCTTTGTACCAAGTTGCTGACTTGCTCTTCACGATATGAACTGATTGCCGAAGAAATCCAACTTAATGACACTACTGGGCGCACAATTGGCGCCGTCGATTTGATCCTCGAAAATCAGGAAACAAACCAACACGAGCATTGGGAAGTCGCCATTAAATTCTACTTACTGCATGAAGGCATTTGGTATGGCCCGAATGCACACGACCAACTGCATAAGAAACTCGATCGTATGCTCACTCACCAACTAAAAATGAGCCAGAGAGAAGAGTTCCACCAACAGTTACCGTTAGACACCACACCGAGTGAACACTTGCTGATGCAAGGTCGCCTCTATGTAAATCCTTTCGCGGCCGAACCAACCCCCACAACCTGTTTAGGTTACGAACTAAACCAAAGCCAAATATCCGGCAATTGGTGTTATCAAAGCCAATGGGAAGAGATCAAAGAACCTTTATATGCTCTTTCCAAACCACTGTGGGCAATCGGCAATGAGGAGTTTTTAGAGCCTATCGATAAGCCATCAGATAGGTTTGTTCACGCTCAAACAAAGAGCGGTCAATTTTGGTTTGTTGTACCGGATACTTGGCCGAACTAAAACGGGAAACGGGAAACGGGAAACGGGAAACGGGAAACGGGAAACGGGAAA
>NZ_JAHGAC010000016.1:0-94861 GCF_030248355.1 Vibrio sp. B172a | reverse complement strand
TCCGCCACTTATTCAGACAAAGCCCTAGCAGAAATGCTAGGGCTTTTTCGTTTGCGCTATTATTTTGGTCTACGACCAACGAGTCCCGCTCGTGTGTAAGCCCAGCCGCTCCGCCACTTATTCAGAAACCCAGTCTTCTGACTGGGTTTTGTCGTTTAAAAGCAAAGAGATTTTTCCTCTTCAGGGAATGAGAGCCAGTTGTCTGCAAGCCCGGACGAGTAGGCATCCTCACCATTCTGCTACTTATATAGAACCCCAGCCTTTGGTACTAGACTTTGTCGTCTCTAATATCGTCAGATCTCTGTGTCTGTTGCGGAGTTTGCTCTGTCAGATAAAGACCTTATTTCTCTTTTCTCGGTATCCATTTTCCAAATTTTAAAAATAATTAAAGGTAAGCACTTACTTAATCTGCTCGCATTGCTAATGGTGTCTTTATTATATGAGTATTGACGTTAGCTCCTCTCAAGTGCGGTTCTATATTTTGCCTTCGAGGTTTACTGTAAATAAAAAGCCCGTTACTTGTGTAACGGGCTTTTTATTTCTATTTGGAATGAGGCATATCTACAGGGATATATACTTACTTTCTGCGACTTCCCATAGAGCTTTCACTAATGGGTTTTCTAGCTGGCTCTTGATGCAACAGACTCCCAGCTCAAATGGTTTTATAGGTAGAACCTTGAGTCGATTTATCTTCTCTCTGACAGGGCTGTTGTTGATTACCACATCTGGTGCGATACCGATGCCACAACCTAAAGCCACCATACTGACAATGGCTTCGTGACCTGCCACTTGTGCGTAAATGTTTGGTTTGATCTTCATTTGCTTAAACCAAACATTCGCTCTTTCTCTTGCTGTGCCTGCTTCTGGGAGAATAAAAGGGATCGTTGACCAATCTGGGGTTTCTTTCTGTAGCTCTTCGGCAAAACTGCTGACTCCAACTGGGGCAATAACCGATAGAGGTATCTCGCTGATTGGTTCAAAAGCAACTTTAGCGGGTAGTTGGTCCGGCTTTGCAGAGATCGCGATATCAGCTTCATCCGCCAGAATCTTATCGATGGCTTGGGCTGGATCGCCGGTAGAGAGTTTGAATTCAATAAATGGATGCTGAATGCGGAATTCAGAAATAAGTTCTGGGAGGTGGCTGTAACTTGCCGTTACCGAGCAAAATAAACGTATCTCCCCTTTTAACTCGTCTTCCGTTCCTTTGACGTAGCTTTGGTATTGCTGCCATTCACCCAAGATCTTTAGTGCAACAGGCAACAGCTTTTTACCTTGAACCGTTAATTCGACACTTCGGTTATCACGCAAGAACAGCTGTTGATGTGTTTCTTCTTCCAGCTTCTGAATCTGCCGACTCAGCGCGGAAGGGCTGATATGCATTGCTGCCGCTGTCTTAGCGAAGCTTTTACTATCACATAGATGAATGAATAGTTGCAGGCTTTTGATGTTCATTAAATCTTCACTTCCATGTTGCATTAATTGCAATAAGTAATTGTGAATATATCACTTTCAGCAACAGAATGTCTGTTTTAGTATGAACTCATTCGGTAACACAAATACCGACCTCTATGGAAGAATGTTAAGGAGCACCCAGATGGCTAACTATTTCAATACCCTAAACTTGCGTGAGCAATTGGACCAACTTGGTCGTTGTCGCTTTATGGACCGCGAAGAATTCGCGTCAGAGGCAGATTACCTAAAAGGTAAGAAAGTGGTCATCGTAGGTTGTGGTGCTCAAGGCCTTAACCAAGGTCTGAACATGCGTGACTCTGGCCTAGACGTCGCTTACGCTCTACGCCAAGCTGCGATCGACGAGCAACGTCAATCGTTCAAAAACGCAAAAGATAATGGCTTTGAAGTAGGCAGCTACGAAACGCTAATCCCAGAAGCTGACCTAGTAATCAACCTAACACCAGACAAGCAACACACGAACGTTGTTGAAACGGTAATGCCGTTAATGAAAGAAGGCGCAGCACTGGGCTACTCACACGGTTTCAACGTTGTTGAAGAAGGCATGCAAATCCGTAAAGACCTAACAGTTGTTATGGTTGCGCCTAAGTGTCCGGGTACAGAAGTGCGTGAAGAGTACAAGCGTGGTTTCGGTGTACCAACACTAATCGCGGTTCACCCAGAGAATGATCCAAAAGGTGAAGGTTGGGATATCGCGAAAGCTTGGGCTGCAGGTACAGGTGGTCACCGCGCAGGTTGTCTAGAGTCTTCATTCGTAGCAGAAGTTAAATCTGACCTAATGGGTGAGCAAACTATCCTATGTGGCATGCTACAAGCTGGTTCTATCGTTTCTTACGAGAAGATGGTTGCTGACGGCATCGACCCAAGCTACGCAGGTAAACTTCTACAATATGGTTGGGAAACCATCACTGAAGCACTTAAGTTTGGTGGTATCACCCACATGATGGACCGTCTATCAAACCCAGCAAAAGTAAAAGCATTTGAGCTTTCTGAAGAGTTAAAAGAGCTAATGCGTCCGCTATACAACAAGCACATGGATGACATCATCACAGGTGAATTCTCAAGCACTATGATGGCTGACTGGGCAAACGACGATGCAAACCTACTAGGCTGGCGTGAAGAAACGGGCGAAACTGCTTTCGAAAACTACCCAGCAGGCGATATCGAAATCTCTGAGCAAGAGTACTTCGATAACGGCATTCTATTGGTAGCTATGGTTCGTGCTGGTGTTGAGCTAGCGTTCGAAGCAATGACAGCATCAGGCATCATCGATGAATCTGCATACTACGAGTCACTACACGAGCTACCGCTAATCGCAAACACAGTTGCCCGTAAGCGTCTATACGAAATGAACGTGGTAATTTCAGATACAGCGGAGTACGGTAACTACCTATTCGCTAACGTAGCAACACCGCTACTACGTGAGAAGTTCATGCCATCAGTAAGCACCGACGTAATCGGTAAAGGCCTAGGCGAGTCGTCTAACCAAGTAGATAACGCTACGCTAATCGCAGTAAACGAAGCGATTCGTAACCACCCAGTAGAGTACATCGGTGAAGAGCTACGTGGTTACATGACTGATATGAAGAACATCGCAGTAGGCGGTTAATTTCTATATAAATTAGTAAAGAACTCCAGATAGACTGGGGTCAATAAATACAACATAAAACACAACATCTAATTAAAAGGCTTGGTCGCCGTTGACCAAGCCTTTTTGTTTTTATGAAGACGACTTTTTCCTTCGATTCGAACTGTGGGATAGCTTCGCTGTTGGAGTCGAGAGATGTTCGTTGGGATAGAATTGATAGAAGTAAAGGTATCGTAAGTGTTGACTGAATTTGTCCTTAAGAAGACAAAATAGATGCGAATCCCGAATCCCGAATCCCGAATCCCGAATCCCGAATCCCGAATCCCGAATCCCGAATCCCGAAACGCAGTTCTCCATTTTCTTTCTCTCGGAGCGGAGCGTTCTCGATTCCCGAAGCGTAGCGTCTCCATTTGTCGCTGCCTTTTTGACCACTTAACCAACCGTTTTCAGCATTTCTGTGATCTCACTAGACTCTGGGGGGATAACTCTATACAATCCGCCCTCGGAGCTGACTGGGTAGTCGCTGCTTTGTTGATGTCCTTCGGGAGACTGACGTCGAAGTCCCTTTGGGAGACTGACGTTGACGTCCTTCGGGAGACTGACAAAGGGGAGGAAAGTCCGGGCTTCATAGAGCAAGGTGCCAGGTAACGCCTGGGGGGCGCAAGCCTACGACAAGTGCAGCAGAGAGAAGACCGCCGATGGCCCTAGGGCACAGGTAAGGGTGAAAGGGTGCGGT
Source organism: Vibrio sp. B172a (assembly GCF_030248355.1). NCBI lineage: Bacteria > Pseudomonadati > Pseudomonadota > Gammaproteobacteria > Vibrionales > Vibrionaceae > Vibrio > Vibrio sp. B172a. The sequence continues at coordinate 91,067 of NZ_JAHGAC010000016.1, read as the reverse complement.
AAGAGCGCACCGGACGACTAGTAATAGTTCGTAGCAGGGTAAACTCCACCTGAAGCAAGACCAAATAGGCCTCCACATTGCGTTGCTCGCGTAAGGAGGCGGGTAGGTTGCTCGAGCCAGTGAGTGATTGCTGGCCTAGACGAATGGCTACCGCCGCGCAAGCGGAACAGAACCCGGCTTATGTGTCGGCTCCACCTATTCGAGACCCATCTCTACTTCGGTAGTGATGGGTTTTTTGCATTTAATTGACGCAAACTATGTCATTACCAATAAACTTGGCGCTGAATCACGTCTAACTTTAGACTTGAGGTGGCGATGATGTGGGAAATCAGTACACTAAAGAATCGCTTCAAGATCATTCAACGAGACAGCTATGACCGAAACATTTCAACATATCTCCGTGTTATTAAATGAATCCATTGATGGCTTGGCTATCAAACCCGATGGTATCTATATCGATGGAACATTTGGCCGTGGCGGTCACAGCCGAACTATCTTGTCGAAACTCGGTGAAAACGGCCGACTGTACAGCATCGACCGTGACCCACAAGCTATCGCAGAAGCGGCTAAAATCGACGATCCTCGCTTCACCATCATCCATGGCCCATTCTCAGGCATGGCGCAGTACGCAGAAGATTATGGCCTTGTTGGTAAAGTCGATGGTGTCTTGCTAGACCTTGGTGTGTCGTCTCCGCAACTTGATGACGCTGAACGTGGTTTTAGCTTTATGAAAGACGGCCCATTAGATATGCGTATGGACCCAACATCGGGTATTCCTGTGTCTCAATGGCTAATGGAAGCAGACCTTGATGATATCACTTGGGTGATTCGTGAGTTTGGTGAAGATAAGCATGCTCGCCGTATCGCAAAAGCTATTGTTGCTTATCGCGAAGATGAAGAAAATGAGCCTATGGTTCGTACTGGTCAGCTAGCAAAACTGATCTCAGATGCGGCACCAAAGAGCTTTAAAGAGAAAAAACACCCAGCAACCCGTGCTTTTCAGGCTTTTCGCATTTACATCAACAGTGAATTAGAAGAAATTGATACAGCACTAAAAGGCGCGGCAAGCATTTTGGCTCCTGAAGGACGTTTGTCTGTGATCAGTTTCCACTCATTAGAAGATCGCATGGTGAAACGCTTCATTCGTAAAGAGAGCAAAGGCCCAGAAGTGCCACATGGTATTCCGATGACGGAAGAACAAATCCGAGCGTTGGGTAGTGCGAACATGAAACCGATTGGTAAAGCGAACAAACCAACGAAACAAGAAATTGACATGAACCCGCGCTCTCGAAGCTCAGTGCTAAGAATTGCAGAAAAGCTTTAATTATTATGACGAAAACCACTCCTAATCTTGCTAAGTTGATAGCGACGGACTTGATTACCGTCGGTCGCTGGTCGTTGTTGTTGATGATACTGATCTTCGCAACTGCAATGGGAGTGGTGTTTGCCACTCATCATGCGCGTCAAGCGATCACTGAAAAAGATCATACATTGGTTGAGCGAGAGCGATTGGACAGCGAATGGCGCAACCTGATGTTGGAAGAAACAGCCCTCGCAGAACACAGTCGCGTTCAAGACTTGGCAAAGAAGGACCTTGAAATGAAACGACCAGATGGCGATAAAGAAGTGGTTATCACGTTAAAATGATTGGAAAAAAAGCCAAATCTAAACAAGGAAATACGCGCAAGCCTGCTGCGAAAGAAAAAAAAGTAGCTGCGGCAAAACCGCAACCCACCAAAGAACCTAAAGAAGCAGAAGTTGTTGAAGAGCCCGAGTCGTTTTTGATTCGCTGGCGCTTTCAGTTACTGCTGTTTTTTGTCTTCTGTGCCTTCGCTCTTCTCGTTGGGCGAGTAGCCTATATTCAAATTATCGAGCCTGACAACTTGATCAAACAGGGTGACCTTCGCTCTGTCCGTGTTAAAGCCATTCCTTCGGCGCGCGGTATCATCTCTGATCGCAATGGCGAACCTCTTGCAGTGAGTGTTCCGGTTGAAGCCGTGTGGGCTGATCCTAAGACCATCTTCAAAGAAGGCGCTTTACAGCAAACAAAGAGCTGGTACGCACTCGCTGATGTACTTGGTTTGGATCGTCAAGGCTTGATCAACAAAATCAAGAAAAACGAAAAGCGCCGCTTTATCTATCTACAACGCCAAGTTAGCCCAGCGATGGCGAACTACATTCGTGAACTCAAACTACCTGGTGTTGGCTTGAAGTCGGAGTCTCGTCGTTATTACCCGGCCGGTGAGGTTAGTGCTCACTTGGTTGGTGTAACGGGCATTGACGGCCATGGCTTAGAAGGTGTGGAACGAAGCTACGACGAATGGTTAACTGGCGAAGCAGGTAAGAAAACCATCCGTAAAGACCGTTATGGGCGCGTGGTAGAAAACATTGCTCTTGAAGAGAAACAAGAAGGTAAACCACTGCAACTGACAATTGATCAGCGCATTCAAGCGGTGGCGTATCGTGCTATCAAGCAGGCTGTAGCCGATCATCGTGCAACATCTGGATCGGTTGTGATTCTTGATGTGAAAACCGGAGCGGTTCTCGCGATGGTGAATGCTCCTTCTTACAACCCGAATAACCGCAGTGATTGGCAAAGTTACAAAATGCGTAACCGCGTGATTACTGATTCATTGGAACCTGGCTCAACCATTAAGCCTTTTGTTGTTTTGGCCGCATTAGAAAATGGGGTGGCAGACAAAGATACGATCGTTGATACGGGTAACGGTATTCTTCAACTCGGTGGTAGCCGCGTTCGTGATGCGCCAAAAGTCGGCAAAGCGAGCCTAACTACCATTTTAAAGAAATCGAGTAACATCGGTGTGACTAAGTTGGCGATGCAAATGCCAGTTGAAGCTTTACTTGGCTTGTACAGTTCTGTTGGTCTTGGCGAGCTGTCAGGTTTGAACTTGGTTGGTGAAGTGGTGGGTATTTTCCCGAGCCGCTCACGTTGGTCTCCAATTGAGCGTGCGACTATCTCGTTTGGTTATGGTTTGTCAGTTACGCCAATCCAACTAGCGCATGCCTATGCGACGCTAGGTAACTTGGGTAAGTATGAGCCGATTCATATCATCGAAAGTAACGATAATGATATGGCGCGCCAAGTCGTGAGCAAAGAGAATGCTCGTCTCGTCTTAGACATGCTTGAAACGGTAACGCAAAAAGGCGGCTCTGCTCGTCGTGCTGCGGTTCCAGGTTACCGAGTCGGTGCCAAAACAGGTACTGCGCGTAAGGCAAGTGCAGGTGGCTATAGTGATGAGTACATCAACTATACGGCAGGTGTTGCGCCAGTGAGTGACCCACGTTTAGCGCTTGTGGTTGTGGTTAATGAACCACAAGGTGACGACTACTACGGTGGTTCGGTAGCCTCGCCAGTTTTCTCTGAAATCATGAAAGGCGCACTGCAAATTCTGAACGTTGCCCCTGACGAAAATAAATTCCAACAGTAGGCTTATTAGCGTACTGAGAAACAAAATGAAGAAAGCTGAGCTAATGCTCGGAGAATAAATATGACTAAAGCCATCAGTATGGACACGCTGCTTTCCACTTGGGTCGATTGCCCGAGTTTGTCGTCCATTCTTGTTTCTGAATTAGAGCTCGACAGTCGACGAGTTCAATCTGGAACAACCTTTGTAGCTATCATTGGCCATGTTGTGGATGGGCGTAAATTTATCCCAACCGCGATTGAGCAAGGTGCGAATGCGGTGATTGCTCAAGCTTGTGAGCAAAAAGCACATGGCACGATTGAAATTGTTGATGATGTTCCAGTGATTTATCTTGATGCGCTGGATAAGTGCCTATCTGAAATTGCGGGTCATCTGTATACCTACCCGACGATGGATTTGATTGGTGTCACTGGTACCAACGGCAAAACCACCATCACTCAGCTTATTGCTCAATGGATTGATTTGGTCGGTTCAAAAGCAGCGGTCATGGGTACGACAGGGAATGGCTTTCTAGATAATCTACAAGAAGCCGCGAATACCACGGGTAATGCGGTTGAAATCCAAATGACATTGTCGTCTTTAGCGGAACAAAAAGCACAATACACGGCGCTTGAAGTTTCTTCCCACGGCTTAATTCAAGGTCGCGTTAAAGCGCTGTCTTTTGCCGCTGGCGTGTTCACTAACCTGAGCCGTGATCATCTTGATTACCATGGCACGATGGAAGAGTATGCCAATGCCAAGCTGACGTTGTTTACCGCCCATCAATGCGAGCATGCGATCATCAATGTCGATGACATGGTGGGAGCGTCGTGGGCAAAACAACTGACTAATGCGCTTGCTGTATCTCTCAAACCAAACAATGAATTTTCTCAAAGCGTATATGCAAACCACATCGCTTATGCTGAATCTGGTATCACGATTGAGTTTGATGGCAAATTTGGTGAAGGTACTTTGCATGCGCCACTTATCGGAGAGTTCAATGCCGCGAACCTGATGTTGGCATTCACGACGTTACTTAGTCTCGGTTTTAGCAAGCAAGATTTGCTGGCAACAGCAGGTCAATTGCAACCCGTTCTTGGTCGTATGGAACTGTTCCAGGCTGACGACAATGCCAAAGTAGTGGTGGATTACGCTCACACGCCTGACGCGCTAGAAAAAGCCCTGCAAGCATTGCGTGTGCATTGCCAAGGTGAGCTTTGGGCTATCTTCGGCTGTGGTGGTGATCGTGATGCTGGTAAGCGCCCAATGATGGCGGAAATCGCCGAGCGTTTGGGTGACAAAGTGGTACTTACCGATGACAACCCTCGTAGCGAAGATCCAGCACTGATCATGAAAGACATGTTGGCAGGTCTAACAAAACCAGCTGAGGCGATTGTGCAACATGACCGTTTTAAAGCGTTGTCTTACGCACTTGAGCATGCCTCTTCACAAGACATTATCCTTCTGGCGGGTAAAGGCCATGAGGACTACCAAATTTTAAATTCTGGAACCATCCATTACTCTGACCGCGAGTCAGCCATGACACTATTGGGGCTTTCATCATGATCACAGTAACGCTTTCTCAAATTGCCGATATCACTGGCGGTGAACTGGTTGGCAACGACCTCTCCATTGAATCTGTTTCGACCGACACTCGAGCTATCGAACAAGGTGCTTTGTTTGTTGCTTTGGTTGGAGAGCGTTTTGATGCTCACGATTTCTGCCAACAAGCGGTTGAATCGGGCGCGGGTGCTTTATTGGTACAAAAAACGCTTAATGTGAATGTGCCTCAAGTCGTTGTTGCCGACAGTAAGGTAGCATTAGGTCAAGTGGCAGCTTGGATTCACCAAGCATGCCAAACGCCGACGGTCGCGATCACAGGTAGCTGTGGTAAAACCACCGTGAAAGAGATGGTTGCCAGTATTTTGCAGCTAAAAGGCAAAGTACTGTTTACTGCAGGTAACTTCAACAATGACATTGGCGTGCCATTAACGTTGCTGCGTTCGCAACAAGACGATGACTACGCGGTGATTGAGCTAGGTGCGAACCATATTGGTGAAATTGAGTACACCACGCAATTGGTTAAGCCTGATATCGCGATGGTAAACAACGTGGCGGCAGCGCACCTAGAAGGGTTCGGGTCTATCGATGGCGTGAAACAAGCTAAAGGTGAAATCTACCAAGGGCTAGCTGCTGGTGGTATTGCGATTGTTAACCTAGACAGCAATGGTGAAGCCAAGTGGGACCAAGTGTTAGCAGATAAGAAAGTCATTACTTTTTCACAAAATAATACTGACGCAGATTTCTACGCTTCTAACATCGTGTTGAACGCCGCAGGCGAAGCAAGCTTTGACTTACATATCGCAGCAACTTCACAAGAAATTGAACTGTCTCTGGGTATTATTGGTCAACACAACGTGGCGAATGCGATTGCTGCTTCTATCATCGCGTTGCAATTTGGCGCAACCTTGGAAGAGGTTCGAACGGGTTTGAAGCACTTAAACAAGGTCAAGGGCCGTGTTGAAGTGGAAGAGCTTAGCGATAAAGTCAAATTGATTGATGATAGCTACAACGCGAGCGTTCCAGCTATGAAAGCGGCAGTTGATCTTCTGTCGGCTTTTCAGGGACAACGTTGGTTGATTTTAGGCAATATGGCGGAGTTGGGTGAGGAAAGTCTTGCACTTCATCGTCAAGTCGGGGAACATGCTGCCCCACAAAAATTTGAACATGTTCTCACGTATGGTGCAGATGCGAAGGTCATTAGCGAGCTTTGCGATGGCATCCATTTCGAGACACATCAAGAGATGATTGACTACATCAAGCAGCATCTAGACCAAGCGGGTCCTGAACACAACACAATGCTGGTGAAAGGCGCGAACGGTGCACGTATGTTTGAAGTCGCTGCTGCTTTGAAGGAGTATTATTAATGATTATTTGGCTTGCCGAGCTGCTACAGCCATACCTATCTTTTTTCCGATTGTTTGAATACCTGTCTTTTCGAGCAATCCTCAGCGTACTTACCGCTTTAGGTCTCTCTCTATGGATGGGGCCTATCATGATCAAGCGTCTACAGATGCTCCAAATTGGTCAGGTTGTTCGTAACGAAGGTCCAGAATCCCACTTTAGCAAACGTGGTACCCCAACAATGGGCGGTATCATGATTTTGGCTGCTATCTCTATCACTATTCTTTTATGGACTGACTTATCGAACCCATACGTCTGGGCGGTACTGACGGTGCTGCTTGGCTATGGTGCTATCGGCTTTGTCGATGACTATCGTAAGGTCGTGCGTAAGAATACTGACGGTCTGATTGCTCGTTGGAAGTACTTTTGGCAATCGTTAATTGCGTTTGTGGTGGCGTTTGCGTTGTACGCTTACGGCAAAGACACTGCAGCAACTCAACTTGTTGTGCCGTTCTTTAAAGACATCATGCCGCAACTTGGTTTGATGTACATTATCCTGACTTACTTTGTAATCGTGGGTACCAGCAACGCGGTAAACCTAACCGATGGCCTAGATGGTTTGGCAATCATGCCAACGGTTCTCGTTGCGGCTGGTTTTGCTGTGATTGCATGGGCAACGGGTAACGTTAACTTTTCTGAATACCTTCACATTCCTTACCTACCGCACGCTTCTGAGTTGGTTGTGGTATGTACGGCAATTGTTGGTGCAGGTCTTGGTTTCTTGTGGTTTAACACTTACCCAGCACAAGTGTTCATGGGCGATGTGGGCTCACTAGCACTCGGCGGTGCGCTTGGCACAATCGCAGTATTGGTTCGTCAAGAGCTAGTACTCGTGATCATGGGCGGTGTATTTGTAATGGAGACGCTATCGGTAATTCTACAGGTAGGTTCTTACAAACTGCGCGGTCAGCGTATTTTCCGCATGGCTCCGATTCACCACCACTACGAATTAAAAGGTTGGCCAGAGCCTCGCGTAATCGTGCGCTTCTGGATTATTTCTATGGTTCTTGTTCTGATTGGTCTAGCGACACTGAAAGTGCGTTAATCGCACTTTCCAAGAACAAGACAAATTGCGTGATCAAATATGGAACGTTGGCAAAACATACATAAGGTCGTCGTTGTAGGGCTCGGTATTACCGGGCTCTCTGTCGTTAAACACCTTGCAAAAAATCAGCCGCAACTGGCGGTTAAAGTCATCGATACGCGTGCGAATCCACCGGGAGCGGAGCGTTTACCTGAGCAGGTAGAGCTGCACAGTGGCAGTTGGAATACACAGTGGTTGGCAGATGCTGACCTAGTGGTGACTAACCCTGGAATTGCACTGGCAACGCCAGAGATTCAAACCATCATTGCAAAAGGTACACCCGTCGTTGGTGATATCGAACTTTTCGCGTGGGCCGTCGATAAGCCTGTTATTGCGATTACGGGTTCTAATGGTAAAAGCACGGTAACAGACCTAACAGGCGTGTTAGCAAAAGCAGCCGGGTTAACGGTCGGTGTTGGTGGTAATATCGGGGTTCCTGCACTCGATTTGCTAGAGCAAGACGCAGATTTGTATGTCCTTGAACTGTCTAGCTTCCAACTAGAAACCACATCAAGCTTGAAGCTTAAAGCCGCTGCGTTTCTAAACCTTTCGGAAGACCACATGGATCGTTATGAGGGCATGGCGGACTACCGACAAGCTAAGCTGCGCATTTTTGATAACGCAGAACTGGCAGTGGTTAACCGTGATGATCGAGAAACCTTCCCTGAGACTGAAACACCGTTGGTGACGTTTGGTAGTGATGAACAAGCATACGGCCTTGAAGTTGACGGTAACCGTACTTGGCTGCTTGATCATGGTCAGCGTGTGGTTGCCAGTGATGAATTGAAGCTGGTTGGTAAGCACAACCTAGCTAACGCACTTGTGGTGCTTGCTCTGCTTAAAGCGGCGGGTGTGGATTATCACAAATCATTGAATGCACTGAAAACTTACACGGGTTTGACACATCGATGCCAAGTGGTTGCGGATAATCGTGGCGTAAAATGGGTGAATGACTCAAAAGCAACCAATATTGCGAGCACTATGGCTGCACTCTCTGGCCTTGAATCAACGGGTAAACTTTACTTACTCGTTGGTGGTGTCGGCAAAGGTGCGGACTTCACTCCATTAAAACCGATCTTTGCAACGCTGAACCTACAACTTTGCTGCTTTGGCGCGGATGGCGATGAATTTATGCCACTGCATGAATCAGCAACTCGTTTCGACACCATGGAAGATGTGATTCAACAGATATCTTCGCAGTTAAAAACGGGCGATATGGTGATGCTGTCTCCGGCATGTGCTAGCTTTGATCAATTCGACAACTTTATGGCAAGAGGTGACGCATTCGCAGCTCTTGCTGAGAAATACGCATAATTAAAGGTCACACACTTCGTGGGTTTAGGTAACGTTAAACGCAGCATTAGCACTTGGCTTAAGCATCCTGCACCAGAGGCGCTCTTTGATCGTCAACTTGTCTGGATTGCGCTGGGTTTGATGTTAACTGGCTTGGTGATGGTGACATCAGCATCATTTCCTATCAGCTCACGTTTGACGGATCAGCCATTTCACTTCATGTTCCGTCATGCCACGTTCCTAGTTCTCGCGATTGGTGTTTCATCCGTTATTCTCCAAGTGCCTTTGGAGGAGTGGTTTAAGAAAAGCCACTACCTGCTGTGGCTTGCTTTTGGATTGCTCATCATCGTTTTGGTGGCAGGTAAATCGGTAAACGGCGCATCCCGCTGGATCCCGCTTGGCCTTTTCAACTTGCAACCTGCTGAGGTGGCGAAGCTCTCCTTGTTTGTCTTTATGTCCGGTTATCTGGTGCGTAAGCAAGATGAAGTGCGTCAAACCTTCTTCGGCGGTTTTATGAAGCCGATAATGGTGTTCGCCTTCTTCGCCGTATTGCTTCTAGGGCAGCCCGATTTAGGTACTGTGGTCGTAATGCTGGTGACCTTGTTCGGTATGCTATTCATTGCCGGCGCTAAACTGACGCAATTCTTAGCTCTGATGATTGCCGGTATCGGTGCCGTAGTTGGCCTCATTTTGGTCGAGCCATATCGTATTCGCCGTGTGACGTCATTCTTAGACCCTTGGGAAGACCCATTCGGCAGCGGTTATCAGCTCACTCAGTCACTCATGGCGTTTGGTCGTGGTGAATGGTTTGGTCAAGGTCTCGGTAACTCAATTCAAAAACTCGAATATCTACCAGAAGCACACACTGACTTCGTATTTGCGGTGCTAGCAGAAGAGCTTGGCTTTGTCGGCGTAGTATTGGTGTTGATGCTGATCTTCAGCTTGGTACTTAAAGCCGTTTACATCGGCAAGCGCGCTTTTGATGAAGGCGAAATGTTTGGTGGTTACCTCGCATTTGGTATCGGTATTTGGTTTGCTTTTCAGACTTTGGTTAACGTCGGCGCGGCTGCTGGTATTGTTCCGACCAAAGGTCTTACTCTACCGCTGATCAGTTACGGTGGTTCGAGTCTTATTATCATGTCCGTGGCAGTATCTATCTTGCTGCGAATCGATCACGAGTGCCGCTTAAAGCGCGGTCAGAAAGAATCAGAACAACAAATCGATGAAGAAAAATAAACGTTTGATGGTGATGGCTGGTGGTACTGGCGGTCACGTGTTCCCAGGTCTTGCGGTAGCGAAACAGCTACAAGAACAAGGTTGGGAGATTCGCTGGTTAGGCACCGCGGATAGAATGGAAGCGGATTTAGTGCCAAAACACGGCATTGAAATCGACTTTATCAAAGTAAAAGGTCTACGAGGTCAAGGCGTTAAGCGTCTTCTTGCGGCACCATTTCAAATTATCAATGCCATCATGCAGGCTCGTGCGCACATGAAACGCTGGCAGCCAGACGCAGTGCTTGGCATGGGCGGTTATGTGAGTGGCCCTGGTGGTATTGCCGCTTGGATGAGTGGCATTCCTGTTGTTCTGCACGAGCAAAATGCAGTAGCAGGTTTAACGAACCAATGGTTATCAAAAATCGCTAAGAAGGTTTTTCAGGCTTTTCCGGGCGCTTTTCCAAATGCTGAAGTAGTTGGTAACCCAGTTCGTGAAGACGTGACTCAATTAGCTGCGCCAATCGAGCGCATGCAAGAACGCCAAGGTCCAATTCGCATTTTGGTGATGGGTGGCAGCCAAGGCGCACGCATTCTTAACCAAACTCTGCCAGAAGTGATGGCAAAATTGGGCGAAGATTACTGTATTCGTCATCAAGCAGGCAAAGGTGCCGCCGAAGAAGTGAACGTAGCATACCAAACTAATGGCGTGGTAAATGCAGAAGTAACGGAGTTCATTGATGACGTGGCAGAAGCTTACGCATGGGCTGACCTTTTAGTTTGTCGCTCTGGAGCGTTAACCGTTTCTGAAGTATCAGCGGCAGGTGTAGGCGCTATTTTTATTCCGTTTATGCATAAAGACCGCCAGCAGGCACTGAATGCTGACCACTTGGTGGATTGCGGCGCGGCGAAAATGATTGAACAACCAGATTTAACCGTTGAGTCACTGACTCAGCAGATCCAACAATTGGATCGACAAGCTTTACTTACAATGGCTGAGCAAGCGCGTGGCGCTGCAAAATTGAATGCTGACCGAGTTGTCGCACAAGCCATTGTCGCTTTGACCGAAAAGCGTTAACGAATTATTGAGAATAGAATTGATGACAATCCAACATACACAAGACTTAGCTCAGATTCGCGCAATGGTGCCAGAGATGCGCCGCGTGAAATCCATCCACTTCATCGGTATTGGTGGTGCGGGCATGAGCGGCATTGCAGAAGTGCTGTTGAACGAAGGCTACCAAATCACAGGTTCTGATCTATCAGAGAACCCAGTGACAGAGCGTTTGGTATCAAAAGGTGCAACCGTATTTATCGGCCATCAAGCGAGCAATGTAGAAAAAGCCAGTGTGGTTGTTGTGTCAACGGCGATCAACGAAGAAAACCCAGAAGTGATGGCGGCACGTGAGTTACGTATCCCAATCGTACGCCGCGCAGAGATGTTGGCTGAATTGATGCGATTCCGTCACGGTATTGCTGTCGCAGGTACACACGGTAAAACCACGACGACTGCTCTTGTCACTCAAATCTATTCTGAAGCAGGCCTTGATCCAACGTTTGTAAACGGTGGTTTGGTAAAGAGTGCGGGTACAAACGCACGTCTAGGCTCTAGCCGAATTTTGATTGCAGAAGCAGACGAAAGTGATGCTTCATTCTTGCACCTTCAACCTATGGTGAGCATCGTGACAAACATCGAAGCTGACCATATGGATACGTACGGTGGTGACTTTGAAACCTTGAAGCAAACCTTCATCGATTTCCTTCACAACCTACCGTTTTATGGTCAGGCGATTGTGTGCATCGACGATCCTGTGATTCGTGAGCTGATTCCGCGTATTAGCCGCCAAGTGATTACTTACGGTTTCTCTGAGGATGCCGACGTACGTATCGAGAATTACCATCAAGAAGGCCAGCAAGGCAAATTCACTGTGGTACGAGAAGGTCGCGCGAATCTGGATATCACACTAAACATCCCTGGTCGTCACAATGCACTCAATGCATCAGCAGCGATTGCCGTAGCGACAGAAGACGACATCAGTGATGAAGCAATCTTAAAAGCAATGGCTGGTACTCAAGGTACAGGTCGTCGCTTTGATCATTTAGGCGAGTTTGATACTGGCAACGGCCATGCAATGCTTGTTGATGACTACGGTCACCACCCAACAGAAGTGGATGTGACAATTAATGCAGCACGCAGTGGTTGGCAAGACAAGCGTTTGGTGATGATTTTCCAACCGCACCGTTATAGCCGAACTCGTGATTTATACGATGACTTTGCAAATGTACTTGAGCAGGTTGACGTTCTCATCATGTTGGACGTTTATGCGGCTGGTGAAAAGCCAATTGCAGGTGCTGATGGTCGTGCTTTATGCCGAACTATCCGCAGTCGTGGGAAGGTGGATCCAATTTTTGTTCCTGAAATAGAGCAATTGCCTTCAGTTTTAGCTAACGTTATACAAGACGGCGACCTGATTTTGACGCAAGGCGCGGGTGATGTCGGTAAAGTAGCGAAGCAACTTGCAGCACTTGAATTAAACATTAACAAGATGCTCGGCTAACAGCAGCGATTGACGTAAAGCACAGAGAAAGACCTAGATCTCGATTTTGCGTCAAGAACGTTGTGATTTATCGCTATCAGTGTTTGATAGTTTACAAGAGCTCAGTATAATCCCAAGGTTAAAGTCAATACTTTTGCCGATGTTAGCTAAATCGGTGAAAAGTACAGGACAAAAGTCAGGAAACGAAGACGTTGTTGAATATTGCACTGAATGAAGAGCGACTTAACACGGATAACAATCGTGGTCGCCAAGATAAAATTTTAGGTGCGCTATTTTTCGTTGTCGTGGTGACCTTAATTAGTTCTGTTTTGTACTCAGCGATCAGTTGGATGTGGGATGACCAAAGGTTACCTCTCTCCAAAATTGTGCTTCAAGGTAAATTGGAGTACGTCACTGCAGACGATGTTCAAGCGGCGTTTAGCCAGATTGATCATATCGGCACCTTCATGTCGCAAGACATTGATGTGCTGCAGCATAGTGTAGAAGCCATTCCTTGGGTTGCGCATGCCGCAATTCGCAAGCAGTGGCCGGACACGGTAAAAGTATTTTTGACAGAACATCGCCCTGTAGCCATCTGGAATGGCAACGAACTGTTAGACAATAATGGTTTGGTATTCGAAGGCGATGTCGGCCTGCTAAAGGAAGAGAAAGTTAAGTTATATGGACCCAATGAAACCGGGCCGGAAGTCTTGCAAACCTATCGCGAACTCCGACCTAAGTTCCAAACACTGGGTCTAGCTATATCGTCTCTGGTATTAAACGAGCGACGAGCTTGGCAAATCATCCTTGATAACGGTATTCGACTAGAGCTCGGTAAAGAGTCTCTGGATGAGCGTATAGAGCGTTTTTTCTCGCTTTATAACAAGCTTGGCAGTGACACTCAAAGAATCAGTTATATCGATCTTAGGTACGATACTGGAGCCGCCGTTGGGTGGTTTCCTGAACATGAGTTAGAACAAGAGAGTACGAATGACTAAGGCCGCTGATGACAACATTATTGTTGGTCTTGATATAGGCACTGCAACCGTATCAGCTCTAGTGGGTGAGATTCTACCGGATGGCCAAATAAATATTATTGGTGCGGGTAGCAGCCCTTCACGTGGCATGGATAAAGGCGGCGTGAATGATTTGGAGTCGGTTGTAAAATCAGTACAACGCGCAATTGATCAAGCTGAGTTGATGGCGGAATGCCAAATCAGCCGAGTATTCATTTCGTTGTCTGGTAAGCATATCGCAAGCCGAATTGAAAAAGGCATGGGCACTATATCGGACGAGGAAGTTTCTCAAGAAGATATGGATCGCGCTATCCATACTGCAAAATCAATTAAAATCGGTGATGAACAGCGAATCCTTCACGTGATTCCGCAAGAGTTCACCATCGACTACCAAGAGGGCATTAAAAACCCGCTTGGTTTATCAGGAGTGAGAATGGAAGTGAGTGTCCATTTGATCTCATGCCATAATGATATGGCACGCAATATTATTAAGGCAGTAGAACGCTGCGGCCTTAAAGTAGAGCAACTTGTGTTTTCTGGGCTTGCTGCAAGTAATGCGGTAATTACCGAGGACGAAAGAGAGCTTGGGGTTTGTGTGGTCGATATCGGCGCTGGTACGATGGATGTTTCTATCTGGACCGGTGGTGCGTTGCGTCACACTGAAGTATTTTCTTACGCAGGAAATGCGGTAACTAGCGATATTGCCTTTGCTTTTGGTACGCCAGTGAGCGATGCTGAAGAAATAAAAGTCAAATATGGCTGTGCCTTGAGTGAACTAGTCAGTAAGGATGACACGGTTAACGTTCCAAGCGTGGGTGGCCGACCTTCACGTAGTCTGCAACGTCAGACTTTGTCAGAAGTGATTGAGCCGCGATACTCAGAGCTTATGGGACTGGTTAACCAAACTATCGACTCTGTACAAGCGAAATTGCGCGAAGAGGGCATCAAGCACCATCTCGCCGCGGGTGTAGTTCTCACCGGCGGTGCTGCGCAAATCGAAGGAGTGGTAGAATGTGCGGAACGCGTATTCCGCAACCAAGTAAGGGTCGGCAAACCGCTCGAAGTCAGCGGCTTAACTGACTATGTAAAAGAGCCGTACCATTCTACGGCAGTTGGATTACTTCATTACGCAAGAGACATGCAGTCTAGCGACGATAGCGATTATAATGAACCTAAGCGCTCATCTGTTACTGGCTTTTTCGGTAAATTGCGTAATTGGATACAAAAAGAGTTTTAACCTGAGTTGCAGGATAAACGGAGACAACACATGTTTGAACCGATGATGGAAATGTCTGACGATGCAGTAATCAAGGTCGTTGGAGTTGGTGGCGGCGGTGGTAACGCTGTTGAACACATGGTGCGTGAATCCATCGAAGGTGTGGAATTCATCAGCGTCAACACTGATGCGCAAGCACTTCGTAAGACAAGCGTTGGCAATGTCATTCAGATTGGTGGTGATATCACTAAAGGTCTGGGTGCAGGTGCGAATCCACAGGTCGGCCGTGAGGCAGCTCTCGAAGACAGAGATCGAATTAAAGATTCCCTAACTGGTGCCGATATGGTGTTTATCGCAGCTGGTATGGGTGGCGGTACAGGTACTGGTGCAGCACCTGTTATTGCTGAAGTAGCTAAAGAGCTTGGCATTCTTACTGTTGCGGTAGTAACAAAACCGTTCAGCTTTGAAGGCAAAAAACGTTTGGCATTTGCTGAGCAAGGTATCGATGAGCTGTCTAAGCACGTTGACTCTTTGATCACGATTCCAAACGAGAAGCTGCTTAAAGTACTTGGTCGTGGTGTAACACTGCTAGAAGCATTTGCAAGCGCGAACGACGTTCTTAAGAACGCGGTTCAAGGTATTGCAGAGCTAATCACTCGTCCTGGCATGATCAACGTCGACTTCGCAGACGTACGTACTGTGATGTCTGAGATGGGTCATGCAATGATGGGTAGCGGCATCGCGAAAGGCGAAGATCGTGCGGAAGAAGCAGCAGAAATGGCAATTTCTAGCCCGCTTCTAGAAGACATCGATCTAGCAGGCGCTCGTGGTGTTCTTGTTAACATCACTGCTGGTTTGGACATGCGTCTGGACGAGTTTGAGACAGTGGGTAACACAGTGAAAGCATTTGCTTCTGACAATGCGACAGTGGTTATCGGTACTTCTCTAGACCCTGATATGACTGACGAAATCCGTGTAACAGTTGTTGCGACGGGCATCGGCAACGAGAAAAAACCAGACATCACGCTAGTTGCGGGTGGCAAAGCGAAAGTAGCTCCAACAGCTGCTCCGCAAACTCAACCACAACAGCAAGCTGCAGCGCCACAAGCTGAAGAGAAACCGGCACAGACCTTGCAAACTACTCCAGTGCAAGAGAAGCCACAGGTAACTCCTCAGCCGACAAACACAGTTTCATCTCCTGCTTCTTCTGCGAGCCAAAGCTCTGCAGCACCAAAGCAAGAGAAAGAAAGCGGTTATTTAGATATACCGGCATTTTTGCGTCGTCAGGCTGATTAATCTTTAACCCATAAGTTTGACATAGCTCAAAATTATGGTAGCATTCACGGTCGACGTTACAGACGGCCGTGTTTTGTAGCACATTTTAGAGAGGCAAGCAGATGATCAGACAACGTACTCTGAAAGAAATAGTGAAAACAACTGGTGTGGGTCTCCACTCTGGTCGTAAAGTCACGCTTACTCTGCGCCCAGCTGCTGCTAATACAGGTATCATTTACCGTCGTACAGATGTAAACCCACCTGTAGATTTTCCAGCTGATCCTGCGTCTGTTCGTGACACTATGCTGTGTACAGCACTAGTGAACGACGAAGGCGTGCGTATTTCAACTGTTGAACACTTGAACGCGGCACTTGCTGGTATGGGCATCGACAACATTATTGTTGAAGTTGACGCACCTGAAATTCCAATCATGGATGGTAGCGCTAGCCCATTCGTATACTTGCTACAACAAGCAGGTATCGAAACGCAAAATGCACCTAAGCGTTTTATCCGTATTAAGAAACCAGTTCGTTTTGAAGATGGCGATAAGTGGGCAGAGTTTGTTCCATTTAACGGCTTCCGTATGGACTTCGAAATTGAATTCAACCACCCTGCGATCGAATCAGACGAGCAACGTCTTCTGTTTGACTTCTCATCTCAAGGTTTCGTCCGCGAGATCTCTCGTGCACGTACGTTTGGTTTCATGCGTGATATCGAATATCTACAATCTCAGAACCTAGTTCTTGGTGGTAGCTTCGATAACGCAATCGTACTGGATGATTACCGTATTCTTAATGAAGAAGGTCTACGCTTTGATAATGAGTTTGTTACTCACAAAGTATTGGACGCGATTGGTGACCTTTACATGTGTGGTCACGCAATTATCGGTGAATTCCGTGCGTTCAAATCAGGCCATGGTCTGAACAACCAACTTCTACGTGCTGTTCTTGCAGATCAAGAAGCATGGGAATGGACAACATTCGAAGAAGAAGAAGGTTCACCAGTTGCTTTTGCACAACCAAACATGGTTCTAGCGTAAAATACGCCAACGCAAACAAATTAAAAAAAGCCAGGCAATGCCTGGCTTTTTAGTATCTGAAACTTTGTTATCTATTTTTCGCTTTTCTTTTCTGCCATATCGGCAAGGCGTTTCAAACGTTCTTGGATCTTTGGTGGTGCCATATCCGCAATGATTAACAACGAGTTTGCCGCCGATTCAGTTAATGGTGGACGCTTAGGTTTGTTCTCTTGCTCAAACCGATTACGATATAAAGACGGATTAATCCGAACTTCCACACTCATCAATTTGGCAAAACCTTGCGTTCGCAATTTGTTTAGGATCATTAGTCGATCGTAGTCGATCTTCATTTTAATCGCAGCACTCGATACATCAATCAATAAATGACCATTACGCACATTCGCTACTCGGCAATGATCTGCCGTTCCTTTTGGTAAGATCTCTTGAACGGCTTGGTTCAGCTGTAGGATCTCTCCAGCATGCTCTTGAATCTGTTTAAATTGAGATTCAGCAATAAGATCGTCTGTTGAGGTTGGGCGATGATCACGCATAGGTAAAATCTAATTTTGTTGAGATATTGGTATTCTAGAGCAGCTTTCTGCTTAGGTATAGTTTACATTATGGCCTTTATTTTCAGTTCAGTCTGACAATTTGGGTTTAGCAAGTTAAAGCGGATTGTTTTGAAAATGCTGACTTTACGTCTTGGGCCTTATGCAATACTGGCTAATCCGCCATCAGTTTGTCTAAAAACTTACGAGTGCTTCAAACAAATACGTCTATTTATGGTTGTATCGATGAAAAATCCTTACACTAAGCCACATTGATTCAAAATTTAGCCTTGAAATATGGATGTTTGAACTCAATATCTTTGATAAATGATTTATCTCAGTATTCTTAGTTCCAAACTGGCAGAGACTGAAGGCATTACGAGTAGATCGGGAACGGTCTGATTAAAGAGAGATTCACGAAAAATGATAGCTAAGCTACTGACAAAAGTAATTGGCAGTCGCAACGACCGAACACTGCGCCGCCTTAGAAAAATTGTAAAAGAGATCAATAACTACGAACCAACGTTCGAAGCACTTTCAGATGAAGAGCTAAAAGCTAAAACTGTTGAGTTCCGTGAACGCCTAGAGCAAGGCGAAACTCTTGATAAGCTACTTCCAGAAGCTTTTGCTACTGTTCGTGAAGCATCTAAGCGTGTTTACGGTATGCGTCACTTCGACGTTCAGCTTATCGGTGGTATGGTACTGAACGGTGGCCAAATCGCGGAAATGCGTACTGGTGAAGGTAAAACTCTAACTGCAACCCTTCCAGCTTACCTAAACGCACTTCCAGGTAAAGGTGTACACGTAGTAACGGTGAACGATTACCTAGCAACACGTGATGCTGAGACAAACCGTCCACTATTTGAATTCTTAGGTATGACCGTTGGCGTGAACGTGCCAAACATGCCTCCTCAAGCGAAAAAAGAAGCGTACCAAGCTGATATCCTATACGGAACAAACAACGAGTTTGGCTTTGACTACCTACGTGACAACATGGCTTTCCGCAATGAAGACCGTGTTCAACGTGAGCGCTTCTTCGCTGTAGTAGATGAGGTGGACTCAATCCTTATCGATGAAGCTCGTACTCCACTGATTATCTCTGGTCCTGCTGAAGATAGCTCAGAACTATATACTCGTATCAACCTACTTATTCCTCATCTGCAAAAGCAAGATAAAGAAGACTCTGAAGAGTACCGCGGTGACGGTCACTACACAGTTGACGAGAAATCTAAGCAAGTTCACCTAACAGAAACGGGTCAAGAATTCGTTGAAGAACTAATGGTGAAAAATGGTCTGATGGAAGAGGGTGATACACTTTACTCTCCAACTAACATCAGCCTGCTACACCACGTGAACGCAGCACTTCGTGCACACGTATTGTTCGAACGTAACGTAGATTATATCGTTAACGAAGACGGCGAAGTGGTTATCGTTGATGAACACACTGGTCGTACAATGCCGGGTCGTCGTTGGTCTGAAGGTCTTCACCAAGCGGTTGAAGCGAAAGAAGGCGTTAAGATTCAAAACGAAAACCAAACGCTGGCTTCGATTACTTTCCAGAACTACTTCCGTCTATACGAAAAACTGTCAGGCATGACAGGTACAGCGGATACAGAAGCATTCGAATTCCAATCGATTTACGGTCTAGAGACAGTGGTTATCCCAACCAACAAACCTATGATCCGTAACGATATGCCAGACGTGGTTTA
The DNA here is from genome assembly GCF_030248355.1 of Vibrio sp. B172a. Classification (NCBI taxonomy): domain Bacteria; kingdom Pseudomonadati; phylum Pseudomonadota; class Gammaproteobacteria; order Vibrionales; family Vibrionaceae; genus Vibrio; species Vibrio sp. B172a. The sequence continues at coordinate 71,769 of NZ_JAHGAC010000016.1, read as the reverse complement.
CCGTACTGAAGCTGAGAAATTTGCTGCAATCATCGAAGACATCAAAGAGCGCGTAGAGAAAGGTCAGCCATCTCTAGTGGGTACGGTTTCTATCGAGAAATCAGAGCTTCTTTCTAATGCACTTAAGAAAGCGAAGATTAAACACAACGTACTAAACGCTAAGTTCCACGAACGCGAAGCTGAGATCGTTGCAGAAGCTGGTACGCCAGGTGCGGTAACCATCGCAACGAACATGGCTGGTCGTGGTACCGATATCGTGTTGGGTGGTAGCTGGCAAGCGAAAGTAGAAGCGCTTCAAGATCCAACCAAAGAACAGATCGATGCTATCAAAGCTGAGTGGAAACAAGTTCACGATCAAGTACTAGAAGCTGGTGGTCTACACATCATCGGTACTGAGCGTCACGAATCTCGTCGTATCGATAACCAGCTACGTGGTCGTTCTGGTCGTCAAGGTGACGCAGGTTCATCTCGTTTCTACCTATCAATGGAAGATTCACTACTGCGTATCTTTACTTCGGACCGTATGGCTAGCCTTATCCAAAGCGGTATGGAAGAAGGTGAAGCGATCGAATCTAAGATGCTGTCTCGTTCAATCGAAAAAGCACAACGTAAAGTGGAAGGTCGTAACTTCGATATCCGTAAACAGCTTCTTGAGTACGATGACGTCGCGAACGATCAACGTAAAGTGGTTTACGAATTGCGTGATGAGCTAATGAGTGTTGACGACATTAGCGACATGATCGAGCAAAACCGTGAAGATGTTGTTACTGCGATCATCGACGAATACATTCCACCGCAATCTCTAGAAGATATGTGGGATGTAGAAGGTCTTCAAGAGCGCTTGAAAGCAGACTTCGATCTAGATGCGCCTATCAAGCAATGGCTTGAGGAAGACGACAAGCTATACGAAGAAGCGTTACGTGAGAAGATCATCAACCTAGCAGTTGAAGTCTACAAAGCGAAAGAAGAAGTTGTGGGTGCACAAGTGCTTCGTAACTTTGAGAAGTCAGTTATGCTTCAAACGCTAGACACGCTTTGGAAAGAGCACCTAGCGGCAATGGATCACCTACGTCAAGGTATCCACCTACGTGGTTACGCGCAGAAGAACCCGAAACAAGAGTACAAGCGTGAATCGTTTGAACTGTTTGAAGGTTTACTAGAAGCGCTGAAAACAGACGTTATCACTGTTCTATCTCGTGTTCGAGTTCAACAACAAGAAGAAGTTGAGCGTATGGAAGAGCAACGTCGTGCACAAGCTGAAGAAGCAGCTCGTCGTGCACAAGCTCAACACGCGGCAGCACAGAACCCACTTTCGGAAGGTGAAGAATCGGAAGAAGGCTCTAACCAACCAATGGTTCGTGAAGAGCGTAAAGTGGGTCGTAATGAGCCTTGCCCATGTGGTAGCGGCAAAAAGTACAAACAATGCCACGGTAAAATTGACTAATACAGTCTGAAAACATAAATAAAGAGTCGCTTAGGCGGCTCTTTTTGTATCGATAGATCTAGGAACGAATCTAATGAAAAGAATTCACATTGTTGCGGCGATCATCTTTAACCAAGACAAGTCGCAAATCTTCATCACCAAACGCCCAAGCGACAAACACAAAGGTGGTTTTTGGGAATTCCCTGGCGGCAAAGTTGAGCAAGGTGAAAGTGTTGAGCAAGCGATGATTCGTGAGCTTGAGGAAGAGATTGGTATTACCGTCACTGAACAAGCTTTGTTTGAGCACTTGGAGTATGACTATCCAGACAAGTCTTTGAAGTTTGATTTTATGACCGTTTCACAATTCAAGAACCAACCGTATGGTCGCGAAGGCCAAGAAGGACGTTGGGTTGATATCAGTGCTCTGTCTGAATACGCCTTTCCTGAGGCGAACGTGCCGATTCTGGAGCGTGTGGTTAAAGAGTTTTCTTAACCTGCATCTAACTGTCTTGTGGTTAACACGGGATATTGTTAGTTTAAAAAGATACAGCGAAACGAGAGAAGGCGAGGTAAGCCTCGTTTATCCAGAGAAGGAGAGAAAGCGCAATGGTTCGTATTGCAATCGCAGGAGCTGCCGGCCGTATGGGTCGCAACCTAGTTAAAGCATCACATATCAATCCAGAAGCATCCGTTACTGCTGGTTCTGAACGTCCAGAATCGTCTCTAGTTGGTGTTGATGTAGGTGAACTGTGTGGTGAAGGTAAGTTTGATGTCTTTCTGACGGATGATTTAGCCAAGGAAGTCGACAACTTTGACGTTGTAATCGATTTTACTGCTCCAGTGAGCACGTTAGCGAATCTAGAGCTGTGTAAACAACATGGTAAGAGCATTGTCATCGGTACTACGGGCTTTAGTGAAGAAGAACGTGACCTGATTGATGAAGCCGCAAAGCAAATTCCTGTTGTTATGGCTCCGAACTACTCTGTAGGTGTGAACCTAGTCTTTAAGCTTCTTGAAAAAGCAGCCAAAGTGATGGGCGATTACTGTGATATAGAAATCGTAGAAGCGCATCACCGTCATAAAGTTGATGCTCCGTCTGGTACCGCGATTGGTATGGGTGAAGCTATTGCTGGCGCGATGGGTAACAAACTGAGTGACGTTGCGGTATATGCACGTGAAGGTATCACGGGCGAACGTACGAAAGATGAGATCGGTTTTGCGACTATTCGCGCTGGTGATATTGTCGGTGAGCATACTGCAATGTTTGCTGATATCGGTGAGCGTGTCGAAATTACCCACAAAGCAACGGATCGTATGACCTTTGCTAATGGTGCTGTAAAGGCCGCAGTTTGGTTACATTCTAAACCAGCTGGCTTCTACACCATGACCGATGTCCTCGGGCTAAATGAGCTTTAAATACATAATTATTCGCCGGCGTAAGCCGGCTTTTTTGTATTTGAAGGAGATTATGTAAATAAAATGAGCATGTCATAGGGAGTTAACATCGACACTTTGTTTGTTATTTTAGGTCTTTGGTGTACTTATTTTATTGTAATGCTCAAAAGTTAAGGTTGAATCTGCCGGATGAACGTTTGCGCAAAAATCTCGCAAAATTTTGTGATCTGCAATAAGTTCAAATTTGTAAAATTCACAAAAAGGTCATGGTAAGTGGCATGTAGATAGGTAAAACTTACTTTTTTAGGGCTTTTTCTGTTGAAATGCCCTTACTCGCTAGAAAGTAATAATTTATTTTTCAATGTGTGTTGACAGTTTCCAAGTCCGTCTTTAGAATACCGCCAATTTGTCAAAAATACCTGTTTATGTAAATAATCAAGGTAAAGGAAGGCAAATTTGCAGCTTAATTTATTTTTTATGCATTTTTATTCTGGAGGTTGTCTTGGGTAAATTAGCACTGTTAGTCCTAGAAGATGGGACAGTGTTCCGCGGTGTTTCCATTGGAGCAGATGGTATTTCCGTTGGTGAAGTTGTTTTTAATACCTCGATGACGGGGTACCAAGAAATTCTCACTGATCCTTCCTATTCTCAACAAATCGTTACTCTTACTTATCCTCACATTGGCAATACCGGAACCAATTCCGAAGACGAAGAATCTTCTTCAATCCACGCACAAGGCCTTGTGATTCGCGATCTCCCTCTTATCGCTTCTAACTTCCGTAATGAACAATCCCTTTCTGATTACCTCAAGTCGCAAAACATCGTCGGCATTGCAGATATCGACACGCGTAAGCTAACTCGTACCCTGCGTGAAAAAGGTGCTCAAAACGGTTGTATCGTAGCTGGTAACAACCTAGACGAAGCTTTGGCACTAGCGAAAGCAAAAGAATTCCCTGGTTTGAAAGGAATGGATCTTGCGAAAGAGGTTACAACAAAAGAAGCGTATCAATGGAAACAAGGTTCGTGGACGCTTGAGGGTGGACTTCCAGAAGCGAAAGACGACAGCGAATTGCCATATCACGTTGTTGCCTACGACTTCGGCGCAAAACGTAACATCCTGCGCATGTTGGTTGACCGAGGCTGCCGCCTAACGGTTGTTCCTGCTGAAACTTCAGCCGAAGAAGTTCTGGCTCTAAACCCAGATGGCGTTTTCCTATCAAACGGCCCTGGTGACCCAGAACCATGTACTTACGCGATTGAAGCGACAAAAGTATTCCTAGAAAAAGGCCTACCAATCTTTGGTATCTGTCTAGGCCACCAAATCCTTGCGCTAGCATCGGGTGCACAAACAGTGAAAATGAAGTTTGGTCACCACGGCGCAAACCACCCAGTAAAAGATTTGGAGCGTAATGTTGTGATGATTACGTCGCAGAACCACGGTTTTGCAGCAGACGAAGCAACACTACCTGAAAATCTACGTGCTACTCACGTATCGCTATTTGATGGCTCTCTACAAGGTATTCACCGCACAGACAAGCCAGCATTTAGCTTCCAAGGTCACCCTGAAGCGAGCCCAGGTCCACACGACGCGGCACCGCTATTTGACCACTTTATCGAACTAATCAAAAAACACAGCGCTTAATTCGGAGTAGTAGATAATGCCAAAACGTACTGACATTCAAAGTATTCTTATTCTTGGTGCTGGTCCGATTGTTATCGGTCAGGCATGTGAGTTTGACTACTCTGGCGCACAAGCGTGTAAAGCACTGCGTGAAGAGGGTTACCGAGTTATCCTAGTGAACTCTAACCCTGCAACCATCATGACTGACCCAGACATGGCGGATGCAACTTACATCGAGCCAATCCAATGGGAAGTGGTTCGCAACATCATCGCGAAAGAAAAGCCGGATGCAGTACTACCTACAATGGGTGGTCAAACTGCATTGAACTGTGCACTAGACCTAGAGAAGTACGGTGTTCTGGAAGAGTTCGGCGTGGAGATGATTGGTGCGACTGCTGACGCAATCGACAAAGCAGAAGACCGTTCTCGTTTCGATAAGGCGATGAAGTCTATCGGCCTTGAGTGTCCACGTGCTGATACTGCAAAAACGATGGAAGAAGCTTACGCTGTACTCGATATGGTTGGCTTCCCTTGTATCATCCGCCCATCATTCACTATGGGTGGTACTGGTGGCGGTATCGCATACAACAAAGAAGAGTTCGAAGAAATCTGTCGTCGTGGTTTGGATCTATCTCCAACCAACGAACTTCTTATCGATGAATCTCTTATCGGTTGGAAAGAGTACGAGATGGAAGTGGTTCGCGACAAAGCGGACAACTGTATCATCGTATGTGCGATTGAAAACTTCGACCCAATGGGCATCCACACGGGTGACTCAATCACGGTTGCACCAGCGCAAACGCTAACAGACAAAGAATACCAGCTAATGCGTAACGCATCTCTAGCAGTACTGCGTGAGATTGGCGTTGAAACTGGTGGTTCTAACGTACAGTTTGGTATCAACCCGAAAGATGGCCGTATGGTTATCATCGAGATGAACCCACGTGTATCTCGCTCTTCTGCTCTAGCGTCAAAAGCAACAGGTTTCCCAATCGCTAAGATTGCAGCGAAACTGGCCGTTGGCTTCACGCTAGACGAACTGATGAACGATATCACTGGCGGCGCTACGCCAGCATCATTCGAACCAACCATCGACTATGTCGTAACTAAGATTCCTCGCTTTAACTTCGAGAAATTTGCAGGTGCTAACGACCGTCTAACGACGCAAATGAAGTCGGTTGGTGAGGTGATGGCAATTGGTCGTAACCAACAAGAATCACTACAAAAAGCACTTCGCGGTCTAGAAGTTGGCGCGACAGGCTTTGACGAGATGGTTGACCTAGATGCGCCAGACGCACTGACGAAAATCCGTCATGAGCTTAAAGAAGCAGGCGCAGAGCGTATTTGGTACATCGCGGATGCATTCCGTGCAGGTATGTCAGTAGATGGCGTATTCAACCTAACGCAAATCGACCGTTGGTTCCTAGTTCAAATCGAAGACATCGTGAAGCTTGAGCAAGAGCTAAAAGCAAAGGGCTTCGCTGGTCTAAACAAAGAAGAACTTAACAAGCTGAAGCGTAAAGGTTTTGCTGATGCGCGCCTATCTAAGATTCTAGGTGTAGCGGAAAGCGAAATCCGTCGTCTACGTGACCAATACGACATTCACCCAGTGTACAAGCGTGTTGATACGTGTGCGGCTGAGTTCTCTTCTGATACGGCTTACATGTACTCATCTTACGATGACGAGTGTGAAGCGAACCCAACAGACAAAGACAAGATCATGATTCTAGGCGGCGGTCCAAACCGTATCGGCCAAGGTATCGAATTTGACTACTGTTGTGTACACGCATCGCTAGCTCTACGTGAAGATGGTTATGAGACTATCATGGTTAACTGTAACCCTGAGACAGTTTCAACAGACTACGACACGTCTGACCGTTTGTACTTCGAACCAGTAACACTGGAAGACGTACTAGCAATCGCTCGCGTTGAGAAGCCAAAAGGCGTTATCGTTCAGTACGGTGGTCAAACACCACTGAAACTGGCTCGTGCACTTGAAGCAGCTGGCGTGCCAATCATCGGTACTAGCCCAGATGCAATCGACCGTGCAGAAGACCGTGAGCGTTTCCAAGTTGCAGTTGACCGTCTAGGTCTTCTACAGCCAGAAAACGCGACAGTAACGACGATGGAGCAAGCGGTAGAGAAATCTCGTGAAATCGGTTACCCACTGGTTGTACGTCCTTCTTACGTACTTGGTGGTCGTGCGATGGAAATCGTATACGACGAGCAAGATCTACGTCGCTACTTCAACGAAGCAGTTAGCGTATCAAACGAATCTCCAGTTCTACTAGATAGCTTCCTAGACGACGCAGTTGAAGTCGATATCGATGCTATCTGTGACGGTGAGCGCGTGGTTATCGGCGGTATCATGGAGCACATCGAGCAAGCGGGTGTTCACTCTGGTGACTCAGCATGTTCTCTTCCTGCATACACGCTAAGCCAAGAAATCCAAGACGTAATGCGCGAGCAAGTTGAAAAGCTGGCGTTTGAGTTGGGTGTTCGTGGTCTGATGAACACGCAGTTTGCGGTTAAGAACAACCAAGTATACCTAATCGAGGTGAACCCTCGTGCAGCGCGTACAGTACCGTTCGTATCTAAAGCGACAGGTGCACCAATCGCTAAGATTGCTGCTCGTGTAATGGCGGGTCAATCGCTTGAAGCTCAAGGCTTTACGAAAGAAATCATCCCACCTTACTACTCAGTGAAAGAAGTTGTACTTCCATTCAACAAGTTCCCTGGTGTTGACCCATTGTTAGGCCCAGAAATGCGCTCTACTGGTGAGGTTATGGGTGTTGGTGCTACGTTTGCAGAAGCTTACGCGAAAGCAGAATTGGGTTGTGGCAACATTTACCCAGAAGGTGGTCGTGCACTACTGTCTGTTCGTGCAGGTGACAAAGAGCGCGTTGTGGACCTAGCGTCTAAGTTGACAAAACTTGGTTACCAGCTAGATGCAACACACGGTACAGCAGTGATTCTTGGCGAAGCGGGTATTAACCCACGTCTAGTAAACAAAGTACACGAAGGTCGTCCTCACATTCTTGACCGTATCAAGAACAACGAGTACACCTACATCGTGAATACTGCCGCTGGTCGTCAAGCGATTGAAGACTCTAAAGTTCTGCGTCGCGGCGCACTGGCTGAGAAAGTGAACTACACGACAACACTAAACGCAGCATTCGCAACTTGTATGGCACACACTGCAGACGCGAAGAGCACAGTAACTTCGGTTCAAGAGCTACACGCAAAAGTGAAAGCTAGCCTAGAAGCGTAATAGATAAAAATCAGTAAGCCTGAAAAATAGGGCTTATATGACAACCTCATTGCCCGCTCATTTGAGCGGGCTTTTTTGTTTAATTAAGCAACTTGTTCTACTTGTTGATATTTTTCATTAGTCTTCGGTGCTCTCTACGACTCTCAGCTAGTTCATAGTAAAAGGTCATGAAGCATTTGTAGGAAGGAGTATTCATCAAATAAAGAGCAAGAATAGGGAGAGCAAGGGCTACCAACCAGAATAGGTCTCCTAATTTTGCTTCTGAAACTCCAAAACATATCGCTATGAAAATCTGTATCGTGGCATTGAAAATATTGATTGGATTTAAGAACTTTAAACCATGAATAATGATCATCCCAAATGGAATCGTTACCAAAAGTGCACCAATACCCATCATTACTACCCAAAAGTAGAATGGACCGTAAGTGGTTGAAATATCGATTAGTTGATCCAGAAAGAAAATATTTAATCCTCCCCCCATTGTTAAAAGCATTATTGCACTTAAAGCTGTGGCGATGCTTTTAGCGGACAGAACGAAGACTTCTTTTTCTCTACTATTCAATGGAAAACTCCTCGTATATACCCACTGCAATAGCACCGACGTTACCGGAGGCTGCACTACCCACGAAACTGATAGTTGCACCAATGGCATCTTTTAGTTGAAGTTGGATGGCATTACTGATCTCTTGTGAAGAGTATCTTCGTTTTACGCTTCCTGAACGTACTAGTTGTTTAAAAGCTTTTGCAGATAAGTTTGGAATGTTTTGCTTCGAAATTTCTTTAGTAAGCCTTGCTCGTTCGTGTCGATTTAAGCCTTTTAAGACTTCACTTAAGCTTTTTCCTGAGCTCTTCTGTAGATTATTTATAGTTTTTATTGTGGCTGTGCCAGAGGCTCCAACGCCGACTAGAGATATGTAATCGAGGGCTTTAGATGTATTTTGATACCAAGCTTGCGAGTCCAGTTCATCTAGCTTGTCAGGAGCAAAACTCTCAGCACCACTCCTGCCTATGCCCACCATGCACTGGACTGTAGAGGCTGCAGCAGCACTGTATCCCAAATAAGTAACGGCAGCACTCGTACCTCCCGAAATTGGAATCGCGCCAACGCTGCCAACGACCACAATCCAACTTAAAGCAGCTGAAGCACAGCTTAAGCTTGCTCCAATAAGCTCAGAAGCTAACTTAGACTCTCTATGCGAAGACTTCAGTTCTTTAGCGTAGCTATCAGCAGACATAGGAGACGTCGGCTCTTTTAAAATAATGCTGATAGGGTTGACGCGACAACTGGAGTTGAACTTTCGAAGAGAGATTATCGTTGAATCGCCTGCGATATAAATAACTCCAGCGCCCGAGGTTTCAGGCCTAGAGTCTATGACTTTGAAAAGCTGTTTTAGATTTACTGTCTGTTCGATTCGAGAGCGTAGCTGTTGCTCTTTTATTGATGGGCGAATACCTAAAGCATCCATTGTTTTCACTTTCTATGAGATTGAATTTACCAGATTAGGCCAGTGTTTTTCTTTCCCATCAAAAAATTGAAATGCTCTTGAGAGTCAATTCTATTGGAAATGTAATTGATACATTTAACGTATCATTTCTTAGAACTTTCTAAATGATGAAAATCTGGAATAGGTTGGTGTCTTGAGTTTCCTTTTGTGCGTTTGCGTGGCAGTGCTATCGTTGTTCCATCTTGGTTACAAATATTTACAAGGGCGCACAAGTGGAAGTTACGTTCGAAATCTTAATTGCATTGTTTTTTGTCGCATCCGCTGCGGGATTTATTGATGCGATGGCTGGTGGCGGTGGTCTCTTGACTCTACCTGCTTTGTTGGCTGCGGGACTAAGCCCGACTCAAGCATTAGCGACCAACAAACTCCAAAGTTCTTTCGGAAGCTTTTCTGCCAGTTGGTACTTTGTTCGTAACGGCATTGTTAGTCTCAAAGAGATGCGCCTAGCGATTCTCTGTACTTTTGTTGGTTCTGCCATTGGTGCTGAGGCCGTACAGTTTATCGATGCCGGTGTACTTACCAGTCTTATCCCTGTGTTGCTGATCGCGATTTCACTCTATTTTTTGCTCTCTTCAACTAATAAAACAGCTGAAGGAGAACCAAAGCTCTCTGAAGCGATGTTTGCTTTATGTGTTGGTGGTGGCGTGGGCTTTTACGATGGCTTTTTTGGTCCAGGTACTGGCTCTATCTTTGCGCTTTGCTTTGTCGCACTTGGTCACTTCTCTTTGGTTGATGCGACCGCTCGTACTAAGATTCTCAACTTCACCTCAAATATCGCAGCTCTGCTGTTCTTTATTCTTGCTGGTTTGCCTGTGTGGGAAATCGGTCTGACCATGGCTGTAGGTGGCTTTATTGGTGCTCAACTTGGTGCCAAAGTTGTTGTCACTAAAGGTCAAAAATGGATTCGACCTTTAGTGATTACCATGTCTATGTTGATGGCGACAAAACTTCTTTGGCAACAACATCACCAATGGTTTCTATCACTGTTTTAACTCTTGGTGACTGGTACACGTTTTGCCTAACGCAGATATGAATCGGTCGAATTAAAGATGTCAGTTGTTCGAACATAAAGCAGTTATGGTCAGGGATCTTTAACGCTCTAACGATCGATAATGGGATTAATGCAGGTGCTGCTCCTCCCAGTGCAAGTTGTGCTGCCGCTGTGTAGGCATCCATTTCCATCAATGGTTTGATACCTATTTTCTCTAATGCTGGCAGTTGGTAGCTATTGGAAGGATTGGTTAAATCATTTGTAATGACTTTTTTCGGAAGCTCATTCAGTGGCTTATCACTAACGAGGAAGAAAGGTTCATCACATAAGTGGAAAGCCATTAAGCCGTGATGTGGTGGAAGCAAACCAGCACAAAGCCCAATGGTTGCTTTACCGGATTGAACTCGCTCAACGATTCTAGGGCTGTGGTTGGTGGTTATGGTTAAGTACTGATCTTGCTTGAGGTAATCACCAATGGTTTTTCCAAGATAACCTGCAATAAGAGACTTTGAACTATCGAGGGTGATTAATGATGTGTCCTCTAGCTCTTGCTGTTCATAGATAAGGCCACGTAACTCGTTAAAAGATGGGCCAATATTCTCGATCAAAGCCATGCCATCAGGTGTGAGTTTGATGGTTCTCCCTGACGGTTCTACTAGCTTCTTTCCTAGTTTTTTCTCTAAGTTCGCGATACGTTTACTCACTGCAGATTGGCTGATATACAGCAAACTCCCAGTGCGACTCATGGTTTTCGCTTTACTTAAAACTAATAGTGTTTCGATGCCTTCCAGTAACATGTCTATCCATGAATGTTGGGAATAATAGGCCTAATATAGCCAAGCTTGAGATGAGAAGCGACAGGTGATTTTACAAACAAAAAGAGCCGACGTTTCAGTCGGCTCTTTTGCGTAAATTGATTCGTATCGATCAACGATTGATAGCAAAGGTTGGCAGTGACAAGTGCCAGCGAATCGCACCAAGGCGAATAATTAAAGTTGAGATGACACCTGCGAGTAGGGCGACTGAATGGTCGTGCCCCATACTCAATGCAGTTGTATGGAAAATTCCGCCAATGATACATGCGGTCGCATAGACTTCACTTCGCAGTACCATGGGTACCTCGCGAGCCAGCACATCACGAATAATACCGCCACCACAGCCAGTAATGACGCCCATGATAACAGCCACCATGCCTGATGCATTGTAGGCTAGGGCTTTCTCGACACCGATACCGACGAATACCGCCAAGCCAATAGCATCGCACACAGGAAGCACCCACCAGGGCAAGCGCTTAGGGCGACGAATGAGAATCATCGTGAGCAAACAAGTGATGAAAATTACCCAAAGATAAGTGGTGTCAGTGATCCAGAAGACCGGGGTTGCGCCAAGCGCCATATCACGAATAGTGCCGCCGCCAATAGCTGTCACACTACCGAGTACGATCACACCGAAAGGATCCATCTTTAATCGGCCTGCGAGTAAAACGCCAGAAACCGCAAAGACAGCAGTACCGAATAAATCGATCATATAAAGCAGCATGGAGTCCATGTTACTTGGTACCTTTTAAACAAATTGTGGGGGAACAGAAATGGGACGGAAATTGTACGGGATTTCCAACGAAAACGTTAGCGTTTTTGCCGAACGGTTTCAAAGTGTTCACACACCTCTGTGATCGCGTTTAAGGTTCTTGGGGTTGGGCGGTTGATCCAATCTGAATTGAGTGACCAAACGTGGTCGTTTTTTAACGCAGGGATGTCGTTTTTCCATTCAGCCCACATGCCATCATTACTCATGGCATGGCGAGAGGTAAACAGGACTTCGGGTTGGCGAGTAATCACTTGCTCGATGCTGACTTGTGGGTAAGGGGCACTGCCTTTAGCAAAGATATTCTCGCCACCACAGAAGTTGAAGACTTCACTTGGCCAGTTCTTACCCGCAACGGTGATGACCGGTTTCTCACTTAATTGATAGAAGTAACTGACTTTATCCTCGGTATTGTATTTTTCTTTTAATGCTTCCAACTGCGCCCGGAATTCTGCGGCGGCTTTTTGCCCAACTTCTGGCTTCTCACTGTACTGGCTAAGTTGCTCAATGTTTGTAGCGATGTCTTCTAACGTTCCAGTGGTTGAGTAATAAATAGGAATGCCAAACTGCTTGAGCTTTTCAAGTTCTTTGGCTGGATTACCTGCAGGCCAAGCGATAACTAAATCGGGTTGAAGGGCAATGATGCGCTCTAACTTGATGCCTTGATAGTTTGATACTTTCTCTAAATCTTTAGCTTGCTCGGGGTAGTCACTCATCTCGCTGACCGCAATCAGCTTGTCACCAAGACCTGCAGCATAGGCGATTTCTGTTGAGTGTGGTGCCAAGCTGATGACGCGTTGAGCTGGTTCATTGGCAAAAGAAGCGGCAGAGAAGATAAGAGGAAGAGCAAAGCAAAGTTTGTTCATCATAGTCCTTGATAAATGAGTCCGAGAATCAGGCTTTGGATAACGATCCAAGCAAAAATACGCCATACAATGAGGGTTTGGATTTGTGCCAAATGAATAGCAGATGGTGCTATACGACCACCAATTTTCGCTCGTTCAGCTCGTTGACCTTGGTACAGCGCTGGGCCGCCAAGTGACAATTGAAGCTTGTTACCAATTGAGCACAACAACCAAGCTGGCCCTGGAAGTGGCCAAGACTTCGCTTGTTGAAGCATGGCAGTCGAAACACTCGATAGGTTTTTACCCATGCTAATGAACACGGCAAATAAGCGCAAAGGAACAATCTCCAATGCAGCCGTTAGCTGAATAACAGGCTTACCAAAAGGTGAATACTGGCGGCGACTTGGGGACCAAGCACGAGCGAGCTCTGCCGTTAGGCGATACATTAACGCGCCAATTCCACCAGTCAATCCATACCAGAACAACACGCACACAACATTACGTCCGTAACCCATGATGATGGTCTCTGCGCCTGCTTTACCAATGCCAAGCAGTGATAAGCTCTCGGTATCTCGGTTAAGGTAAGGTTTTAGTAGTGCTCGGCACTGCACTTTGTTCTCATTCGACATTGCAGTGACGAGTTGTTTCGCAAGTGATTCGTTGTTTCGCCAGTCAAGAGCAATAAGCAGTAATGCCAGCTCAAATAAGGGCGCTTGCCAAACTAAAGGTTTCATCGCGAGCAGTAATATCAAGCACGGTACAAGCATAAGAAGCAGTGCGAGTCCGCCAGAGAGAATGCTTTGTGAGTAGTTGTGGTTGTTATTAACTTTGTTCGCCAGTTGTTCTGCGAATTTATGCCACAAAGTCACAGGATGAGCAGCGTGAGGAATAGGGATTAATAAGTGGAATAGTAATGCGCCCCACATGACGAGGAGCGCACCATTGGCATAGAGCTGTTGAAATATTTCTTCCATGAAATTTTGGGGACTTACTTAGTCAGTTCCAACATTTTGCATACCATTTCTGAAGAGCTTTTCGCTGCTAGCGGTAGGAACTCTTCGAAGCTCATTGGTGATTCTTTGTCTGCTACGTCAGAGATAGCACGAACAACAACAAACGGTGTGTTGAATTGGTGGCAAGTTTGAGCGATAGCAGATGCTTCCATTTCTACAGCGATAACTGAAGGGAAGTGTTTACGGATAAACTCTTGGCGTTCTGCTGTGCAAACAAACGCATCACCAGTACAGATCAGGCCGCGAACTGCGTGAGTGTTTTCCATTTGAGCCAGTGCTTTTTCAGCAAGGTCCATTAACTTCTCATCCGCTTTGAATGCTGCTGGTTGACCTGCCATTTGACCCATTTCGTAGCCAAACGCAGTTACGTCTGCATCGTGGTGACGAACTTCTGTTGAGATTACAACGTCGCCTAGGTTTAGGCTTGAATCGAAGCCACCCGCAGAGCCAGTGTTGATAACCACATCTGGTTGGTACTCGTCTAGCAGAATAGTTGTGCCTACTGCAGCCGCTACTTTACCGATGCCAGATTGAAGCAGTACCACATCAACGTCGTTAATCTGACCAGAGAAAAACGTACAACCTGCTTTGCTTACTGTTTGGCAGTTTGTCATTGCTTCTTTCAGGATGGTGACTTCTTGTTCCATCGCACCGATGATACCAACTTTCATAACACTCTCTTTCGATAAAAATTTAAGTTGGCGAGAGTATACCACTCTGCACCAATATGTGGTCGTTATTTGATTAACTCAGCATTCGCCAACAGTGAACGTAATTGTTCAGCACGCTTACGGTTCACGCCAAAGTCTGAATAGCCAACGCGAGATTCAGAACGAACAATAAGCTGGTCGCCTTCGATCTTAAGCTCTAAATCGTCCACAAAGCGCATTATTTTGGATGTGCATTCGATACGTAGGTAATTACCTTCTTTCACCGCTTTTTTCGCCCCCGGCAGTTCAAGCGCCACTTGCTCAATTGCATCGATGTTGGTGGATTCGGTTAGGGTGAATGGTGTTAGGTTGTATTCTTCACGCGTGTCTTGGGTGGAGACACAGTTTGGTTTGTCACCACAAGGTGATTGAGAACGATCAGTCATGGTTGTGACTCCTTGGCTACAAGCGGTTAAGCCGAGCAAAGTAATGGAAAGGAGAGCGGCTTTTTTCATTGGTTTTATCCCTTATCTTAGGAATTTAATTATATGTAATAAAAGAAAAAAGGATCCAATAGTAGGATCCTTTTTGAGACGTTAACAGTAATTAAACTTCAAGGTAATCGAGAATACCTTCTGCGGCTTTTCGACCTTCATCAATCGCGGTCACGACCAGATCTGAGCCTCGTACCGCATCGCCACCAGCAAAGATCTTTTTGTTGCTAGTCTGGAATTGGAACTCTTGTTTCGCAGGAGCTTTGATACGGCCCCATTGGTCCAACTCGACATCAAACGGCGCCAACCAATCCATTTTGTGTGGTTGGAAGCCAAACGCCATGATAACGACGTCTGCTGGTAGAACGTGCTCGCTGCCTTCTACTGGTTCTGGACGGCGACGACCCGCTTCATCAGGCTCACCAAGGGCAGTTTTCACCACTTTGACCCCTGAGACTTTGCCTGACGCATCCACTTCAATTCCTAAAGGCTGAAGGTTGAACATGAACTTCACGCCTTCTTCCTTAGCGTTTTTCACCTCGCGGCGAGAGCCTGGCATATTGGCTTCATCACGACGGTAAGCACATACAACGTTTGATGCGCCTTGGCGGATAGAGGTACGAACACAGTCCATTGCGGTATCACCACCACCGAGTACCACTACGCGTTGTTTTGCCATGTCGATAAAAGGTTTGTCGTGCTCCAAGCCCATGACCTTATACGTATTTGAAATCAAGAATGGCAGAGCATCGTAAACGCCCGGCGCACCCTCATTTTCTAGTCCCGCGCGCATGTACTTGTAAGTACCAACACCCAAAAAGACGGCATCGTACTCATCAAGTAGCTCTTGCATCTGCACATCTTTACCTACTTCGACATTCATCTGGAACTCTACGCCCATCTCGGTGAAGACGCGACGGCGGTTTTCCATCACGCCTTTTTCAAGCTTGAACGAAGGGATACCGAAGGTCAGTAGGCCTCCAATTTCAGGGTAGCGGTCAAATACGACAGGTTTCACACCATTTCGCACTAGGATATCGGCAGCAGCCAAGCCAGCTGGGCCTGCACCAATGATGGCAACCTTTTTATCGGTCCATTCCACCTTAGACATGTCAGGTTTCCAGCCCATTTCGAAGGCTTTGTCGGTAATGTATTTTTCAACGTTACCTATGGTGACAGCGCCAAAGTCCTCATTGAGAGTACAAGAGCCTTCACACAGACGATCTTGTGGACATACTCGGCCACAAACTTCAGGCAAGCTGTTAGTTTGGTGCGATAGCTCAACGGCCTCAAGGATACGACCTTCATTGGCTAACTTTAGCCATTGAGGAATGTAGTTGTGGACTGGGCACTTCCATTCACAATATGGGTTACCACAATCCAAGCAGCGATCCGCCTGCGCAGTCGCTTGTTGCTTGGTAAACGGTTCATAGATTTCAACGAATTCGATCTTACGAACTTTGATAGGCTTCTTCGCAGGGTCTACGCGTTGAACATCGATAAATTGATAAACGTTCTGACTCATGATTCAAACATCCTCCATGATTACTGGGCTTGAACGCGCAGTTCTGCGGTACTGCGACTCTGGTGACCAAGTAGCGTGCGCAAGTCCGCCGCTTGTGGTTTCACCAAGTAGAACTTTGGAATCCATTCATCAAAGTTCGCCAATATATCTTCTGCGTGGCTAGAGCCGGTTTCTTCAAGGTGCTCGGCAATCAGACCACGTAAGTGCTCTTGGTGGATGTAGAGATCCGACAGAGAAATCGCTTCAACCGATTCGTTGTTCACGCGACCTTGGAAGTCTTGATTCTCATCCAATACGTAAGCAAAACCGCCAGTCATGCCTGCGCCAAAGTTCACGCCTGTCGCGCCAAGAATGGCAACAATACCGCCTGTCATGTACTCACAAGCGTTGTCGCCAGCGCCTTCAATAACGGCAATCGTACCTGAGTTACGTACGCCGAAACGTTCACCGGCTTTACCTGCCGCAAATAGTTTACCGCCGGTCGCACCGTACAGGCAGGTGTTACCAATGATGGTCGCTTCATTACACTTAAATGCAGTGCCAAGGTGAGGTTTGATAACCACCTTACCGCCAGCCATGCCTTTACCTACGTAGTCGTTGGCATCACCAGTGAGGTAAAGCTCTACGCCCCCTGCGTTCCAAACGCCAAATGACTGGCCAGCAGTGCCATCCAAATGCAGTTTGATTGGCGTTGCCGCCATGCCTTGGTTGCCGTAGCGCTGAGCGATTTCACCTGATAGGCGAGCACCCACAGATCGGTCGGTGTTGATCACGTTGTAGAAGAAGCTAGCAGATTGACGTTTTTCAACCGCTTGTAGTGCGTCTTCGATAATCTTGTTGTTTAGCTCTGCTTTATCAAATGGTGTGTTTGGCTGCGTCCAGTAAAGAGGGTGTCCTTCTGGAGAGATTGGTGCTTCAAGGATATTCGACAAATCCAGCTTGGTTTGTTTTGCTGTCATACCTTCAACGGTTTCCAACAAATCGGTACGACCAATCAAGTCAGTTAGTTTTTCAACACCAAGTTCAGAGAGTAATCCGCGCACTTCGTCAGCCAGACCAATGAAATAGTTCATCACCATTTCTGGTAGACCTTTGAAGTACTCTTTACGTAGTGTCTCATCTTGAGTTGCAACGCCAGTCGCACAGTTGTTGAGGTGACAAATACGTAGGAACTTACAACCCATTGCCACCATCGGCGCAGTACCAAAACCGAAGCTTTCTGCACCGAGAATCGCCGCTTTCACCACGTCTAGGCCAGTCTTTAGACCGCCATCTACTTGCAGGCGAATCTTATGACGTAGACCATTAGCAACCAGTGCTTGTTGGGTTTCTGCCAGTCCCAATTCCCAAGGACTACCTGCGTATTTCACTGAGGTTAATGGGCTTGCTGCGGTACCGCCGTCGTAACCCGAGATGGTAATGAGATCAGCGTAAGCTTTCGCTACACCTGTTGCGATGGTGCCGACGCCTGGTTCAGAAACTAACTTCACCGAAACCAATGCGTTTGGATTGACTTGTTTTAGGTCGAAGATCAGCTGGGCTAAATCTTCAATCGAATAAATATCGTGGTGTGGAGGAGGGGAGATCAGAGTTACCCCCTGTACCGAATAACGCAGTTTTGCAATTTCTGCGGTGACTTTGTGTCCCGGTAACTGACCACCTTCGCCCGGCTTCGCACCCTGTGCGACCTTGATCTGCAGTACGTCAGCATTGGTTAGGTAGTGAGGGGTAACACCAAATCGCCCGGAAGCAATCTGCTTGATGCGCGAGTTACGCTCTGTACCGAAGCGACGAGGATCTTCACCGCCTTCACCTGAGTTGGAGTAACCACCAAGACGGTTCATCGCTGTTGCAAGTGCTTCGTGCGCTTCTGGACTAAGTGCGCCAATGGACATCGCCGCAGAATCAAAGCGTTTGAAGAGCTCAGTGCTAGGCTCAATTTGCTCTAAAGGTAGCGGTGAGTCTGATTTTTTCAGCGCCATTAAGTCACGCAGCATGGCAACAGGGCGTTGGTTCACCTGCTTAGCAAAGCTCTGATAATCGTTACTTTCGCCTGATTTAACCGCAGTTTGCAGTGTGCCAACCACGTCTGGGTTGTAGGCGTGATATTCACCACCGTGGACATATTTCAATAAACCACCATGCTCGATGGCCTTACGTTTTGCCCAAGCTTTACGAGAAAGGTTGTACAAATCTTGTTGGAAGTCGTCGAAGTTCGCGCCTTCAATACGAGTTGTAACACCTTTAAAGCACAAATCGACCACTTCTTGGCTCAAGCCAACCGCTTCAAACAGTTGCGAGCAGCGGTAAGAGGCGATGGTAGAAATACCCATTTTCGACATGATCTTGTACAGACCCTTGTTGATGCCGTATTGGTAGTTTTGCATCACATCGCGATAGTCTTTTTCTAGCGCTTTATCATCAATCAGCTTACCTAGTGCTTCATAAGCAAGGTATGGATAAACCGCAGTAGCACCAAAGCCAAGCAAGACAGCAAATTGGTGTGGGTCACGAGCTGTTGCGGTCTCAACAACAATGTTGGCATCACAACGTAAGTTGGCATCGATCAAGCAAGTTTGAACCGCACCGACTGCCATTGCTGCAGGAATTGGCAGTTTGCCTTTGACTAAAGCGCGATCTGAAAGCACGACTAGAACTGTGCCTTCACGTACGACCTGTTCTGCTTGTTCACACAGATCATCAATGGCTTGTTTGAGATCTTTCTGTTGTGGATCGTAGTTGATATCGAGAATGGTATTACGGTAGTGATCGTCACCAAGTTCAAGCAATTGCTGCATGTCTGAGTAAAGTAATACTGGCGAATCGAAGGTCACTCGGTAGGCGTGGCCATCGGTTTCACAGAAGACGTTCATCTCCTGACCAATACTGGTAGCCAGTGACATAACGTGTTTTTCACGCAATGGATCGATTGGCGGGTTGGTTACCTGAGCAAACTTTTGGCGGAAGTAATCAGTTACCAAGCGCTCTTTCGAGGACAGAACCGCCATCGGGGTGTCATCACCCATGGAGCCGACCGCTTCTTGTCCCATATCACCAAGGACACGCAGTACTTGATCGACTTCTTCATTACTCATGGCGAATTGCTTTTGATAAGTCTTAAGCAAGTCTTCATCAAAGCTGCGCTCACCCACTTGATCTTCAGGTAGTTGAGCAAAAGGTGTGAGTTTGCGAACGTTGTTTTCCATCCATTCGCGGTAAGGGTGGCGAGATTTCAGATCGTTATCGATCTCGCTAGACTGCCAAAGCTTACCTTTACGAGTATCGACAACCAGCAGTTCACCCGGACCAACACGGCCTTTCTCGGCAACTTCATCGGGAGCGTAATCCCAAATCCCTACTTCTGATGCTAGGGTGATAAATTTGTCTTTAGTAATCACATAACGTGCAGGGCGCAAACCATTACGATCTAGGTTACAGGCAGCGTAACGGCCATCGGACAGTACGATACCTGCCGGACCATCCCATGGCTCCATGTGCTTGGAGTTGAAGTCGTAAAACGCTCGCAGATCCGGGTCCATGTCTGGATGGTTTTGCCATGCAGGTGGCACAAGCATGCGCATGGCTCGGAAGATATCCATACCGCCAGAAAGGAATAGATCCAACATATTATCTAAGCTGGAAGAATCTGAACCTGTCTCGTTCACAAACGGTGCTGCGGTTTGTAGGTCTGGCAGCAGTGGTGACGAGAACTTGTAAGCTCGCGCTCGTGCCCATTGGCGGTTCCCTTCAATGGTGTTGATCTCACCATTATGAGCAAGGTAACGGAACGGCTGAGCTAATGGCCAACGCGGTTGAGTATTGGTAGAAAAACGCTGGTGGAACAGGCAGATAGCTGATTCCATGCGTAGATCAGCAAGATCAAGATAGAAGCGCGGTAAGTCCGCAGGCATGCACAAGCCTTTGTACACCAAAACTTGTGTCGACAAGCTACAGATGTAGAAATCAGGATCTTCAGTAATTTGTTTCTCGATGCGACGGCGTGCGATGTAGAGACGACGCTCAATGTCACGCTCGCGCCAACCTGCCGGAGCAGAGATAAAGACTTGTTGAATGTCTGGAAGTGAATCGGCGGCGATTGGGCCGAGTACTTCTGAATTGGTCGGTACTTCACGCCACCCTGCCACCGTCAGAGTCTCTTGTGCGAGCTCTTTGTTGATGATGTCTTTGGCGAGTTGAGCTTTCACCGGGTCTTGGTTGAAGAAAATCATTCCTATGGCGTATTGCTTGCCAAGGTTGAAGCCATTTTCTTCAGCGATAAGGCGTAAATAGGAATCGGGCTTTTGTAAAAGAAGACCACAACCATCACCGGTTTTACCATCGGCGGCGATACCACCACGGTGGGTCATGCGGTCAAGTGCAGAAATTGCTGTACGTACCAGCTTGTGACTTTGCTCGCCTTCCATGTGCGCGATCAAGCCAAATCCACAGTTGTCTTTCTCAAGACTTGGATCATAAAGAGCCATTGCAATTCTCCCTTTGCTTATCTGTCATCCCGACAGATATATCAACACTGCTCAAGTTGATAATGATGACTAACTATGCGTCACTTTCTAAGTTTTATGTATATCTATTCAATAAAATTCGTCAAATATATTAACAAAAATTGTGTGTTTTATTTTCACCAACTTCACAAGCTATAGCTTATTGTAAAAAAGGTCAAGTTATTAGTGAATCATCGCGTGAATATGCGATTTACCATTTAATTGGCTGAAATAGTTCAAGAAAAACAGTGAGATAGAAAAGTGATTGTTACAAAAAAGTAACATTTGATTCTGGCGGGAATAAAAAAGACCAGCACAAAATGCTGGTCAAAATAAAAAGATAGGAAGGAACTGTTTTCTTTCTTGACGACCAGCCATCGATAGTACTGATGGCTGGGTTTATGCCTCGAAAAGAGGAAGTGAGCGCACTCCCTTTAAGCAGAAAGCATCAGTGAATCTGCTTTTGCTTCTAGGTTTGTGCCACCCATTAGATAATCATCGATAGCACGGGCACATTCGCGGCCTTCATTGATACAACGAACCACCAAAGATTGGCCTGTTCGCATATCACCAGCAGCAAATACACCTTCTTGGTTAGTAGCAAAACCTTGAGTTGCTACGTTACCGCGGTCATCTAGCGCGATATCCAGTTGAGCAAGTACGCCTGTTGGTTCAGGGTGTAGGAAGCCCATCGCTAGAAATGCCATATCACATGGAATCACACGTTCGCTGCCTTCTACTTCTTTGAAGCTTGGACGCTCGCCTGGTTTCGCATCTTGCCAAACGATATCAGCTAAACGAAGGCCTGTAACTTCACCTTTGTCATTGCCGATGAACTCTTTGGTTAGGATGTTCCAGTGACGATCAACACCTTCTTCATGAGACGTCGAAGTACGCAGGATCATTGGGTACTGTGGCCATGGCATATTGGCAGGGCGTTTCTCTGGTGGAATCGGCATGATTTCAACCTGAGTGATGCTTGCTGCGCCATGTCGGTTTGAGGTACCTACACAGTCAGAACCCGTATCACCACCACCGATAACGACAACATGTTTACCCGCGGCGTGAAGTTCTTCACCTTTAAGATCCATGTCGTTGGCACGGCGGTTGTTTTGACCTAGGAATTCCATTGCGAAGTGAACGCCTTTTAGTTCACGACCCGGAACTGGCAAATCACGAGGAACGGTTGAACCACCAGTCAGTAGAACCACATCGAACTCTTGACGCAGCTGCTGAGCATTCACATCAACACCAACATGTTGGTTAACTTTGAATTCAATACCCGCTTCTGCCATCAGGTTGATCTTACGATCAATCACGTCCATACCCAGTTTGAAATCTGGGATACCAAAACGCAGCAGACCGCCTACTTTCTCGTCTCGCTCGAATACCGTCACAGTATGACCGGCGCTGTTTAGCTGCTCAGCAGCCGCAAGGCCAGCAGGGCCCGAACCGATGATCGCAACGGTTTTGCCAGTGCGAGAGCGTGGTGTTTTTGGCTTGGCGTACCCTTCACGATACGCCGTTTCTACGATGGTTTTCTCGATATTACAGATAGTGATTGGATCTTGGTTGATGCCAAGTACACAAGCACTTTCACACGGAGCAGGGCAAACACGACCAGTGAACTCTGGGAAGTTATTGGTTGAGCTTAGAATGTTCCATGCTTCTTCCCAGCTATCACGATAAACCGCATCGTTAAACTCTGGGATGATGTTACCGATAGGGCAGCCGTTATGACAAAACGGCACACCACAATCCATACAACGAGAAGCCTGAGTATTGATCTTGTCACCAAACTCCTCGTTCAGAACGAACTCTTTGTTGTTCTTGATGCGTTCAGCTGGGTCGATCTTTTGTGGTAGTTCACGACCATGCTCTAAAAATCCAGTAGGCTTACCCATTATACGGCCTCCACTTGAGTTTCGTTTCCTTGAGACTGTGCTTCAGCTTTACGCTTTTGAAGAACCGCTTTGTAGTCACGCGGCATTACCTTAACCATAGAGGCTAGGCTTGCTTCAAAGTTGTCTAGGAAAGACTGAGCGACTTCACTTCCTGTGAATTGAACATGCTTAGTTAGCATGTCGAGTAATAGATCTCTGTCTTCTTGCTCGATTGGATCTAGGTCTACTAGCTCTGGGTTCAGTTTGGACTCAAAGTCACCTGATTTATCCCATACGTAAGCCACGCCGCCACTCATACCTGCGGCAAAGTTACGACCTGTTGAACCAAGGATAATGGCTGCACCGCCCGTCATGTATTCACAACCGTGGTCACCGACGCCTTCTACTACGACTTTCGCACCTGAGTTACGAACACAGAAACGTTCACCAGCCATACCGCGAATGAAAGACTCACCCGAAGTGGCACCGTAGAAACACACGTTACCAACCACGATGTTGTCTTCCGCGACAATGCTTGATTTCGCATCTGGGTAAAGTACTAAGGTGCCGCCAGATAAGCCTTTACCCCAGTAGTCGTTCGCGTCGCCTTCCACTTCGAACTTCACGCCCTTAGCGAGGAATGCACCGAATGACTGACCCGCAGAACCTTTGAACTTCACGTTCATTGGCTGAGGTAAACCTGCATCTTTGTACACTTTCGAGATTTCGTTCGACAACATGGTACCTGCAGAGCGGTCCGTGTTGACGATAGGGAACTCGGCATTTACCGCTTCGCCTTTCTCGAGTGCCGGGATAGCTGCTTGAATCAGCTTGCGGTCTAGTACTTCTTCTAGGTTGTGGTTCTGCTGAGCTTGGTTGAATACGCCATCGGCTTCGCGTGGCTGTTCAACGTGGAGAACAGGAGACAGATCTAGGTTCTTGTATTTCCAGTGAGAAACGTCTTGGCGAATCTTCAGCTTCTGACCTTGACCGACCATCTCATCGATAGTGCGGAAGCCAAGTTCAGCCATGATTTCGCGTAGACCTTGTGCCATGTATTGGAAGAAGGTTACGACGTCTTCTACGCGACCATCAAAGCGCTCACGAAGTGTCTTGTTTTGAGTCGCGATACCGACAGGACAGGTGTTCTTATGACACTTACGCATCATGATACAACCTTCAACCACCAATGCTGCGGTTGCCACGCCCCATTCTTCTGCACCAAGTAGTGTTGCCACTGCAAGGTCGCGAGGTGTCTTCATCTGACCATCCGCTTGAACCACGATACGGTTACGTAGACCGTTCTTCAGTAGCGTTTGGTGCGTTTCTGCCAAGCCAAGTTCCCAAGGAAGACCGGTATGACGGATTGAAGACATTGGGGATGCACCTGTACCACCGTCGAAACCTGCGATAAGTACAACGTCCGCTTTCGCTTTCGCTACACCAGAAGCGATCGTACCTACGCCAGCTTCCGATACCAGTTTCACGTTTACACGTCCTGCGCGGTTCGCATTCTTCAAGTCGTAGATCAGCTGAGCCAAATCTTCGATTGAGTAGATATCGTGGTGTGGCGGTGGCGAGATAAGACCGACGCCCGGAGTTGAGTGACGTGTTGCACCGATCCAGTCGTCTACTTTATCGCCTGGTAGCTGACCACCTTCACCTGGTTTCGCACCTTGAGCCATTTTGATTTGCAGCTCTTCAGCGTTAGTTAGGTAGTAAGAGGTTACGCCGAAACGACCAGAAGCCACCTGCTTGATTGCAGAGCGTTCCCAATCGCCGTTCTCTTTGCGCTCGAAACGCATAGGGTCTTCACCACCTTCACCAGAGTTCGATTTCGCGCCAAGACGGTTCATCGCAACAGCTAGTGTGGAGTGTGCTTCGTAAGAAATAGAACCGAATGACATTGCACCCGTCGCGAAGCGTTTCACGATGCTTTCAATTGGCTCGACTTCGTCGATAGAGATAGAACCTGCTGGATTCTTAATAAACTCAAGTTGGCTACGCAGAGTTACCGCGTTGTCACCTTGTTTATCTACTGCTGTCGCGTACTGCTTGAACTGATCGTAGTTCTTGTTGCGTGTAGACTCTTGCAGTAGAGAAATGGTTTCTGGGTTGAATAGGTGCTTCTCACCACGCTGTTTCCATTGGTAAACACCACCAACATCCAGCATTTGAATTGGAATTTCGCGTTGTGGGTAACCGATGCGGTGACGGATCAGCACTTCTTTGGCGATATCATCAAGGGTTAGACCTTGGATACGAGAAACTGTACCTGTGAAGTATTTGTCGACCACTGATTTGTGGATGCCCAAGGCTTCGAAGATTTGCGCGCCGTGGTATGACTGTAGCGTAGAGATACCCATCTTCGAGAAGATCTTCAGAAGACCGCCATTGATCGCTTTACGATAGTTGTTGAACAGATCGCGAGGGTTCGCTTCTGGATCCAACTTCTTAGTACGTTGAAGCTCAATGATGGTTTCAATCACTAGGTATGGGTTAACTGCATTCGCACCGTAACCAAGTAGCGTTGCAAAGTGGTGTGTTTCACGCGCATCACCGGTTTCAACCACGATGTCACATTTCGCACGTAGACCTTTGCGGATCAAGTGGTGGTGCACTGCGCCAACTGCCAGCATTGCTGGGATCGCCGCGTGGTTTGAATTTACTGCACGGTCAGTTAATAGGATGATTGAGTAACCATCGATAACCGCGTCTTCTGCGTATTGGCAGATACGTTTTAGTGCACGCTCAAGCTTGCCTTGATCTTCATTAGCTTGGAACACGATATCCAGCGTCTTCGCTTGTAGGTGCTCGTTATCGATCGCACGCAATTTCTCAAGCTCAGAGTTCGCTAGAACAGGCGATTCCAATTCAACTTTCTGACAGTGAAGTGGTGTTTCAGTCAGAAGGTTTTGGTCTTTACCCAAGTAAGTGTTCAGTGACATAACCATACGCTCACGGATCGGGTCGATCGGTGGGTTGGTTACCTGTGCGAACAGTTGTTTGAAGTAGTTTGAAAGATGCTGAGATTGATGAGATAGAACCGCAAGAGGCCAATCGGCACCCATTGCTGACAATGGTTCTTTTGCGTCATTCGCCATTGGAACGATGATTTCGTTCACTTCTTCAGTGCTCACACCGAAAGCTTGCTGACGGTGCAACAAACGCTCTGGAGAAGGTTGGCTGAACTGGTTGCTCGCATCTGGCAGCTTCTTCAAGCTCAGTAGGTTTTCTTCTACCCACTTCTCGTAAGGCTGTGCCGTTGCGATGGTGTCTTTCACTTCTTCATCTGAGATGATGCGACCTTGCTCTAGGTCTGCAACGAAGATACGACCTGGTTGTAGACGACCGCGGAACTCTACGTTCTCTGGTTCAATATCCACAACACCAGATTCAGATGCCATCACTAGGAAGTTGTCTTTGGTTACTGTGTAGCGAGAAGGGCGCAAACCGTTACGGTCGAGTGTCGCACCAACTTGAACACCATCAGTAAAACATACTGAAGCTGGACCATCCCATGGTTCCATGATGTTTGCGTGGTACTGATAGAACGCGCGACGCTTAGGATCCATGTTTTTGTTTTCTTGCCATGCTTCCGGGATCATCATCATCAATGCGTGTGGCAGGCTGCGACCAGAAAGAACTAGGAGCTCAAGTGCCATGTCAAAGTTAGATGAATCCGAGCTGCCTTCCTGACAGATTGGAAGAAGCATGTCGATTTCAGCCTGAGTAAACAGGTCTGATTCTAGGATTGCTTCACGGGCTTTCATCCAGTTCAAGTTACCGCGAACTGTATTGATCTCACCGTTGTGGGCAATGTAACGGAAAGGCTGTGCAAGACGCCATTTCGGGAAGGTATTGGTAGAGAAACGAGAGTGTACCAGTGCTAGTGCAGTCACCATGGTCGGGTTTTGCAGATCAAGGAAGTACTGAGGTACTTGCTCGGTCGTTAACTGACCTTTGTACACCAATGTCTTGTAAGACATGGAGTTAATGTAGAAGTCGTCACCAATGTTCGAAACGCTTTCTAGGCAAACACGTACAGTGTAGTTACGAAGTACGTACAGTTTGCGCTCTAGCTCTTCAGGTGTGATGCCAGGGCCACCAGAGATAAACACATGCTCAAACTGAGGTTCTGTGCTTAGTGGGTCTGCACCGATCATCGAATTATCGGTTGGCAATACACGGTAGCCGATAACTTCAAGATCTAGACGCTGTGCGTTACGTTCTAGAATGTCACGACATTGTTCGCGTTTGTATTCGTCTTTCGGGAAAAGAACGACACCAACACCATACTTTTCAAACGAAGGCAATTTGATGCCTAACTTAACGGCTTCTTCTAATAGGAATTCATGAGGTTTTTGTAGCAAGATACCCGCACCGTCACCGCTGCATGGGTCACAACCTTGACCACCACGGTGTTCCATGCGAGCCAGCATATCCAATGCTTGAGTCACTACTTCATGAGATTTACGGTTTTTAAGGTGAGCAACAAAACCGATACCACAAGCGTCATGCTCCAGCTCCGGAGTGTACAGACCCTGTGAATTTTGCTCTCTATCTACCATAGATACATCCTTCCAGTTCAATGTCGACGCAAGAATCCCGGACAGATCTCGACTGCCTTAGGTGCGCTCTTTGCGTCTTGTCCTTTATATTTATGATTCGCCACTGGCCGAGGTTGACCAGTCTTGATTCCTTTCCGTATCTCGCAGGAAAAATTTTGCGAGAAAAACAATCCTTGGTGATATCCCTTTATTTATTGCCACAATTTAGTGACTTATATAGGTGGGAGCGGGGTATCGCCGACAATTCCCGCAGTTGATGTTGTAATAAAAGTCACAAAAACGACGGGGTTGTGTAAGTATCCTACAATTTTGTGACTTGAGAATGCAACGAAAAGTCGCTTTTGTGACCCAATTTTTTCGTTTAAATATTCACTTTTTGTTTAACATTTGCGCAACATTGCAGGTTTTAAGTTGGTTTTATGCAGTTTTATTGATTTCACACCGCTACCTGCTTGTTTGAATTGACTAGAATTATTTGTTTTTTCTTGCAGGGATGTAATTTAGTTACATGAATCGTAGTGAGATTTATTACGGTTTACTATTGGTGAGAATCTATGCAGTTACATGAGTTGGTCAACACATTAGGCCAAGACCTTCAGCGTCGTTACGGCGAAAAAGTCCATAAGCTGACTTTACATGGTGGCTTTAGTTGCCCAAACCGCGACGGCACGATTGGCCGAGGTGGTTGTACATTCTGTAATGTGGCTTCGTTTGCTGACGAAGAAGTACAGATCAAAAGCATCCACGATCAACTGAAAGATCGCGCGGGAGAGATCCATCGAGCGAAGAAGTATCTGGCATATTTTCAGGCGTACACCAGTACCTATGCAGAAGTACAAGTCCTAAAAAACATGTACGAGGAAGCTCTGAAGGCGGCAGACATTGTTGGCCTTTGTGTGGGCACTCGTCCAGATTGCGTTCCTGATGCAGTATTAGATCTGTTGTCGGACTATGTGAATCAAGGTTATGAGATTTGGCTAGAGCTCGGTCTTCAAACTGCCAACAATGACACCCTCAAGCGTATCAACCGTGGTCATGATTTTGAGTGCTATGCAGAAATCACCAAACGCGCTCGTGCTTTGGGTATTAAAGTTTGTACCCATCTGATCGTTGGTTTACCGAAAGAAACTCGCGACGACAACATTGAAACGATGCGTAAAGTACTCGAAGTTGGCACCGATGGCATTAAGCTGCACGGTTTGCACATTGTCGAAGGGAGCACCATGGCAAAAGCATGGCGTGCCGGAAGGTTGGAAGCGCCAGAGTTGGAAACTTACGTCGCAACTGCCAGTGAATTGATCCGCATGACACCAAAAGAGGTGATCTACCACCGTGTTTCTTCTGCTGCGCGTCGTCCAACCTTATTATCACCATTATGGTGTGAGAACCGCTGGTTGGCGATGACTGAAATTGGTCGTGCATTAGATAAAGATGGCGCACAAGGTAGCTTAACCGGCGATGCTTTCATCTATAGCAAACCAGAATTAAAAGCGGAATGATCGATTAAGAACTGTTATATTTCTTCCGATTTGCTTTAAAGGTCGGAAAAATGGATCAGTTACTCAATTGGCTCTGGGATGGGCAGGGCGACTACGGATTTGTGGTCCTGCTCTCTGTGGTATGTGTAATCGCTGTCACACTGATCTATATACGCTTCCAGTCCGGCTTGAAACAGCTGGTTACTGACTCTCCTTATCCCGTACTAGTGATCGATGCTAGTCACGGACAGTTATTGCTTTCTAATGACTCAGCCATGCAATTACTTGGCATTCGTTCATTAGGTTCTGGCTTTCTTTATCCTGCTTCCTTTCATACTGAAGAACTGGTAACACTACTTGATAGCTTTTCTAGTCGACACTTCCGTCAACAATTGTTCGGCTGGCGATTGTCCGAGACAGAGAGCATCAAAGTTGAGTTGTCGGGTCGAAAGAGTTTGCTTCGCGGTCACCGAGTTTGGATTGTGTATGCTCAGCCACATCAAGTGACTCATACAGAACACCAGCAAGAGCTTGAACAACTGGGCATAGCTCGCTCTGCTATCGACTCTCTGTCTGAGCTGATCTGTTTGCAAGATCAACAAGGTAAAGTATTAACGACCAACCGCGCATTTGATCTGTTTTGGGAAGGACGCAGAGAAGAGGCGTGTACGTCTAAAGCTCGCCCACTCGCGACTCGTAAAAGTGAACGCCGTTGGACAACCGATCCTCAGGGCCGAAGTTGTTTACTTGAAGTGAACCAAAGCTCGCTGGTTTCGCAAGCCGGTGAGATGATCGGCACGCTATCCATCAGCCATGACGTGACGGAATGGCACAAGATGCAACAAAACCTTCGTGATGAAATGGAGCGTCGCAAAGACACCGAAGTAGCGTTGGCACAGCGTGATACGATCCTACAAACGATTCTAGACGCGAGTCCTGATTCTATTGGTATCTTCAATGAGAACATGGTTTATCAAGCTTGTAATAAACCATTCGTTAATGCACTCGGGATTCCTGATGTGAGCGACCTTATTGGTAAGCGCCTACAAGACGTTATTCCTGAAGATATCTACATCCGCTTAGAAGCCAGTGATTTGCAAGCTTTGAAGCAAACTCAGCCTATACGCTACATCGATAAAGTGAGCAGCAGCGATGGCTACTACACATGGTTTGATGTGGTGAAGTCGCCATTCAAAGATAAAGCGTCCGGCACTAATGGTGTGCTGATCATGGCTCGTGATATCTCAGAGCGTTATCTTGCTGAGCAGAAACTCGAAGAGGCGAATCTTGAGCTAGAGAAACTGAGCTTCTCTGACAGTCTTACCAAAGTGGCCAACCGTCGTCGTTTTGATGAGCAGCTTCATACCCTTTGGTATCACCACATTCGTGAGAAGTTACCACTGACAATCATGTTATGTGATATCGATTTCTTCAAAGATTACAACGACTGTTATGGTCACCAGCAAGGTGATGAAGCCCTCGTCAAAGTGGCTGCGGTATTCCAACAAGTGGTGAGTCGCTCTTCCGATTGTGTGGCTCGATACGGCGGAGAAGAGTTTGCTTTTATCCTGCCAAATACAACCACGGAGGGGGCGCATAAAGTTGCTCAACGTATTCACGAACAAATTCACGAGCTGGCAATTGAGCATGGTTGTTCGAGTGTTTCAAATCGACTGACGGTCAGTATTGGCTTCGTTTCTTATGTCCCTCATCATGGTGATGAACCTGAAATGGGTGTCGCCATGGCCGACAGTGCTCTTTACCAAGCGAAAGCAGATGGTCGAGATCGGACCCATCTTCACCCAAGTTCTTACTAACGCTTTGTGACCGCTTGCTCTAAGTTGAGAGCAGGCGGTTTAAATCACCGTATTAAACACGCTAAACTGCAACTACATAGTATGAGGCGTTGAAGAGCCCTGAAGCATCGCTATTTCATCTGTGTGTATTTCAAACATTTAAACCGTGGAGACACCGTTTCTTTGCGGTTTTACTTTTCCAATCATCAGGGCTCGGTATCTAGCTTGTTCCATGGAGTAGTGAATGAAGCCCATGAAAAATCTCGCCCAGTATTACGTTGACCTTTTGGTTAAGCTGGGGATTGTCCGTTTTTCGATATTACTGGCGCTTGCGCTGGTCGCCTTAGCTGTCGTGGTGCAAGTGGGTATTACCCTCGCGCTCAAAGGCAATGTCGATGACATCGATATCGTTCGTTCGGTATTCTTTGGTCTTCTTATTACGCCGTGGGCGGTTTACTTCTTATCAGTGGTTGTCGATCAACTAGAAGAATCACGTCAAAGGTTGACGAAACTTGTCTCCAAACTGAAAGACATGCGTTCGCGTGACCAAGAGCTGAACTTTCAACTGCAGCAGAACATTGAAAAGCTCAACCAAGAGATTGAAGAGCGTATTAAAGCAGAAGAAGCACGCGAAGAAGCGATGCAAGACCTCGAGAATGAGGTGTTCCAACGTGAACGCACTCAGCTAGAGCTTGCCGAGCGTACCGCACTGTTACGTTCTTTTATTGATGCCTCTCCAGACTTGATTTATTACCGTAACGCTGACGGTGTTTTCTCTGGCTGTAACCGTGCAATGGAAGAGCTAACTGGTAAGAAAGAGCACCAGTTAGTCGGCTTGAGCCCGTGGGATGTCTATAGCAAAGAAGTGGCTGAACACATCGTCGATACCGACCAAAAAGTCTTTGCTGACAATCAAGCGATTACTTACGAGCAATGGCTGGAATACCCAGATGGACGTAAGCATTACTTTGAACTGCGTAAGGTGCCGTTCTACAGCAAGGATGGCCGCCACCTTGGTCTGGTTGGGTTCGGTCGTGATATCACTGAACGTAAACGCCATGAAGAGTCTCTAGAAAAAGCCAGCCGAGATAAAACCACGTTTATTTCTACAATCAGTCATGAACTTCGTACGCCATTAAATGGCATCGTTGGTCTGAGCCGTATGTTGCTTGATAGCCAGTTGACGGACGAGCAGCGCAAGCACATGCAAACCATCAACGTCAGTGCCATTACTTTGGGCAACATCTTCAACGACATCATCGACATGGACAAATTCGACCGTCGCAAATTGGAGCTGTTGCCTGCGCCGTTGAACTTTGAAGACTTCGTCGCTGAAATCGAAAGCATCTCAGCACTGATGGCAGAGCAAAAAGGCCTGCGCTTTGACCTAGAGCGTTTAAGTTCATTGCCTAAAGCGATTGAAGTCGATGCCACACGTCTGCGTCAGGTCATTTGGAACCTTGTCAGCAACGCTATGAAGTTCACCAAAGAAGGTGGTGTGGTGATGACGGTGAGCGCCGATGTTGAAGAAGATTACGCGACCATCATTATGGAAGTGGAAGACACCGGTATTGGTATTCCAGACGAAGAGCTCGATAAGATCTTTGCGATGTACTACCAAGTGAAATCAGGCAAAGACAACCTGCATGCGGTTGGTACAGGCATTGGTTTGGCGGTATCTAAGCAGTTGATCAATATGATGGATGGCGACATTACGGTAGCGAGTGAAGAAGGCTTTGGTAGTACCTTTACCGTATCGATTCATGTACCTATCGTTGAGTTAGAAGAGCCAATTATCGATGCTAAGCGCGATAAAGTGCACCTCAACATCTTTATGGTCGAAGACATCGAACTTAACGTGACTGTTGCTAAGTCCTTGCTTGAGAGCTTAGGTCATACCGTTACCGTAGCAATGACCGGTGAAGAGGCGCTAGTGAACTTTGTGCCGGATGAATATGACTTAGCACTGCTAGACATCCAATTGCCAGACATGACGGGCTTCGATGTAGCTAAGTACTACCGCGAACACTACGACAACTTACCGCCGCTGGTGGCTCTCACTGCGAATGTGATGAAAGATCGTCGCGAGTACCTAGATAACGGCATGGACGATGCCATCAGCAAGCCACTTGCAGTCCAAGCAATGCAAGCCGTGATTGATAAGTTCTTTGTTGAACGTATTGAGAGTGAGCAGGAAGTGGTTGCTGAACCTGAGGTGATCGAAGAAGTTACCCCAACGCCATCACCAGTGCTCAATACGCATTTGCTCGATTTAGATATGCTCGAATCTTACGTGGATATCGTTGGAGTGAAGCCTGTTTACGATAGCATCAAGATGTTTGAAGACATGATGCCAGATTACATTGAAGTGCTTGATTCAAATATGACGGCCAAAGACCAAGATGGCATTGTCTCTGAAGCACACAAAATCAAAGGTGCCGCAGGCTCAATTGGTCTTAAACACATTCAAAGCGTTGCACAGAAAGCGCAGTCTCCAGATATGCCCGCATGGTGGGAGAACATATCTGATTGGGTAGAAGAAATTAAAAACGAGTATCAAAACGATATACAAGTATTAAAAAGTTGGTTGGAACAGAGGAAATAACATGAAGAAATTTGCATCAGCAGCATTGGCAATTGCACTACTGGCAGGTTGTAGCTCTGCTCCTCAAGTGGATTGGCAAGAAGACAGTCAAATCACCATGAATAAGATGAATGTTGAGTTGAAAAGCAACTTATGGGTAAATCTGATGCCAACCATTGGTGAAGTTCAAGAACAGAATGTGCATGGCGCATTGTACTTGAAGGCCGATAAAGAACTTCCAGCAAACTTGACCGTTGATTCGTTGATCATTAAGCAAGGAGACTCTGAGTGGGAAATCGATGGAGACTTGCTAGAGCTGCGCACGCACAGTGAGAATCAGTGGGAAGTGGCATTCGTATGGCAAATTGAAGCGGATATGGAAAAGCGCGTTGATTTAGCACTGCTGCTTGATGATGCAGGCAAGAAAGGTTGGTTGGTCGAGAAAGGCATTAAGATCGACAAAGTTTACTAACATCGCTAAACGGTAGATAGAAAAAGGGCTTGCTCATAGAGCAAGCCCTTATTGTTTATGCTGAGGCGGATTAGTCTTCTAGATCGCCACAGAAGCGGTAACCTTCACCGTGAATTGTCGCGATGATTTCAGGTGTACCTGATACAGATTCAAAGTGCTTACGAATACGACGAATCGTTACGTCTACAGTACGGTCGTGTGGCTTAAGCTCACGGCCAGTCATCTTCTTAAGAAGATCAGCACGAGTTTGAATCTTGCCTGGGTTCTCACAGAAGTGCAGTAGTGCACGGAACTCAGAGCGAGGTAGTTTGTAGCTATCACCAGCAGGGCTCACTAGAGAGCGGCTGTTGATGTCTAGAACCCAACCGTTGAATTCGTATTTTTCTACCGAGCGTTTCTCTTCTTGTACTGCGTTAGTGCTCATAGAGCGGCTTAGCAGGTTACGAGCACGGATAGTCAATTCACGTGGGTTGAATGGTTTAGTGATGTAGTCATCAGCACCGATTTCAAGACCTAGGATCTTGTCTACTTCATTGTCACGACCAGTTAGGAACATCAGAGCGATGTTCGCCTGTTCGCGAAGTTCACGTGCTAGAAGAAGACCATTCTTGCCTGGAAGATTAATGTCCATAATTACCAAGTTGATTGAATTTTCAGACAACACTTGGTGCATCTCTTCACCGTCACTGGCTTCAAAAACAGCGTATCCCTCTGCTTCAAAAATACTCTTAAGAGTGTTACGAGTTACTTGCTCATCTTCTACGATAAGAATCTGCGGGGTTTGCATTGGCGGTACCTAAATTTGTGACAAAATTGTGCTAATAGAATAAATTCTAGGCAAAAATATAACATACAGGTAATGTGATTTTGATAATAAATCAAGTTGATCAAAAAAACACTTCTTTCAGTTATCCGCCTTCCTTGGAATTTTGCCAACTCACCAGTATCCGATGGCGACGTTTATTCTATAGGGCTTGTTTACCTTTCGATTCCCTGTATTTACGGGGCCTGAAACGTAAACACCCTAAGATATGGAGCGGATTTTATATTGTTAACAGCATGCTAACAATGCTCAAATGTTAATTCCATTCACTTTGTTGATTTACATCAATTGATGAAATGTAACTGTTATTAATCGTTTAAGAGTTATGATAGAAAAAAGT
This sequence comes from Vibrio sp. B172a, assembly GCF_030248355.1. Lineage (NCBI taxonomy): Bacteria > Pseudomonadati > Pseudomonadota > Gammaproteobacteria > Vibrionales > Vibrionaceae > Vibrio > Vibrio sp. B172a. The sequence goes on along the minus strand of NZ_JAHGAC010000016.1, from coordinate 37,003 downwards.
AATACGAACATAGACGCATCGTTATGGAATGCTTATTCAGAATCTTTCTTTCGTTTTCATGCCGAATGGAAGGTTACCAGCTACGCAGTGATAACTGCTTGGAACCCTTACAGTAATTTACGGTCAAAAGAAGAGAATTGCATAAGTAATCATAAGCTCGAAAAACAATTAAACCACGTTAAATACGTGCCTGTCACGGTAGGCGATCAAGCTTTTGAATGGTTTGAGGAGAGTTACGCAGCGGAGCTCACTCCAAAAGCAGCGATAGCATTGGCGAATCAGTACCAGCAAAATGCCATCTATTACGTCATTGATGACGAACTTTACCTGATTGCTTGTGCTAACCCAGAGGTGATGCACAAGCTAGGAGCGATAACACTGCGGCTCGTATAAAAGGATATTACTCACTTGAGCAACAGCTTGAGTGGGACAATTCACGGAGGAACTATGAGAGACATAACACCAGACATTTGTGACCAATTTGAAGACCAAGTCACCTTGCTAAATTTACCGTTGCAGAACTTCGGTCAACGTACCGCTTTCCATGGCGAAATTGTTACTGTGCGCTGCTACCACGATAATTCAAAAGTGCGCGAAGTTCTTAGCGAAGACGGTACCGGAAAAGTGTTGATAGTGGATGGCCACGGCTCTTGCCAAAAAGCGCTGCTTGGCGACCAACTGGCAATTCTAGGGATTGAAAATGGCTGGGAAGGCATCATTGTTTACGGCGCAATTCGTGATGTGGCGCAGATGTCACAAATGGATATTGGTGTTCAAGCGTTAGGGACTTGTCCGTTTAAAACGGAGAAACGCGATGTGGGTGAAGTCAATGTCACTCTGACAATGCAGAACCAGATCGTCCAGCCTAAGCATTACGTGTATGCGGATTGGAATGGGGTATTGATCTCGAAAGAGGCGTTGGATTTCTAGAAGCGGAAACCTAACCCAACTTCGAAGCCTTGTTGCCAATCTTGATAGTCAAGTGTGGCGTGAAGATCTAAATTTTCAGTGATTTTTACGCGGCTAGAGACTTCCGCAGCAAGGCTGCTTTCTTCTTCTCGGATACCTTCTGTTGTTTCGCCTTTATAAGAACGAACTGTACTCTTCACCGTTACACGATCATTAAAGTGGTAGCTGATACCACTAAGAAGACCACTTTGGTTTTGAGTGGGTGAGTTATTAACGCGAGCACCCACATAAAGATCAACGGAATCAAACAGCTCGTATGCGTAGCCGCCATCTATATTCCAAACATCAAAACTGTCGGCTTGGTAGTTTTCACTAGAGATGAAAAGTTTGTGTGGGGACGAAGATGTTTTGCCCGGAAGAGGCGGAAGATCAGTCGCTAGACAAACGCTAGGCACAGCGAACAGTAACAGAAAAATCCATTTTTTCATGTTGACCACTCCTTGTGTCTAACTTTGTTATTAGTATGTGCTAAAAGCTTCTCACTATTAAAGCATAGAATATGAAAGCTAGCTCACTTATTTTCCTTTTAATTCGATCCTAGGAACATTGATCACAGTTAAGTGTTTGTTAATTAGTGTCAGTAAAGATCGACACTTTGATCTTACGCGCAGCGTAGAGGATCAGATGAAAGATGGTTAGAAGACTCGGTTTTAAGTTAGATGAGTGGGTTGTAGAAAAAAGTCATCTTTAGTGTCACCTTGGTAAATCATTGTAATTACATTGAAATATCAATGACATTGCGTAGCATAAATCTCTACAAGGCCGGAAAATAAACAATTTTTTGTTGACTCTGTTTACGAAACTCGGTAAACGTAGAGTTAAGCAAACACATAATTATCGTTGAATATTTATTTATGACATCTCACAGCCAAGTAGTAATGACCACAACCATTATTATTACCGACACGACCAATGTTGGGACAGGCTGCTGAGCGAAAGAAATTCACAAAAAAGGCCTGTATCCAACAAGATACAGGCCTTTTTTTATGCTTTTTTATACAGAATTTAGACAGATCTAAGAAGATACATCGGAGGAAGGGATGCGAGTATTAAAGTTTGGCGGTTCATCATTAGCAGATGCAGATCGCTTTTTGAGAGCGGCGGATATCATCGCCAATAATGCGCAACAAGAAGAAGTCGCAGTCGTACTTTCTGCACCAGGTAAAACGACCAATAAGCTGGTGGCGGTGATTGAAGGCGCACTCCGTAATGGTGAAGCTGAGCTGCAAATCAATGAGCTAGAAGCTTCTTTTAAAGCTCTGTTTGGTGATATTCAAGCAGTGTTGCCAAACATTGATGGCGCAGCGTTTGACAACCAAGTTAAAACGTCGCTTTCTCAGCTACGCCAGTTCGTTCATGGCATCAACCTTCTTGGCATGTGCCCAAATAACGTCAATGCACGCATCATCAGCAAAGGCGAACGCGTTTCGATTCAATTGATGAAGGCAGTGCTTGAAGCGAAAGGCCAACCTGCGCATCTTATCGACCCAGTCGAATACCTCTACGCTAAAGGCGATCACCTAGAAGCCATGGTCGATGTTGAAGTTTCTACTCAGAACTTCCGCCAGAATCCTCTTCCTCAAGGTCATGTGAACATCATGCCTGGTTTTACTGCCGGTAACGAGAAAGGTGAACTAGTTACACTAGGTCGTAATGGTTCAGACTACTCAGCGGCGGTTCTTGCGGCGTGTCTGCGCGCAGATTGCTGTGAGATCTGGACAGACGTAGATGGTGTGTACAACTGTGACCCTCGTTTAGTCGAAGATGCTCGCCTGCTTAAATCGCTTAGCTACCAAGAAGCGATGGAGCTTTCTTACTTCGGTGCTTCCGTTCTGCACCCGAAAACCATCGCTCCAATCGCACAATTCCATATCCCATGTCTGATCAAAAACAGCTTTAACCCACAAGGCGCGGGTACGCTGATTGGTCAAGACACAGGCGAAGATAACCTAGCCATCAAAGGCATCACGACACTAAACGATCTGACAATGGTTAACGTGTCTGGCCCTGGTATGAAGGGCATGGTTGGCATGGCAAGCCGAGTATTCGGTGCAATGTCATCAGCGGGCGTGTCTATTGTACTTATCACTCAGTCTTCTTCTGAATACAGCATCAGTTTCTGTATCGAAGCTCAAGACAAGGCAAAAGCGCAGCAAGTGTTAGCGGATGCATTTGAGTTGGAACTGAAAGACGGCCTTCTTGAACCCGTCGATTTTATTGATGATGTTTCTATCGTGACGCTAGTGGGTGATGGTATGCGTACCTCTCGTGGTGTTGCATCTCGCTTCTTCTCATCTCTTGCTGAAGTGAACGTAAACATTGTCGCTATTGCTCAAGGTTCATCTGAGCGTGCTATCTCAGCTGTGATTCCTGAAGACAAAATCTCTGAAGCAATCAAAGCGTGTCACGAGAACCTATTCAACTCTAAGCACTTCCTAGATGTCTTCGTGGTTGGTATTGGTGGCGTTGGTGGTGAGCTTGTGGATCAGATCGAGCGTCAACAAGCGAAGCTTGCAGAGAAAGGCATCGTGATCCGCGTGTGTGGCTTGGCAAACAGCAAAGGTCTTCTGCTTGATAGTGAAGGTCTGCCGCTAGAGCATTGGCGTGACCGTATGTCGGCTTCAACTGAAGAATTCAGCCTAGCGCGCCTGATTTCACTGGTGCAACGTAATCACATCATTAACCCAGTGTTAGTTGACTGTACTTCAAGTGAGAGCATTGCGAATCAATACGCTGACTTCCTAGCTGCAGGCTTCCACGTCGTAACACCAAACAAGAAAGCAAACACAGCCAGCATGGCTTACTACCATCAACTTCGCGATGTAGCGCGCAGCTCTCGTCGTAAATTGATGTACGAAACAACCGTAGGCGCAGGTCTACCAGTTATCGAAAACCTACAAAACCTAATTTCAGCGGGTGATGAATTAGAGCGATTCAGTGGCATCCTTTCAGGCTCTCTGTCATACATCTTCGGTAAGTTAGATGAAGGTATGAGCCTGAGTGAAGCGACAAACATCGCGAAACAAAACGGCTTTACGGAACCAGATCCGCGTGACGATCTATCGGGTATGGATGTGGCGCGTAAGCTTCTGATCCTTGCTCGTGAAGCTGGCATGTCTCTAGAACTAGAAGACGTTGTGGTTGATCAAGCTCTGCCACCAGGTTTTGATGACTCAGGCAGTGTTGAAGAATTCATGGAACGCCTGCCAGAGGCGGATGCATACTTTAAAGAGCTGTCAGCTAAAGCAGCGGAAGAAGGCAAAGTACTGCGCTACGTGGGTGAAATCGTTGACGGTAAATGCACAGTAAGCATTGCTGCAGTCGATGAAAACGACCCGATGTTTAAGATTAAAGACGGTGAAAACGCACTGGCATTCTACAGCCGCTACTACCAACCAATTCCACTGGTATTGCGTGGTTACGGTGCGGGTACAGAGGTTACGGCTGCTGGCGTATTCTCGGATGTGATGCGTACTTTAGGTTGGAAGCTAGGGGTATAACAACAATGAGTTCAAGTGATATGGATGTAGTGGTTTATGCCCCAGCATCAATTGGTAATGTAAGCGTTGGTTTTGATGTTCTGGGGGCGGCGGTGTCCCCAGTTGATGGCACTCTTTTGGGAGACCGAGTGTTGGTTAAGTCTGGGGCTGAGCCGTTCAGTCTAAAGACGGCGGGTGACTTTGTTGAGAAACTGCCAACCGAGCCGAAAGAGAACATCGTTTACGATTGTTGGGTGGTGTTTGCTCGTGAGCTAGACAAAAAAGGTGTCGAGCTAAAACCACTTGAGATGACGCTAGAAAAGAACATGCCAATTGGCTCTGGTTTAGGCTCAAGCGCATGTTCTATCGTTGCGGCATTAGATGCATTGAACCGATTCCATGGGCAGCCACTTAACGAGACAGAGTTACTGGCACTGATGGGAGAAATGGAAGGCAAGATCTCTGGTGGTATTCACTACGACAACGTCGCACCGTGTTACCTTGGCGGTGTGCAGTTGATGCTTGAAGAGTTGGGTATCATCAGCCAAGAAGTGCCTTGCTTTGATGATTGGTACTGGGTGATGGCGTATCCGGGTATCAAAGTATCCACAGCAGAAGCGCGTGAGATCCTACCATCTCAATACCGTCGACAAGATATCATTGCTCATGGTCGCCACCTTGCAGGCTTTATTCATGCGTGTCATTCTGGTCAGCCAGAACTTGCTGCAAAAATGATCAAAGACGTGATCGCAGAACCGTATCGTGAGAAACTGCTTCCGGGTTTTGCGAATGCACGTCAATACGCAGCGTCTGCGGGTGCATTGGCTACCGGTATTTCTGGCAGTGGGCCGACACTGTTCAGTATTTGCAAAGAGAAAGATGTCGCTGAGCGAGTTGCTCGCTGGTTAGAACAGAACTACGTACAAAACGAAGAAGGATTCGTCCACGTTTGTCGTCTAGATAAGCAGGGTTCGAAAGTAACAGGAAGTGAGCTATGAAGCTTTACAATATAAAAGAAAATGATGAACAAGTTTCCTTTGGCCAAGCCGTTCGCCAAGGGTTAGGTCGCAATCAAGGCCTATTTTTCCCATCGGAATTACCAAAATTTGAAGATATCGATGCGCTGCTTGCAGAAGACTTTGTCTCTCGTAGCACTAAGATTCTATCAGCGTTAATTGGCGATGAACTTGCAGAAGAGCAAGTGAATGCTCTTGTTGATGCTGCATTCCAATTCCCTGCGCCTATCAACCAAGTAAAAGACGGTGTTTACGCACTGGAACTGTTCCATGGTCCAACGCTTGCGTTTAAAGACTTTGGTGGTCGCTTTATGGCGCAATCTCTTGCTGCGGTTTCGGACGGCGGCAAGATCACCATTCTGACGGCAACGTCTGGCGATACTGGCGCAGCCGTTGCGCATGCTTTCTACGGTATGGAAGACATCAACGTTGTGATTCTTTATCCGAAAGGCAAAATCAGCCCGCTGCAAGAGAAGCTATTCTGTACGCTTGGTAAAAACATTCACACTGTTGCGATCGATGGTGACTTCGATGCGTGTCAGGCTCTGGTTAAGCAAGCTTTTGATGATTCTGCACTGCGTGAAGAGATCGGTCTGAACTCTGCAAACTCGATCAACATCAGCCGTTTGATGGCGCAAATCTGTTACTACTTTGAAGCAGCTGCGCAAATGAGCAAACAAGAGCGTGAAAACCTAGTCGTGTCTGTACCAAGTGGTAACTTTGGTAACCTAACTGCTGGTCTACTGGCAAAAGCGCTGGGCTTGCCTATCAAACGCTTTATCGCTGCAACGAATGCCAATGACACGGTTCCTCGCTACCTAGAAACAGGTAAGTGGGAGCCAAAACCAACAGTCGCAACAACATCGAACGCGATGGACGTGAGCCAACCAAACAACTGGCCTCGTATTGAAGAGCTGTGTCGCGTGAAAGAGTGGGGCTTGGAGACGCTAGGTAAAGGTGCAGTATCTGATGAGCAAAGCGCACAGTCAGTAAAAGATCTATACAGCATGGGTTACCTGTGTGAACCGCACGGTGCGATTGCTTACCGCGTTCTTGAAGAACAATTGCAAGACGGTGAAACCGGTCTGTTCCTATGTACTGCTCACCCTGCGAAGTTCAAAGAAGTGGTGGATGATATTCTAGAATCAGACATCGACCTTCCTGCGCCACTAGCGAAGCACGCTGCGATGGAGCTGCTATCGGAAGATCTCGACGCAGACTTTGACGCACTGAAGCAAGTACTGCGCCGCGTGCAGTAAGCTTCAAAAATACAGTCAGTATCAAAAACACAAATAACGAGAGGTGAATGAGCAATCATTCACCTTTTTTATTGCCGGTAAGTTTTAACTCTCTTTATGATTGAGAAACGAACTTAACTAAATGAGATGGAAAGAGAAGCATGCATTTTTTGATTTTTCTAGGTTCGGTGAGAGACAGCACGCCACCACGACCAGCCCGTTTAGGAATGCGAGTCAGTAGAGCGTGTGAAAAACTCATCGTGAGTCAGCATTCGCAACATACTGTCGAAATTATTGACCCATTGGACTATGACTTTGGCGATGTGTTTAAGCCCGAGTTTGCTTATCACCGCTCTAAAGTGCCGGAGCACCTAAGCGAGCTGGCAAACAAAATCAAACATGCCGATGGTTATGTGATGGTTAGCCCGGAATACAACCATTCGATGAGTCCTGCCTTGGCAAACATGCTTAACCATTTTGGCAGTTCACTGTTTTCCTATAAGCCAAGTGCTATCGTGACCTACTCTGCAGGGCAATGGGGTGGCGCTCGTGCTGCAGTGTCGATGCGTACTTTCTTATCCGAGTTGGGGTGCTTGCCAGTGTCGGCAATGATCCACATTCCGAAAGCACAAGAGGTGTTTGATGAACAGGGTGTGGCTGCGGATGAGTCGGAGCAGGCGCAGTGGGACAGCTATATGAATCGCACTATGTATCAACTGATTTGGTGGGCAGAAGGGGCGTCACTGCAAAGAGATAGGCTTGATCCAACCTCCTTAGCACAAGCGTTTCAGAAAGATCCTTCGCAAAGAAATGCACCTTAGAGGCGAGTTGTTTCTACTGTCGGAAGGGTTTAGAAGGATCCAGAAACAAAAAAAGCTTGGTCATTGTTGACCAAGCTTTTTAAATTCTAGCAAGCTAGTTTACTGAGAGATTATAGAGACTCAGTAAAAGTACGAGCGATTACGTCACGTTGCTGTTCTGGAGTTAGCGAGTTGAAACGTACTGCGTAACCAGAAACACGGATAGTTAGCTGTGGGTAGTTCTCTGGGTGTGCAACTGCGTCTTCTAGAGTTTCACGCTTAAGAACGTTCACGTTTAGGTGTTGACCACCTTCGATGCGAGGAGCAGTTTCGATTGCTACTTCACGGCTTTCGTATTCACCTAGGTCGCTGATTGCGATAACTTGGTCAGCTTCGTAAGTTGATGCTGCTGCAACACAACGCGCTTCGTTCTTCTCGCTATCTAGTAGCCAGATTGAGTTTAGTAGTTCGTCGTTAGCTGCTTTAGTAATTTGGATACCTTGGATCATCACTATCTCCTAGACCACTTACGTGGTGATTATTGGTGTTAATTTTCGAATTTTTGTCGAGCTAAGTATTATATAGCCAATATCCATTATTTTAATATTGATTTAAGTCAAAAAACAACCAAAAACCTTAATTTTTTGAAGGTGATTTTCTTGAGTTAAATCAATAAAACGTTTGAAAACATACTATTTACAATTTATTTGATAATATAAAAAATATTTAAAAGTTAATTTTGTTGTAAATTTACTACAAAATGAGTTCAAAACTTAACCTTGTTTACGCAACTGCCTGTATTTAGGTAGCCATACTGAAAGTCTAAAGTGATTAAATGACAAACATGAAAAACAAGTTTAGAAACAAATTTATTGGTGCTCACGTATCTGCGGCTGGAGGGGTCGATCAAGCGCCTCTTCGTGCTCGTGAAATTGGTGCGAATGCGTTTGCTCTGTTTACTAAGAACCAACGCCAATGGGTTGCAAAACCACTCGAAGAAAAAACCATTAGTGCGTTCAAAGCAAACTGCAGAATGCTTGGTTTCGGCGCCAAACACATTCTTCCCCATGACTCTTATCTGATTAACTTGGGCGCTCCAGAAGAAGAAAAGCTGAATAAATCCCGCGCGGCATTTATTGATGAGATGGAGCGTTGTAATCAACTTGGGTTAACGCTGCTGAATTTCCATCCTGGTAGTCATCTAAAGAAAGTTTCGGAACAAGAGTGTTTGGCGACGATCGCCGAGTCGATCAACCTCGCGCACAAAGCAGTGCCGAATGTGATCGCTGTGATTGAGAATACGGCAGGTCAAGGCACTAACTTAGGTTGGAAGTTTGAGCATTTGGCTGAAATCATCGATCAAGTGGAAGACAAAGAACGTGTTGGCGTATGTCTCGATACTTGCCACACGTTTACCGCAGGTTACGATCTGCGTACCAAAGAGGATTGCGAGCATACCTTTGCTGAGTTCGACCGTATCGTAGGCATGCACTATTTAAGAGCAATGCATCTAAATGATTCAAAAGTCGAATTCGCTAGCAAGGTTGACCGTCACCACTCATTAGGCAAAGGCGAGATCGGCTGGAGCTGTTTTGAGTACATCGTTAAAGATCCACGTTTTGATGGTATCCCTCTGATTTTAGAAACAATTGACCCAGATATTTGGCAGCAAGAAATCGACACCTTACGCCAATTCCACATGGAAGAAATGGTTAATTCCTAACGGGATGGCAAAGTTGGCATCCTTCTTTCTTAGCTAAAACCATTGAGCGGTTATGCGCTTGTTTTAAACGCCTGAACTCAACGTTGTAGTTAGGCGAAGCTAGTTAGGAGGATGACAATATGTCTCGACCAGTTTCTTTTATCCCAGCGACACACTCTCGACGAGTATTACGTTTACCTACTCCAAACCGCCATATATCAGGACAAGGACACTTTCGAACGCCGCAGCGTAATTAGCGTCATCATTATTAGTATTGGTTACTTTGGTTTTAGCCAAACCAGCAAGGTCAATGCGGATTGTCTGTTCATCAGTTTTTGAGAAGCCGTCTCAAGCTGGTGGTAAGTTTTTGTTTGTTTGAGTTTCGCTCGTTAGAATAGAGGGAAACATTAGGACAGGAACTTTCCATGAATCAGTTACCCACTTGGCACGATGTGATCGGCGAAGAGAAAGAGCAGAGCTACTTTGTCGATACTTTGAATTTTGTTGAAGCAGAACGAGCGGCGGGCAAAGCCATTTATCCGCCAGCGAAAGACGTATTTAATGCGTTTCGTTTTACCGAGTTCAAAGACGTTAAAGTAGTGATTCTGGGGCAAGACCCTTACCACGGTCCTAATCAAGCGCATGGTTTGTGTTTCTCTGTGCTGCCTGGCATTAAAACGCCACCGTCTTTGGTGAATATGTACAAAGAACTGGCGCAGGATATTGAGGGTTTCCAAATTCCTCAACATGGCTTTCTACAAAGCTGGGCTGAACAAGGGGTGTTGCTACTCAATACCGTGTTAACAGTAGAGCAGGGCAAAGCACACTCACATTCGAAAACCGGCTGGGAAACTTTTACTGACCGTGTTATTGAGGCCATTAACCAGCATCAAGAAGGTGTGGTGTTCCTGCTGTGGGGCTCACATGCGCAGAAGAAAGGTCGTTTTATCGATCGCAATAAACACCATGTCTTGGCAGCGCCGCATCCATCGCCGTTATCGGCGCATCGTGGATTCTTTGGTAGTAAGCCATTCTCGCAAGCGAACCAGATTCTGCTTCAGCAAGGTAAAGAAGCCATCAATTGGCATTTACCTATGACGGTGTAAATCTCAATTTCCTTCTTATATATAGAGAAATAAATCAGTACAGCGATCGTGGGAAGACGATCGCTGTTTTTTTGAACACCGTCGAGTCAGGTATTGGGTTTCTCATATACACTTATAAAAAGTAGGTGTTAAGGAGAGACGCTATGATGATCGAAAGAATTCGACGCGAACACGGCTATATGGTCCGTCTGCTGGCGATATTGCGCCACAAATTAAATGAGATTAAACAAGAACGCGCCATCAACTATGCGTTGGTGAGTGAGATCGTGGATTACCTCTCTAACCATTCTGAAAAAATTCACCACCCTAAAGAAGATATCCTCTATCACTATTTCCTCGAACACTATGGTCAGCAAAAGACCATGGAAGACTTGGAGTTAGAACACCAAGTGCTGGCGAGCAAAACCAAAGAGTTCTCACTGTTGATAGAGATGATCTTGCAGGATGCGGTTGTCCCTCAAGAAATGTTCATAAACCAGCTAGAAGACTTTATTGTGACGCAAAAACGCCACCTTGAGTTGGAAGAGCGCCAGGTTTTACCTTTGATTGAAGAGTTATTTACTTCCCAAGATTGGCAATACGTTGAAAGCTTGTGGCATGAGAATGAAGATGACCCAGTCTTTGGTAACACCATCGCGGATCGATATAAACAACTTGCCGCTCGAGTGCATCAAAACGATGTTGAGTTCGTCTAAACCAGAAAAATGGCAAAGTAAACGATTGCGTTTGTGTGGTTTATTTTGCCGCTTTCTTATTTGGTGAGAATTGTTTGGAAATTACTTCGTTACAAATATGAGTGAAAACAGAGGGAAATTCTCAATAGGTAAGAATGGGTGACATGCTTATGAAACTCGCATAAAAGTCACCCAATTTTGCTGTATCTATAAAAGACAAAAGGCACCATTGAGGTGCCTTTTGCGCAAATTATAGTTTGATGTCATCCAGAGTGATGTCGTGACAGACGTCCAGTTCACGCAGCTCCTTGAGCAAGTTGCGTCTATCGTTCATTTCTTCAATTTCTCGCCACTTACGCTTCACTGGTTTCGCGCGAGATTTGCTTGTTGAGGTAGTATCCAGACCAAACAGGTCGTCGAGTTGAAAGCCTTCCATAAGCCACCTTTACCTTTTTCTATCTAAACTGTTGTAACCAGTCCTTGTGGAGCTTTTTTAGTACCACAATAGGCGTGAGGATAACCATGATATATTTCGCATTTGTGTCGGTAACATGACATTTTCGTGCAAAAATACTTACAGAATCACATTTTGCATGCGTTGAAAATGCACAAAAAATAAGCGAACGATCTCACGAAAACGATTAAATGAAGAGATTTGGTATGTTAATTCGAACGGCTTATTTTACTCAATTTTTGAATACTAAGGTTGCATAGCATCGCTTTGATGAAAATGTATCCAATGGTAACAAACCAACACAGGAAATTTTTATCAGATACCTTGTGATTACTAGCCTCATCAAAAATAAATGGTATGTCATTTTGTTAACGGTGTTGGTGCTTTTTATGTTGAGTTTTGATAAACAAGATGTTGCTGTTTGTGAGCGTTAAGTTTTCCTTTTATGTTAACTTTTGGTGACTTTATAGTGAAAAATAACAAGGTTATTTTACTGGTTGCATATTGATTTTTGCTTGTTGAGGCTGCATTATCCGCCCGTCAAAAAATACGCTGGTACGTAAAATGGATGCATGAAGCGACGTTTACGATTCTAGATTGCGCAATAAACATTATTCAAAAAGCTAAGCAGACTTTGACACTTAGCATGCAATCTGGTGGATGGCTCGGAAGCAAAGACCGGCGCAACTCACTTTGAGGTACACATGACAGACTTAATCAATTTGATGAACGACCTCCTTTGGGGCTCGATTCTTGTTTATCTTCTTGTTGGTGTAGGAATCTACTTCACCGTTCGATTGGGATTCATTCAATTCCGCCATTTCGGCCACATGTTCTCTGTTCTAAAGAACAGTCGTAAAGCAGACAAAGCTGGTATCTCTTCTTTCCAAGCGCTTTGTACTAGTCTTGCTGCACGTGTTGGTACGGGTAACATGGCGGGTGTTGCAGTTGCACTGACTGCGGGTGGCCCTGGTGCAATCTTCTGGATGTGGTTGATTGCGATGCTTGGTATGGCGACGTCGTTTGCAGAAAGCACACTGGCGCAGCTATACAAAACCAAAGATGATGATGGCAACTACCGCGGTGGTCCTGCTTACTACATGGAAAAAGGCTTGGGCATGCGCTGGATGGGCGTGTTGTTCTCAATTTTCCTAATCATCGCTTTTGGTTTGGTATTTAACGCCGTTCAAGCAAACTCTATCGCGAATGCAATGAGCAACGCATTTGGTTGGGATGACCTTTACGTAGGTATCGCAGTTGTTGCTTTGTCCGCTGTCGTTATCTTTGGTGGTATTAAGCGTATCGCGAAAGTTGCTGAGTTGGTTGTTCCTGTAATGGCTCTGGCTTACCTCGTTCTTGCGATGTTCGTGATGCTTTCTAACTTAGAGAAACTACCAGACGTTCTAATGCTTATCTTCAAGAGCGCATTCGGCCTGCAAGAAGCAGCTGCTGGTGGTCTTGGCTATGCCATCGCACAGGCGATGATCAACGGTATCAAACGCGGTCTGTTCTCGAACGAAGCTGGTATGGGTTCTGCACCAAATGCAGCAGCATCTGCAACCCCTTATCCACCGCACCCTGCATCTCAAGGTTACGTTCAGATGCTAGGCGTATTCATGGATACGATTGTTATCTGTTCTGCGACAGTGGCTATCATCCTTATGTCAGGTGAGTACGTTGGTCAAGCAACGGAAGTGACCGGTATTGAGCTAACTCAGCGTGCATTGAGCTCACAAGTTGGTGATTGGGGCAGCATCTTTGTTGCTGTTGCGATCTTCTTCTTCGCATTTACTTCGATTATTGCGAACTACTCGTACGCTGAAACAAACCTAATCTTCCTAGAGCACAACCACAAAGCGGGTCTAGGTATCTTCCGTATCGTTGTACTAGGTATGGTTATGTTTGGTGCGCTAGCTTCTCTACCTGTGGTTTGGTCACTTGCTGACGTCTCTATGGGGCTGATGGCGATTGTGAACTTGGTGGCGATCATCTTGCTATCTGGCATCGTGATTAAACTGGCGAAAGACTACAACCGTCAGTTAAGCGAAGGCAAAGTACCAACGTTTGATCCGAATGATTTCCCTGAGCTGAAATCTCAGCTAGAGGAAGGTATCTGGGATAACAACAAGAAAGATAGCTAAGTGATGTCCAATCATCGTTGAAAGCTATCAACACGATTCAAAAAGCCATGCAGACAATGCATGGCTTTTTTTGTACCCTAATGGAAAACAAAATTAGGGAAGTTAAAGTCATGCTTATCGTCGTTTCTCCAGCTAAAACGCTTGATTACGAGTCTCCACTTGCAACCGAGAAGTTTACTCAACCAGACTTGGTTAGCTATTCAAAAGAGCTGATCGAGGTATGCCGTAAATTAACACCTGCCGATGTTTCATCACTGATGAAAGTGAGCGACAAAATCGCTGATTTGAACGTTGGTCGTTTCCAAGAGTGGAGTGAAACCTTCACTACCGACAACGCGCGCCAAGCGATTCTTGCGTTTAAAGGTGATGTGTACACTGGTCTTGAAGCGGAAACTCTTTCTGATGCCGATTTCGATTACGCGCAAGATCATCTACGAATGCTATCTGGCCTTTACGGTCTGCTTAAGCCGCTTGATTTGATGCAGCCATACCGTCTTGAAATGGGCACTAAGCTAGCAAACGACAAGGGTACTAACCTTTACCAGTTCTGGGGTAATGTCATTACCGATAAGCTGAATGAAGCGATTGCTGCGCAAGGCGACAACGTACTGATCAACCTAGCATCGAACGAATACTTCAAAGCGGTGAAGCCAAAGAACTTGGATGCACAAGTGATCACGCCAATCTTCAAAGATTGTAAGAATGGTCAATACAAGGTGATCAGCTTCTACGCGAAGAAAGCGCGCGGCATGATGGCTCGCTACATCATCGAAAACCGTATCGAAAGCGTTGCTGACCTCACTAAGTTTGATGTTGCGGGTTACTACTTCGTTGAAGAAGAGTCGACCCCAACTGATTTGGTGTTCAAACGAGAAGAGCAAAACTGATTTAAGTAAGTTAATCGCGAGTGGATGACTCAGCGAAGTAAAGTACGCCAAAAAGCCGGATAGTTATCCGGCTTTTTTATGCCTGTTCGATCTGATCTTAATCGAAGTTTTTACATAAAAAGTTTATATCTTAAAAAATAGTTGAGTAATAAGGTTTGAAGTTGTATTTTAAATGCAACTTTAAAAATAAAGGAGTTCTCCTATGTCAGACTTCAAGCTCACACATAAAAAAGCCTCTAAGTTATCGGAGTACATTGCACTGCGTATTACCAAGTTGCTGAAATTCACTCTGAACATCTTTTATGGCAAGAAATACGCGAAGCGCGCTGTGATTCTCGAAACGATCGCTGCTGTGCCAGGTATGGTGGCTGGGATGTTCAATCACCTTAAAGCGCTACGTCGAATGAAAGACGATGAAGGTTGGATCCGAGAACTCCTCGACGAGGCCGAAAACGAGCGCATGCACCTAATGATTTTCCTCGATATTGCCAAGCCAAGTTTGGTTGAGCGTTTGTTGGTGTTGCTGGGACAAGGTGTTTTCATTGTTGTGTACAGCGTCATCTATCTGCTGTCTTCTAAAATCGCGCACCGTGTTGTGGGGTACTTCGAAGAAGAAGCGTGTAATAGCTACACTGAGTACCTAGAGAAAATTGATAGCGGGGAAGTGGAGAACGTACCAGCTCCGACTCTGGCGATCGATTACTACAAGCTGCCTGCCGATGCGATGCTAAGAGATGTGATTTTGCGGATTCGAGAAGATGAAGCGGGGCACCGTGATCGCAACCATGGCTTCGCTGATGCCTATGAAGACAAAACTCTTCCAGCTCATCAGCTATAGATGAAAAACAAAAAGAGCCGCGATTGCGGCTCTTTTAGATTTGGAATCAATCAGACGTGATTACTTCTTCTTCGCGGTTTTCTTTTTCGCTACTTTCTTCTTGTCGTCTTTTTTCTTTTTCTTCTTAAACACTGGTTTTTTGTGTTTAGGGCGCATTTCTTTCACGAAACGCTCTTTGATGTCTTCTTTCACGTAACGTGCAACGCGATCCATCATTGGTTGGTCGTGCGCTTCTACGATTGAGATAGCATTACCTTTCTTACCTGCACGAGCCGTACGGCCGATACGGTGAAGGTACACGTCCGCCGTGCGTGGCATGTCGTAGTTGATTACGTGTGATACATCTGGAAGGTCGATACCACGTGCAGCTACGTCTGTCGCTAGTAGCACGTTTACAGTACCTTCACGGAAACGAGCAATGGCGTTGTTACGACGATCTTGAGGCATTTCACCTTGAATCCAAGAACATGGAATTTGTGCGCTTTCTAGTTGAGCACGAAGCTCTGCTAAACGCTCACGAGTCTTCAAGAACACGATAGTGCGTTCTGCTTGCTCTGTGATGATGTGTTTTAGCAGGGCAAGTTTATGCTCAGCGTCATCAGCACGGTGGTACCACTGTGCAATCTTCTTACGCTCACGCAGCGGTGATTTTGCGTCGATCTCTGCTGGTTCGTTCAGTAGGTCTGCTGTGAAACCTTCTACGCCTTTGCCTTCTAGTGTTGCAGAAAACAGAAGGGTTTGTTTACGCCAGCGACATTCGTTAGACAGACGGTCAACCGTTGGCGCAAAGCCCATGTCTAGCATGCGGTCTGCTTCATCAAGGATTAACCATTCAATCGCACGACAATCAAAACGCTCTGCGTCAATGTATTCGCGTAGACGACCTGGTGTTGCTACCACGATATCTTGTGTGGTTGCTAGGATGTCTGCGTGCTCTTGGTATTGAACGCCACCAGTGATGGTGAAGATGTTTAGCTTGGTGTTTTTCGCCAGAGCGCGAGCTTGATCCGCTACCTGCATCGCAAGTTCACGAGTTGGCGTTAGGATCAGAATACGTGCAGGCCCAGGTTTACGACGTGGGAAATCTTGCAGGTATTGCAGTGCTGGCAGGACGAACGCTGCCGTTTTACCAGTACCAGTTGGTGCTGACGCTAGAATGTCACGACCATCTAACGCTTGTGGAATCGCTTCTGCCTGAATTTTAGTTGGGCGTTCGTAGCCCATCTCTTCGATGGCTTCTAGTAGGTTTTGGTCTAGATCAAGTTCAGCAAAGGTTCTGATCACAATGAGTTCTCCACAAGCAAAGCTTGGTTAATGGTTCGCCACAGCAGCATAGAATATAAAAAGGTCGCACATTATAAAGTGATTGGTGACAAGGATCACATGTTATTTCACATCTTAAGATAAAACTCGCGAGTTAGCTGAGTAAAGTCGTCGCTATAACCCTCGCTTGAATGGATGATCAAATGCGTTTCCTGAGTATCACAAGCTTGTTTGGCTAATTCAAACAGTAAACGGTGCACGGGCTTTTTCTGTGATGGTTGCACGCGACAGATACGCGATAAGTGCCACCCTTGTTGTTGCGCCATAGCAATAAATTGTTCGCCCTCGGTAATTGGTAGAACGAAACTGGCGCTACCATCTTGTTCAAGTAACTCATAACAGCGTTTGAGTAATGCGGCGTGTTGCAAGGTATCAGTGTGTCTTGCCGTTGCTCGTTGGCTTTGTTTCGATTGCTCGCCACTGTTGAAGTAAGGCGGGTTGCAGATGATGTGTTCAAAGCGCTGTTTCGATTCAAACTGCAACACATCGGTGTGGCGAACGCAGAGTCTGTCTGACCACGGAGATTGGGCGAAGTTTTTCTGTGCTGCTTCGACCGCCGAGATTTCAATATCAAGGGCAGTGATCTGTGCGTTAGGAAACCGCTGAGCGCACATTAATGCCAACAACCCTGTGCCAGTACCAATATCCAAAATTTTACTCTGTGGTGGACAGTTTGCCCAAGCGCCGAGCATCACGCCATCGGTACTGACGGGCATGCCGCTCTCGCCACCGTGAATGGAAAATTGCTTGAACTTGAAGCCCTTAGTCTGGAATCTTTCGCTCTTCATGATTGTTTTATATTTACTCAATAATGGAGATAAATGCTCTATTGTTTCTTAATTGTATGGATTGTTATCTTGTTGGTTATTAAATTGTATTCTCAATTGATCGAGACAAAGAACTAGTCATAAAACTCAAGCTAGTGATTTCCACTGCTTTTAAGTTGGTGAACTAAATTAATATGGTGTTTTTTTCTTAAAGGTTGCCAAATGATGGTTACTTCGTCATTATGCGGCGGAAATTTATAGATTGAACCACAGGTACTCATTAACCTTGGGTATACAAAAAGTGGTCGATGCATACACAACATTCATCAATTCAGAAAAAGGGTTATCTGTGAAGCAGACGTTAAAACTAACAGATATTATCGCAGTAGGCTTTATGCTATTTGCGTTCTTTTTGGGTGCCGGCAACATCATTTTCCCACCACTAGCGGGTCAGCTAGCGGGTGATCATCTGATGCCAGCAATGTTCGGTTTCTTGCTAACAGCGGTAGGTCTACCTCTTATTACTATTGTTGCTATTGCTGTAGCGGGCGGCTCTTGGGATCACTTGACTCAAGATCTTCCTAAGAAAGCAGCGGTTCTGATGGCGGCGTTGATCTTCATCATCATCGGTCCTGCATTTGCTGCGCCTCGTACTGGCCTTGTGGCTTACGAGATGGCAGTGAAACCATTCTTCCTAGATGCTTCTCAAGCGCATCTGACGTCATTCTCAATCTTGTTCTTCGCGGTAGCAATGACTTTCGCTTGGTTCCAAGGTCGTTTGATTGACTTGATTGGTAAAGTGCTAACGCCTGTGCTTTTCCTTGGCCTTATTGTTCTAGCAATTGCGGTATTCGTTGACCCGCAAGGCGAGATGATGGGTGCACACGGCGAGTACCTAACTCAGCCGCTGACCAAAGGCTTCCTTGAAGGCTACAACACCATGGATACGTTCGCATCGTTGATGTTCGGTATGCTAATGGTAGACGCACTTCGTAGCAAAGGCATCACTGAGCGTGCAGCAACGACAAAATACCTAATCTGCGCAGGTTGTATTGCAGCAGCAGGTCTTGCGTTCGTTTACATCTCATTGTTCTACCTAGGTGCGACGAGTGCAACTATCGCAGCAGGTGCAGACAACGGTGGTGCAGTACTAAGCCAGTACGTTCAAGCGTTATTTGGCCCTTATGGCCAGATCGTACTTTCAATCATCGTATTGCTTGCATGTTTGACGACGGCTATCGGCCTTATCTCTGCATGTTCAGATTTCTTCAGCTCTAAGACGAAACTGACATACAAGCAGTGGGTTATCATCAACGGTGCTGCTTGTGCACTGATTGCAAACGTAGGTCTGTCTCAGCTAATTTCACTATCAGTTCCTGTACTGTTTGCGTTGTACCCAGTTGCAGTAGCCTTGGTTGCGCTAACATTCGTACGCAGCAAGCTACCAAACCCGCGTGTAGCGTACCGCTCTGTATTGCTAGTATCACTGCTGTTTGCATTGATTGATGCAGCGAAAGTAGCAGGTCTAGACGTTTCAGCATTTAACATGCTGCCACTGTTCGAAGTGGGCATGG
This sequence comes from Vibrio sp. B172a, assembly GCF_030248355.1. Lineage (NCBI taxonomy): Bacteria > Pseudomonadati > Pseudomonadota > Gammaproteobacteria > Vibrionales > Vibrionaceae > Vibrio > Vibrio sp. B172a. Next base: position 18,035 of record NZ_JAHGAC010000016.1, on the reverse strand, counting down.
GTTGGGTTCTACCAACGTTTGCAGCGATTGTTTGCATGTTCTTTGTTGCTAAATCTTCTCAACCTGAGTTGACAGAAGAAGCGGCATAATTGCTGACTCGCAAGATTAAAAAAGCCCGGTGAAGCGATTCACCGGGCTTTTTGTTTGTCGGTCGTTCAGTAAGTTGATACCGACTTATAGCGTGTCGTGAAACTCAACCAACACTTGCTCACACCATTTCTCGATGCGTTCGTCACTCAGTTCGTATTGGGAATCTTCATCCAGCGCTAAGCCGACAAATTGGCTGCCATCTTCAGTCAGTGCTTTCGATGCTTCGAACTCATAACCTTCATTTGGCCAGTAACCGATAAATTGCGCGCCTGTTGCTTTTAGCTCGTCATGCAGTAGACCCATCGCATCAAGGTACCATTCGCCGTAGCCTTCTTGGTCACCCAAGCCAAACAGGGCAACCACTTTGCCTTTTAGTGGCGTAGTTGCAATGTTTTCCCAAATGGCACTCCAGTCCTCTTGGATTTCACCGAAGTCCCAAGTCGAGATACCAATCAGCAGTAAATCGTAGTCTGCCATCAGTGACAGCGGTGTCTCTTTCACGTTGTGAATGTCGACAAGGTCTTCACCAATGATATTGCGAATTTTCTCTGCTGCCATTTCTGTGTAGCAGGTTGTTGAGCCGTAAAAGAGTCCGATTTTCATTATATTCGTCGTTTTTTGTGTTGCTGTTGTGGCAGATTCTAACCATAAAACGGGGAAGATTGCAGCGAATATCCCGAGGGAGATGATTTTTTTATGGTATTGGTTGGGCACTTGCCTTACTCTCAATACTGTAAATATAAACAGATAAGGAAGCGTTCATGACGGCACAACAGCCTGTCAATCAACAAGATTTTGGTCTTGTTGAGCAATTCTTAGATGCGATGTGGATGGAGCGTGGTCTATCGGAGAACACGTTGGCTTCCTACCGAAATGATTTAATGAAACTGCTCACGTGGATGGAGCAACACAGCTACCGACTTGATTTCATCAGCCTGTCTGGCTTGCAAGAGTACCAAAGCTACCTAGTTGATTTAGATTATAAGCAGACATCCCGCGCGCGCATGCTGTCGGCGATTCGCCGTTTGTTCCAATACATTCACCGTGAAAAAGTACGCGTAGATGATCCGAGTGCATTGCTAGTAAGCCCAAAGTTGCCACAGCGCCTACCTAAAGACATCAGTGAAGAACAAGTGGACGCACTGCTTGATGCGCCAGACCCAAACGATCCGGTCGAACTGCGTGATAAAGCCATGTTAGAGCTGCTTTATGCTACGGGTTTGCGTGTGACAGAGTTGGTCAGTCTGACAATGGAAAACGTCAGTTTACGCCAAGGGGTAGTGCGCGTGACCGGTAAAGGTGGTAAAGAACGCCTGGTTCCTATGGGAGAAAACGCGGTCGACTGGATTGAAACTTTTATCCAGCAAGGTCGGTCTGCTCTATTGGGAGAGACTACGTCGGACGTGGTATTCCCAAGCAAACGTGCAAGACAAATGACCCGCCAAACCTTTTGGCACCGTATTAAGTACTACGCTGTGATTGCGGGTATTGATACTGACCAATTGTCACCGCACGTATTGCGCCATGCTTTTGCAACGCACTTATTGAACTATGGCGCAGATCTCAGGGTCGTACAGATGCTGTTGGGGCATAGTGACTTATCGACCACGCAAATTTATACTCACGTGGCGACTGAGCGATTGAAACAGATCCACAGTCAACACCACCCAAGAGCATAATGATGGTTTGGTTCATCCATTATCTCATTGGATGAAAGGATTTTATTTTAAGGTGAATTTAATGAGCGTATTACGCCGACTAACTCTGCTGACTTTACCGTTTTTCGTTGCCGCTTGTGGTGCTGAAGAAAGTCAGGCAAAAACGGAAACTCCTGCACAACAAGTCGCGCCAGCGGCAAAACAGAACTTTGATGAAGCAGCGCTAAAAGCGAAGTTTTCTAAGTTGGGTGTGTCTATTCTTGATATCCAACCATCAGACGTTGCTGGTCTTTTAGAAATTCAAACCAATGGTGGTGTGCTGTTCGCATCAAACGATGGTAACCACTTTATTGCCGGTACACTTTACGCTATCGATGATAACGGCGGTTACAAAGACGTAATTGCTGAACGTCAAGCACCTTTGAATGCAGCAAAAATCGCGAAGTTCTCTGACAGCGTGATCGAATACAAAGCGGACAACGAGAAATACGTTGTGACGGTATTCACTGACATCACTTGTGGCTACTGTGTGCGCCTACACAGCCAAATGCAAGGTTACAATGACTTAGGCATTACGGTTCGCTACATGGCTTACCCTCGCCAAGGTGCAACAGGTCCAGTTGCTGAACAGATGGCGACAATTTGGTGTGCAGAAGATCCGAAATCAGCAATGCACAACGCAAAAGTAGATCGCACGTTTGATAATCCAGCGAAAGATCTTAAGCAGTGTAAAGAGACAATCCAAGCGCATTACAACCTAGGTCGTGAGCTTGGTATTTCTGGTACACCAGCGATCTTCCTACCAAACGGTGAGCTAGTAGGTGGTTACCTTCCACCGGCAGATCTGCTAAAACGTTTAGAGCAACAATAATCCTTTAAGGAGCAGAGCCAGTGATATTCGCTGGCTCTTTTCAAACATGATAGAAATTCAACGACGTCCCGAACCGGATCTTTCTCTTCTTCCCGATTCTATTCCTGCCATTCTTAAGCGTATTTACATCAACCGTGGCATTACGGATGTAGCACAGCTAGAGACCTCTGCGCGTGGCTTGCACTCTTACCAACAACTTGGCGGTATTGATAAAGCGGTCGAGCTCTTATTCCAAGCGATTGATAAGAAAAAACGCATTATTGTTGTAGGCGACTTTGACGCTGATGGCGCAACCAGCTCGGCTCTGTCTGTTCTCGCATTGCGTATGCTTGGCAGTAATAATGTCGATTACCTAGTGCCAAACCGCTTTGAAGATGGCTACGGCCTCAGTCCGGAAGTAGTAGATCAAGCATTAGAGCTTGGTGCTGAGATGATCATGACGGTGGACAACGGTGTATCGTCAATTGAAGGTGTCCGCTACGCCAAAGAAAACGGCATTACTGTACTGGTGACTGACCACCACTTACCGGGGCAAGTGCTACCGGATGTGGATGCCATGGTGAACCCGAACCTCGACAGTTGTGCTTTCCCATCGAAAGCGTTGGCAGGGGTTGGCGTTGCTTTCTATCTGATGATGGCGCTGTGTGTGTATATGCGCAAACAGAATTGGTTCGCGCAGCAAGGCATGCAAGAGCCTAAATTGATGGAACTGATTGACCTTGTTGCACTTGGTACGGTCGCCGACGTTGTTCCACTCGATGAGAATAACCGTATCCTTGTACACCAAGGCTTGCAGCGGATTCGTGCGGGCAAAGCGCGTCCGGGGATTCAAGCGTTGATCGAAGTGGCGAAGCGCGATGCTCGTCGTTTAGTTGCATCAGATTTTGGTTTTGCCTTAGGCCCACGTATTAACGCCGCAGGTCGCCTTGATGACATGTCATTCGGTGTTGAACTGCTGATGTGTAACAACATCCATGCTGCTCGTCGCATGGCGAGTGAGTTAGACGGTTTGAACCAAACTCGCAAAGAGATTGAGGAAGGCATGAAGCAAGAAGCGATGGCTTTTTGTGAGCGTCTTCAGTTTGGTGAAAATAGTGAACTGCCTTACGGCTTAGCTTTATTCCAACGCGATTGGCACCAAGGTGTGATTGGGATTCTCGCTTCACGCATCAAAGAGAAGTTCCACCGTCCTGTTATTGCTTTTGCTGATGGTGGAGAAGGGACGATCAAAGGTTCTTGTCGTTCGATTCCTGGCTTACACATGCGTGACGCGTTGGACTTTATCGATACGCAAAACCCAGGTTTGATCATCAAATTTGGTGGTCACGCAATGGCGGCAGGTTTAACCATCAAAGAGCAAGACTTTGAGCGTTTCAGTCGTTTGTTTGATGACGTCGTGAAGAAAGAGTTGGATGAAGCGGCGCTAAAAGGCGTGATCATGTCCGATGGTGAGCTTAAGCCTGAAGAATTTTCAATGCACGTTGCGGAGCAATTGCGCTCTGGTGGTCCTTTTGGTCAAGCGTTCCCAGAACCCATCTTTGATGGCGAATTTAAAGTGCTGCATCAAAAGCTCGTGGGTGAGAAGCACCTTAAGCTGATGCTAGAACCGCTTTACAAAGGTCATCCAACCAATGTGATGATTGATGGGATTGCGTTTAACGTTGATTTGCGTCGTTGGCCGGATGCATCGGTGAAAACAGTACGTCTCGCGTATAAGTTGGATGTGAATGAATTCCGTGGTAATCAATCATTACAGCTAATGATTGATTACATCGAAGCCAAGTAATACCGAGAAAATCACTTCTTATAGAGTACGGTCGCCTTTAAGTGGGGCAAAAATTTCATGACCGTGCTCTCTCTAATTGCAATCTGATTTCCCAGCCGAAATTTTCCTGTATCTCCGTCACATTTTTGAGTAGAATTTCTCGGTTAAATTCTATTCTAAAATGTTGAGCCAACATGTTTGAAATCAATCCAATTAAAAACCGTCTGCAGGACGTGTCTGAGCGCACGAATGTCCTGAGGGGGTATCTTTGACTATGACGCTAAGAAAGAGCGTCTAGAAGAAGTCAACGCAGAACTTGAACAGCCGGATGTATGGAACGAGCCAGAACGTGCACAAGCACTGGGCAAAGAGCGTGCATCACTAGAAGCGGTTGTTGAAACTATCGTTCAACTAGAACAAGGTGTAGAAGACGTTGATGGTCTTCTAGAGCTTGCGGTTGAAGAAGAAGATCAAGAAACGTTTGACGAAATCGAACCAGAACTTGCTGAGTTGGAACAGAAGCTAGAACAGCTTGAATTCCGTCGTATGTTCTCTGGCGACCACGACAGCTCTGATTGCTACATTGACTTGCAAGCAGGCTCTGGTGGTACCGAGGCACAAGACTGGACCAACATGATGCTACGTATGTACCTGCGTTGGGCTGAAGCAAAAGGCTTCAAGGCAGAGGTTATCGAAGTATCTGAAGGTGAAGTTGCCGGCCTTAAAGGCGCGACAGTTAAGATTTCTGGTGAGTACGCTTACGGTTGGCTACGTACAGAAACAGGCGTTCACCGTCTAGTACGTAAATCGCCATTCGATTCAGGCGGCCGTCGTCACACGTCATTTGCTTCTGCGTTTATCTACCCAGAGATTGATGAAAACATCGCTATCGACATTAACCCTTCTGACCTACGTATCGACGTTTACCGTGCGTCAGGTGCTGGTGGTCAGCACGTTAACACCACTGAATCTGCGGTACGTATTACGCACGTTCCAACGAACACAGTAGTGCAATGTCAGAACGACCGTTCTCAACATAAGAACAAAGATCAGGCAATGAAACAGCTTCGAGCGAAGCTATTTGAGCTTGAATTGCAAAAGCAAAACGCGGAAAAACAAGCTAATGAAGATGCTAAGTCTGACATTGGCTGGGGTAGCCAGATCCGTTCTTACGTATTGGATGACTCACGCATTAAAGACCTCCGTACGGGCGTTGAAAACCGCAATACTCAAGCGGTTCTTGATGGCGATCTGGACAAATTTATTGAAGCTAGCCTGAAATCAGGTCTATAAAGCTTTTCACCGACAAAAAACAGGATACATCGAAAATGACTGATGCTGTTCAAAACGAAACTGTACAAGAAGCCTCTGCACAAGAAGAGAACAAGCTAATTGCTGAACGCCGCGCTAAACTGGATGCAATCCGAAAGAGCTGCAAAGCGAACGGCCATCCAAACGACTTCCGTCGTGACGCACTAGCGGGCGACCTTCAGAAAGAGTTCGGTGAAAAGACGAAGGAAGAGCTAGAAGAGCTTAACCACGTAGTAGCAATCGCTGGCCGTATCATGGCTAAACGTGGTCCATTCTTGGTAATCCAAGAAACTTCTGGCCGTATCCAAGCTTACGCTGACAAAGCGGTACAAAAAGTACTGAAAGACCAATACCAAGGCCTAGATATCGGTGACATCATCGGTGTGAAAGGTGCACTTCACAAGTCTGGTAAAGGTGACCTATACGTGAACATGGAAGAGTACGAGTTGCTAACTAAAGCACTACGTCCACTTCCAGAGAAATTCCACGGTCTAACTGACCAAGAGATGCGTTACCGTCAACGTTACGTTGACCTAATCGTTAACGAAGATTCTCGTCAAGCGTTCGTAGTACGTTCTAAAGTAATGTCTGCAATCCGTAACTTCATGATCTCTAAACAGTTCATGGAAGTTGAAACGCCAATGATGCACGTTATCCCTGGTGGTGCGAGTGCGCGTCCATTTATCACGCACCACAACGCACTAGACATGCCTATGTACCTGCGTATCGCGCCAGAGCTTTACCTGAAGCGTCTAGTTGTTGGTGGTTTCGATCGCGTATTCGAAATCAACCGTAACTTCCGTAACGAAGGTCTTTCTCCACGTCACAACCCAGAATTCACAATGATGGAATTCTACATGGCGTACGCAGACTACAAAGATCTGATGGACCTAACTGAAGAACTACTAAGCTCTGTTGCTCTAGAAGTTCTAGGTTCAACGTCAATGCCTTACGGTGAAGACACGGTTGAGTTTGGTGGCACTTACACTCGTATGAGCATGTTCGAAGCTATCAAGCACTACAACCCAGACCACGCGCAAATCCAAGCGCTAACAGAAGAAGACATTCAAAACCGTGACCTAATGGTTTCTATCGCGAAATCTGTTCACGTTGAAGTAGAACCTTTCTGGACATGTGGTCAGCTTCTTGAAGAGATCTTTGGTGAAACAGCTGAACCTAAGCTAATGCAGCCAACGTTCATCACTGGCTACCCAGCAGATATCTCTCCACTGGCTCGTCGTAGCGATGACAACCCATTCTTCACAGACCGCTTTGAATTCTTCATCGGTGGCCGTGAAGTAGCAAACGGCTTCTCAGAGCTTAACGATGCAGAAGACCAAGATGCACGCTTTAAAGCACAGGTTGAAGCGAAAGAGTCTGGTGACGATGAAGCAATGTTCTACGATGCAGACTACATCACTGCTCTAGAGCACGGCCTACCGCCAACAGCAGGTCAAGGTATCGGTATCGACCGCCTAGTTATGCTACTGACTAACACGCACACTATCCGTGACGTGATCCTATTCCCAGCGATGCGCCCACAAGCGTAATCTCCTCGCTGAGTAATGAAAAAACCACCTGCGGGTGGTTTTTTTGTATCTTTAATTTGAACTAATTCAACTATTTGCATTTAAGTTTGGATAGGAAAGGTAAATAAGCATTCGCCAAATCTCAATCTGTTGCATAGTCTTAATATTGAGACAGACTTCATCAGTCGTAGTCTCGATAATGTTACCCGTTCGCAAAGATGGGTTTGTGGAGCGAAATTTCTATCAACAATCAATAAGGGTTAGAGAATGGCTGGGCAGTTTAAGATGGATTCCATTCCGGGATCGCTAGTCGTAGTTGGCGGTACTTATGAACCTTGGTTATCAGTACTAGAACAAGTGGGATGGAAGTGTCACCAAGTGGGTGACTTACGTAAAGCCAACACATTGTTAGAAGATATTGGACCATGCATCGGTATAGTTGACCTCAGCCATGATGAGTTCAGCCTTAATGGTTTAGCTAATTTAGTGAGTTCTCATAAACACGTGCGTTGGTTAGCGTTCATCCGAGAATCTCAACTCGGAACTGATACCATCTGTCAGTTCATCGTGAACTTCTGTATCGACTTCTTTACTGCGCCAATCCCAGATGCGCAGCTACTCAGCACCATTGGCCACCAATTGGGCATGCTGAAATTGGAGAAGAAAGTATGGCCGAGCTTTGGTAACAGCCTAGATATGGGGCTGATTGGCGAATCTATCCCAATGAAACGCCTGCGTGACCAAGTAAAGCGTATCGGTCCAACGGATGTGAGTATCCTTATCTATGGCGAGAGTGGCACAGGAAAAGAAGCTGTCGCTCGCGCAATTCACAAAGTGTCGTCACGTTCGCATAAGCCATTCTTGTCGATCAATTGTCGTGCGCTTAATGAACAACGTTTCCAAGCGGAAGTGTTTGGTATTCAAGCCGATGAGGACATGGGCCAAAGCCTGCTTGAGCAAGCGGATGGCGGTACGGTTCTTTTCAATGACATCCTAACCATTTCAAAAGAACAGCAGATGAACCTGCTACGTTTCTTGCAAGAAGGCACAATTGAAACTCGTGATGGTGCGAAGAACGTTAATGTTCGTGTTCTTGCTGCTAACTCTTCAGACGTTGAAAAGGCGCTGATTGATGGTGACTTTAACGAAGAGCTTTACCATTACATCAATGTGCTGCGCATTAACGTACCGAGCCTAAAAGAAAGAGCAAGCGACATCGGTATGCTGGCACGTTTCTATCTTCAAGAGTTTTCAAAAGAGTACAACTCGCAAGCTAAGAGCTTTTCTGAAGACGCTTTGAAATCGCTGACTCGTTACTTCTGGCCAGGCAACGTACGAGAGTTGATGAACCAAGTGAAACGTGCGGTTTTGATGTCTGATAGCGTACTGATTGAAGAGCATCATTTAGATCTTCCTCAACGAAATGACTCGAAACGTAGCTTGAAGTCTATTCGTGAAAAGAGCGAACGAGATGCGTTGCTGGTGGTATTAGAGTCGCACTCTGGTCAGGTCTCTAACGCAGCAAAAGAGCTGGGTGTATCACGTGCAACCATGTATCGACTGCTGAATAAACACAATTTGATTTCAGATCAAACGGTTTAATCGATAACAAGCTTAAGAGAAAGGGAGTGCTGATGCGCTCCTTTTTTGTACTCAACGACCTGATATTTATAAAACTCGATATTTTATATATTCCTTAGTTGAATATGTTATTCAAAAAACTATATGCAACCTAATTTTAGCCTATTGGTTTGTTTTTAATCGAAAGGATAAAAATTGTTTGATAAATATCCTCTGTTGCTTACAATTTAGCCGTAACTCAAAGAGTTATACCACATCAATCACGGATTAATTTTTAGCTAGGAGGCGCAAGATGAAACATTACGTTGTTAACACTACTGCTTGCGCTGATCGTATGTCTGATGCTCGCTCAACCTTTGATGCGACCAAACCAGATTTTACTGGCTCATTAGATTAAATTAATCCGTAACCTTTCTATTTTACTAGGCTGCGGAAAAGTAGCGGCTTAGTCTCAACAGAATCTCTCTGTTTAATTACCCCACTATTTTTCCCAGTCGATTATCTATCGCTATTTGGAGAAAAATCATGCGTCACTCTATCTATCTAAAATTGGCCACGGTGCTTTTGAAAGCCGATCTGAAACGTGAAGAAAAGCAATGGCAACGTATGGTTCGTCGCAGTTCTCATGATATTCCATGGACTAACGAGCACTTACTAAAAGACATTGGCCTGGATAAAGATGGCCGTTCAACACAAGCTAGCGTACCTGACGCGGTAAAAGTTGAACGTCGAGTTCGTCACCTTCGTCGTGTGTTAACTTCGCGAATACTGACGTAATCGAAAGCCCAAGTTGAAACTCCCACACACATTCGATTCAATTTGGGCTAAGAAAAAAGGCTGACCCTCATGGTCAGCCTTTTTCGTTATTACGTTTGGTATTGTTTGCCCGGCGCCCACTATGGGCAGGGGTTCGAGTAAGTCGTACCAATCGCTTGGATGTCATTAAGCAATTCTTCACTTAGATGAACATGGATGCTGTCGATATTGGACTTCAGTTGTTCTAGGTTAGTCGCACCAATGATGTTAGAGCCAACAAATGGACGCTGATTCACGAAGGCAAGCGCCATTTGCGAAGGGTCTAAACCGTGGTCACGAGCTAGGTTGACGTATGCTTCTGTCGCTTTAACGCCTTGTGGTGTGAAGTAGCGAGCAAAGCGTTCCCAAATCGTGCAACGCGCACCTTCTGGTTTTGCTCCGTTGAGGTATTTACCACTTAAGCAGCCAAATGCCAGCGGTGAGTATGCGAGTAGCTGAACGCCTTCGTAATGGCTAATTTCAGATAAGCCGACTTCGAAGCTGCGGTTTAATAAGTTATATGGGTTCTGAATGGAGACGATTCTCGGTAAATCATGTTTTTCTGCCAAACGTAGCAGTGACATCACGCCCCATGGCGTTTCGTTTGAAACACCGATGTAACGCACTTTACCTGCGTTGACTAACTCTGTGAGAGCTTCAAGGGTCTCGATCAGCGTGACCTCTTCTTGCTTATCTGGGTAAGGGTAGTTGAGCTGGCCAAAGCAGTTGGTCTGACGCTGTGGCCAATGCAATTGGTATAGATCGACATAATCGGTTTGCAGGCGTTTTAAGCTATCGTCGATCGCAGTGTGAATATGGCGACGGTTAAGGCTCATGTTTTCACGAATGTATGGGACGTTGCGCGGACCAGCGACTTTCGTTGCTAAAACCACTTTCTCGCGTTTACCGTTTTTCGCTAACCAATTGCCAATGTACTGCTCGGTGAGTCCTTGTGTTTCTGCTTTCGGTGGTACGGGATACATCTCGGCAGTATCGATGAAGTTCACCCCATGATCGAGGGCAAAGTCGAGCTGTTGAAAAGCTTCTTGTTCGGTATTTTGCTCACCAAACGTCATTGTGCCAAGGCAGATCTTACTGATCTCGAGTGATGAGTGCGGTAGTTTTGTATATTGCATTTCACATCCTTGAAGAGTTACCGACTGAATAAGTCATTCCAATATAGGGGATTTTTAGTTGCTGTCGCAAATGATTTAAGTTTCGCTTTGTAGTTAACTCGAAACTTATCAATACGGTAACTAGACTTAAAGGATATTGTGAAGGAGGTGCATTATGCAGAAGCATCAACTCGACATGTGGTTGCATGGCCACCACAAAGACTCCTATAAAACTCCGAAGGTCTTTGTGATAGGTTGTTCTGATGTCTCTGACTATCTGTTAGCAGTGGAGTACAAACACCAACTAGAGCCAATCAAAGACGGCGAAGATCCGATTCATTTTGGATCGTTAGATTTGGTGAAAGAAGAGCTGCTGAGGTTGGGGGTTGATAAAGCGTATTTGAGACTGCACAACGCATACGATGAGTTCGGTAGCGAGGGTACAGCCTCTTACTGCGATATTGAATTGTCACTCGTAACGCATTGATCACTCTGATTGAGCGTTGATGTAGTGCTTCAATAGTATCTGTTCGGTGAATTGTGTCCTGAGGTAGAAACCGCGGGGCAGGGTTTTTATCGGCTTGCCATTTGAACTGTAAGCTTCCGTCAGTGCTTTTGCGTTCGCGGCTTTAGGGCGCAGATGAAGCGCTTCGCCGTGTCTGGCGGAAATTTGATCAAACTTACCCAAAACGATCAATTCCATCAATTCTTCCCAGTCGTTTTTCAGAATTAACTCTTCTTCTTGATCCGGTGACCAAATCAGAGGGCTACCGACGCGGCGCTCAGCCAATGGAATCTCACGTTCTCCTTCAACTGGAACCCAAAGTACACGAGATAGCTTGTTACGCACGTGACTGGTTTCCCATGTTAAGCCTTGCACACCAGTCAGTGGTGCAACAGAGACAAAGGTTGTTTCTAATGGTTTGCCAGAATAACTGATCGGAATGCTCTTTAGCTCGATCCCAAGCTTAGCGAAATCTTGTTGCGGTTTACTGCCAGCTGGTGCACCTAAGTGCCATTCCAGTAATTGCCCAACCCAGCCTTTATCGCGTTTCAAGTTATCAGGAACAGTCATGCCTGCCTCTTCGGCAAGCTCTGTAAAGCTTAAGCCCGCAATGTCGTGCGCGCGTTCCATCAGTTCTGCTTCGGATTGTGGTTCTGGTTTCATAATGACAAGGTGGTGTTGGAAAACATCTAGTCTAACAAATTTGAATAAAATCCTCTGTCGAAGATTTCATCGAGCTGGATTAAGAATGATCAATCCATAACTTATCCACAGATTAGGAAGTGACCAATAGGATCTCTAGCTGAGCTGGATGAATAAACAGGGGTTTGGGACGTGATTGAGACTTGATTTTATTAAGATATCATGAAGTCTTACCTGTCCAATGTGGATAAATAACCGATTGTGCGATCTTTGACCGATCTGTATTTGGTGAAAAGATCATCAGGAAAAATAAGATCAATAAATCATCAATTTTACATTTAAATCTTTATTAATCATATTCTTATGTATTTTTATTTGAGTCTTTATAAATGTTGTCAATAATGGTTTTGAACAAAATTCTTTGTTGATAGCGTTTTCTTCACAAAGTTATTCACAGAAAAGGTGAATAAATGTGGGCTATGTCTCAGTCTTGTGTTGATAAAATAATATTTGTTCAAAAGATATCCAAAACTGACCGAAAGGTAATAAATCTTGCTCATATCACATCAGTAAGTTTGCTAGTAATGGGGATATGTGGAAAAATCACGGTAATAAAAAATTATTCATAGAGGTTAGCCAGTGATAGATGGCGATGGTTACCGACTCAATGTTGGTATTGTGATATGTAATAACCATGGTCAGGTCTTCTGGGCTAAACGATACGGGCAACACTCATGGCAATTTCCACAAGGTGGGATTGACGAAGGTGAAACACCTGAACAAGCCATGTTCAGGGAGTTATATGAAGAAGTCGGTCTGACGAAAAAAGACGTTAAGATCATCGCAACAAGTCGTCATTGGTTAAGATATAAGCTACCAAAGCGATTGGTGCGTTGGGACTCCAAGCCTGTTTGTATCGGCCAAAAACAGAAATGGTTTCTGCTGCGATTGGAATGCGACGAATCCCGCATCAATATGCAGCGTGGGAAATCCCCTGAATTTGATGGTTGGCGCTGGGTAAGTTACTGGTATCCAGTTAGGCAAGTTGTTTCTTTCAAGCGAGATGTTTACCGTCGCGCAATGAAAGAGTTTGCATCTTTAGCCATGCCTTTTCGAGAGCGTAAGACGAAAGGGAAAAGAAAAAAGCAACGTAGATAGAGGATCAACATGCTCAGTCAGCTAAGGGAAATAGTTGAGAAAGTCTCCAGAGTCGATGACGTCCATCTGGCGCTCGACATATTAGTAAAAGAGACTTGCGCAGCCCTATGCACTGAATGTTGCACTATCTATCTTGCTAACGACGAAATGCAGCGCCTTGAGTTAATGGCAACTCAAGGCCTGATTTTTGAAGGCGATAGCATCCATATCAACTTCAATGAAGGCTTAGTCGGTTTGGTAAAGCGCAGTGCTGAGCCATTAAACCTTGCTGAGGCTTCTACTCACCCTGATTTTAAATTTTTCCCTCAGTTGGGTGAGCAGGTGTACCACTCCTTCCTTGGTACGCCGATCATTCACCGTAAACAAGTGCTTGGCGTTTTGGTTATCCAGCAGAAAACTCCACGTTTGTTTAGTGAGATGGAAGAGTCTTTCCTTGTGACCTTATCTGCGCAGCTTGCTGTGTTGATTGCGCATGCCCAAAACTTAGGTCACTGGCAGCTTGCCTCTAAACCCACTGTCATCAAAGGGCTTCCAGCTTCGACTGGCGTCGCAATCGGCGAGTTTTGGTTTGATGATACGCAGCCAAACCTAAACGACGTATTTCCAACATCGACATTAGATAAAGAACGTGAACATGAATTGCTTGCGGTTGCCGTCGAGCGAGCGTTGGGTGATTTTCGCCGCATGCGGAAGAAGTTCGATAGTGAAATAAACAAAGACGCGTTAGCGATCTTCGATCTCTTCACTCACTTGCTAAACGATCCTATGTTGCGTGGTGATCTTAAGAAGCAGATCGAGAAAGGTGATCGTGCGGATTGGGCACTGCGTCAGGTTGTCGAAACCTATTCCAACCGTTTTGCTCGAATGTCTGATGTTTACCTGCGTGAACGTGCGCAAGACATTCGTGAACTCGGGCAACGTCTGTTGTACTTCTTGCACAACAGTGAACAAGAACATGCTTCCATTGACCGTCCGGTTATCTTGGTTGCTAATGAGCTCACCGCCACATTACTTGCTTCGATTCCAAAGCAGCACCTACTCGCTGTTGTCTCACTTGAAGGTGCGGCAAACTCTCACGCCGCAATTCTGTCTCGTGCGTTAGGTGTTCCTGCAATCATGGGCGCGAACATCAACACCAGCGTTGTCAATGGCAAGAAAGGGATTGTAGATGGCTACACTGGTGAGATTTATCTTGAGCCAAACAGGCAACTTCTGCGCGAGTATCGCAGCTTAGTTAGTGAAGAGTCCGAATTGTTCGCCATGGTGAACAAAGATTTGGCCCTGCCAGCGATCACTCAAGATGATTACCACATTGAAGTCATGCTCAATGCGGGCTTGAGTGCGGATAGCAATATCGCCATCAACTCTGGTGTGGATGGTGTGGGTTTGTACCGAACTGAAATCGCTTTTTTACTTCAACATCACTTTCCATCAGAAGATGAGCAGTATCATCAGTATCAAGCCATCCTCAATAGCTACGCGAATCAGCGCGTGGTTATGCGTACTTTGGATATTGGCGGCGATAAGCCATTGCCTTACCTGCCAATTGATGAAGACAACCCATTCTTAGGCTGGCGTGGTATTCGCTTTACGTTGGATCATCCGGACATCTTTTTGATCCAATTGCGTGCGATGCTTAGGGCGAGTGCTGAAAGTGGCAATCTGAGTATTCTGTTGCCGATGGTGTCTGGTATTAAAGAACTCGATGATGCGATTACGCTTATCAATCAAGCCTACAGTGAAGTTGTACTGTTGGATGAACGTATTCAAGCACCAAAAGTTGGGGTAATGATCGAAGTGCCTTCAATGGTGTACTTGCTACCCGCTATTGCGCACCGTGTGGACTTCGTTTCTGTCGGTACCAACGACTTAACGCAATATTTGTTGGCTGTCGATCGGAACAATTCACGTGTTGCGGATGTCTATGAATCCATGCATCCTGCGGTGTTGTTGGCGTTAAAACAAATTCATGATGTTTGCCACCAGTATCAAGTACCTGTGTGTATTTGTGGTGAGCTAGCAGGTGACCCATTTGGTGCGCTCTTATTGTTGGGCTTAGGTTACAACAGTTTAAGTATGAACACCTCAAACGTGGCTAAGGTGAAATATTTGATTCGCCATAGCCGGAAGAAAGAATTAGAAAAACTCGTCGAAAAAGCCATGTCATGCTCTTACGGGCAAGAAATCCATCAAATGATGCATGATTTCTTTATTCAACAAGGTTTTGCCGGCTTTATTCGTGCAGGTAAGAAGTAGGTAATTGTGACCATCTCTTTATTCATATTATTGCTCGCGCTGGGCGCTTTTGTAGGCGTGATGGCTGGGCTTCTTGGTATCGGAGGCGGGCTAATTGTTGTACCTGCACTACTTTATCTTCTTCCTCTTGCTGGTATCTCTCCAGAGATGAGCATGCACATGGCGTTAGCAACGTCATTAGCGAGCATCATCGTCACTTCTGGCTCATCGGCGCTTAATCACCTCAAGCTTGGTAACGTCGATATGTTCGTTGTCAAATGGCTGATGCCTGGCGTGGTGATTGGCGGTTTTGTTGGTGCCAATATTGCCGAGTGGATCCCAACTCATTACTTGCCGAAAGTGTTCGGTGTGATTGTGTTGTGTTTGGCAATACAGATGTTTCGCTCCATCAAGACGAAAAGTGAGAAGCCAATGCCGAGTAGTCCGGTCACTGTAATGTACGGAACAGGCATTGGTGTGGTTTCAAGTCTTGCTGGTATTGGCGGTGGTTCGCTGTCGGTGCCTTTCTTAAACAAGCATGGTATTGAAATGCGTAAAGCGGTTGGCTCCTCTTCGGTGTGCGGCTGCGTGATTGCCATTTCAGGCATGATTGGATTCATCTTACATGGCTACAAGGTAGAAGGCTTACCTGACTACAGTGTGGGTTATGTTTACCTGCCAGCTTTAGCGGCGATTGCTATGACGTCGATGCTCACGACGAAAGTCGGCGCGAAGATGGCAACCAACCTTCCAACAGCGGTCTTGAAGAAGATTTTTGCTGTGTTCTTGATGTTTGTTGCAGCGACCATGCTGCTGTAAAGTCCACCTGTTTTATTAGTAATAAGAAGAGAATGATTTATGTCTCAGGGATACTTTGAATTTCCCAATATTGATCCGGTTTTAGTCTCTATTGGTCCTGTTTCTGTTCGTTGGTACGGTTTGATGTACCTAGTCGGCTTCATGTTCGCACTATGGTTGGCAAATCGTCGTGCAGATAAGCCGGGTAGTGGTTGGACGCGTGAGCAAGTTTCTGACTTGTTGTTTGCGGGTTTCCTTGGGGTAGTGATTGGTGGCCGTGTTGGCTATGTGATTTTCTACAACTTTGATTTGTTCTTAGCAGACCCGTTATACCTATTCAAAGTCTGGACTGGTGGTATGTCGTTCCACGGCGGTCTGTTAGGTGTAATCACTGCTATGTTCTGGTATGCACATAAGAATGGTCGCACTTTCTTTGGTGTAGCAGACTTCGTGGCGCCACTGGTTCCATTTGGCCTTGGCATGGGCCGTATGGGTAACTTCATGAATAGCGAGCTATGGGGACGCGTAACAGACGTACCATGGGCGATCATCTTCCCGAATGGCGGTCCATTGCCTCGTCACCCATCTCAGCTTTATGAGATGTTCCTAGAGGGCATTGTGCTGTTCTTCATTCTGAACTGGTTCATCAAAAAGCCTCGTCCTTTAGGTGCGGTATCAGGGCTATTTTTAGCTGGATATGGTACATTCCGTTTCCTAGTTGAGTTTGTCCGCGAACCGGATGCACAGCTTGGTCTATTTGGTGGTTACATTTCGATGGGACAAATCCTATCCTCACCGATGATCATTCTGGGTGTTCTAATGATGGTTTGGGCGTACAAACGTGGTCTTTACCAAGACAAAGTCCAAGCAGAAACGAAGTAAGGAATTGGTGTGAAACAGTATTTAGATTTGTGTCAGCGTATCGTTGACCAAGGCACTTGGGTTGAAAACGAACGCACAGGCAAACGCTGCCTAACGGTGATCAACGCAGACTTGACCTACGATGTTGCTAACAACCAATTCCCATTAGTAACGACACGTAAGAGCTTTTGGAAAGCGGCAGTTGCTGAGCTACTTGGTTATATCCGTGGCTACGACAACGCTGAAGATTTCCGTAAGCTAGGTACGAAAACATGGGATGCGAATGCAAACTTAAATGAAGCATGGTTGAACAACCCATTCCGTAAGGGTGAAGACGACATGGGACGCGTATACGGCGTTCAAGGTCGTTCATGGGCGAAGCCAGATGGCGGTCAAATCGACCAGCTGCGTAAGATTGTGGATGATTTGACTCGCGGTGTTGATGACCGTGGTGAAATTCTAAACTTCTACAACCCTGGCGAATTCCACATGGGCTGTTTGCGTCCATGTATGTACAGCCACCACTTCTCACTGTTAGGTGACACGCTGTACCTAAACAGCACACAGCGCTCTTGTGACGTTCCGTTGGGGTTGAACTTCAATATGGTTCAAGTGTATGTGTTCTTGGCAATCATGGCGCAAATCACGGGTAAGAAACCTGGTCAGGCGTACCACAAGATTGTTAACGCACATATCTACGAAGATCAGCTTGCACCAATGCGTGACATCCAGTTGAAGCGTGAGCCATTAAAAGCTGCAACTTTCCACATCAACCCAGAAATCAAATCGTTAGAAGATTTGGAAACATGGGTAACCCTAGATGACTTCTGGGTGGAAGGTTACGAGCACCACGACCCAATTCAGTACCCGTTCTCAGTTTAACGAGTATATTGAGTTTCTAAGCCGCCTTTATGGGCGGCTTTTTTACGCCCGAAGGGCAGGGATAGGAGGGAACGGGCTTCGCCCTGTGGAACGCTGCGCTTTGAGATGTGAGATACGAGATTCGAGAGTGCTTCGCTCTAGGAGTCGAGAGGTGAATGCTGAAGGGTTCATGAAAGCCGTTTGGCTCCGAAAGGTGTTGACGGGACTTGTCCCCAGAAAAACAAAATAAGCTCGCTTCT
>NZ_JAHGAC010000015.1:0-119229 GCF_030248355.1 Vibrio sp. B172a | reverse complement strand
TCTCGTATCTCGTATCCCGCCCAAATAACCACATATACTAGGGGGTAGTATTATATACTGGAGGGGAGTATAGTTTTTAAAAACATAACTCACTGGGAAGTGTCACTGTATGAAAGACGTAAAGGGTGTTTTTCGCAACCTAGAAAAGATGCTGCAAAACGCGAATTGGTTTGAAGATGGTTGGGAAATTTATAACCGAGGAGAGTACCTGCAGCTGTATAAGCAAAACTGGTTCAACGAAAACCAAGGTGGTGTGCATTTCGAAACGTACATCGAAGGGCCTCAAGTGAAGCAAAAAGCCTTCCCGATTTGTATGCATGCGGAAGAAGACTGTCCATCTCAAGCTGAATTTGTACGTCAATTCAGAGAGCTAGAAGGGAGCCGTATTGCGGGTTGGAAAGGGTATAAAACACTGGATAACAGCTATGGCATTTGCCAAAGAACCCTGCCGCTCAACTTTAAAAACCTAGAACAACGTTTGTTTGAAGAGTTCAACCGACTGCGTGCGCTAGAGGCAAGCATCGACAAAGTGCTGGATAGGTTATAAATGAAAAAGCAGAAAAGCCCTTGTATTGATGTATGTGATTTTTCCCATAGCAAAGGGTGGTGCGCTGGGTGCGGAAGAACGCGAGAAGAGTGTAAGGCTTGGAAATCGATGAAGCCTTACGCCATCAATGCGCTCAAAAAAGATCTGCAAAAGAGAATGTCTCAAATGAAAGCTCAGTAAAACTGGGCTTTATTTAATGTATGAGTCGATAACCTTAATCACCACGTCCATATCTGCTTCTCGCTGTTCTTTGCTTTCTTCTAGAACAAGGTGCTCATGTAGATGGCCTTTGATTACCTCTTTCATCAAACCGTTTACCGCACCTCGAATCGCGGCGATCTGCTGCAACACGTCCTGGCACTCTTGCTCTTCATCCAACATCTTCTTAAGGCCATTAACCTGACCTTGTATCTTGCTGACTCGGGCCGTTAGCTTTTTCTTATCTTTAGCTGTATGTGACATAGCATCTGTACTCAATGTAATTGGCAGGAGAGAGGAGTTAGTCGGTAATGTAGCACCGAATTTATACTGGGGGGTAGTGTTTATACTAACGGGGAGTATATTTGCGATGAATGGTTTTAAAACAAAGCCCGCTGATTTCAGCGGGCTTTATGGAAGGTTACTCTAGGTGCTTAAACTGCAACGCGACGAGGCGCTGATAGAGTTCGCAGCTTTGTATTAACGACTGGTGGTTGCCAAGGTCAATCAACTCGCCGCCGTCTAACACCGCAATTTTATCGGCGTGTTGGATGGTTGAAAGTCGGTGAGCAATGATCAAAGTCGTGCGGTCTTTCATCAATGCTTCAAGTGCTTGTTGAACATGATGTTCACTTTCACTGTCCAGCGCGCTGGTGGCCTCATCAAGCAAAAGGATTTTTGGATCTTTCAGAATCGCACGAGCAATCGCGATACGTTGTTTTTGACCGCCAGATAACCTCACGCCACGTTCACCCAAAAAGCTATGGTAACCGTCTGGTAGCTTCTCAATAAACTCATGCGCGTGTGCTTTCTTCGCCGCCTCAATCACTTGCTCGTCAGTCGCGTCTGGATTGCCGTAGCGAATGTTGTGGAATACGTCGTGACTAAACAAAGCGGGTTGTTGTGGAACCAATGCCATTTGTCGACGAAGATCATTTGGATCGAACTGTCGAATGTCTTCTCCACCAAACAATACTTGGCCTTGTTGTGGGTCGTAGAAGCGTTGCAGCAATTCGAATAAAGTCGTTTTACCAGCGCCAGAAGGGCCAACTAAAGCCAATACCTTACCTTTCTCTGCAGTCAGGTTTAACCCTTTGATAGCGGGTTGGTCGGGGCGAGAAGGATAGTTAAAGTTCACTGAATCAAACGTCACTTCCGCTGGCATCTCATCGGTGATCGGAAGGTTATTGTTTGGCGCGCTGATGTCGCTTTCCACTTGAAGGATCTCAATCAGCCTTTCTGTTGCACCGGCGGCTCTTTGTAGTTCCCCCATGACTTCGGAAATCGTTGCCATAGAAGACGCAACCATGATGGCGTAGAACACAAATGCCGCTAGATCGCCAGCAGACATTTTGCCGTGAATCACATCACTGCCACCAACCCAAAGCATGCCAGCAATGGCGCTGAATACAATGACGATAACGCCAGAAATCAGAATTGCGCGCTGTTTTACTCGCTGTCTACCCACCTCGTAAGCTTTTTCTACTTCGACAGCAAACGCCGCGCGTTCATGTTGCTCTGAGCTAAAGCTTTGAACCGTTTTGATGTGCTCAATCGCTTCGCCTGCATAGCTGCCGACATCGGCCATGGTGTCTTGGCTTTGGCGTGATAGGGCACGTACTCTTCTCCCATAAACCAAAATCGGAACCAGTACGAATGGCACAGAAGCTAGCACAATCAAAGTGAGCTTAAAGTTTGTTGCGAACAACATGATGATCGCACCAATACACATAAGCGCACTGCGCATCGCCATAGAAAACGACGAACCAATAATGCTTTGCAGCAACGTCGTGTCTGTGGTGAGGCGAGACATAATATCGCCGCTACTATTGGTCTCAAAATAACTAGGATGCAGCGTAATCACATGGTTAAACACCGCAAGACGAATGTCTGCGCTGACGCGTTCGCCCACGGAAGAAACCAGATAGAAACGGAAGAACGTCCCCACTGCGATGCACAGCGTCACACCGACGATAAATTGAATCGCATTGGTGAGTTCTTGCAGCGATTGCTGAGCAAAGCCTTGGTCTATAAGAATGCGCACGCCGTAACCGACGGACAGCGTTAGGCTAGCTGTGGCGATAAGGGCAACTAAGGCAGCAGCAACGCGCCATTTATAAGGTGAAACGAAGGTGTTGAGTTTAAGAAGAATGCCGAGATTTTTATTATTTTTACTGCTCATGAGTGGCTCACAAAGCGTTATAGGTACTTGGCATAGTAAGCGACTTTGGTACGTGAAACCAGTGGTGAGTCAGTTTCGATAACAGAGTGATCCTTCTGGCAAGGCATTCAGCTCGATGGAACCTAATTTCTCACTTTTTGTTATTGGCATATGCTAATTACAGGGCATAAAGTGAATGCCTCAAATAGATAAAGGAATTCACCATGTCAGTCGCTCGCCAAGTCTAACGCTTCTTTTCTTTGTTCTCTTTACTCATTCTGTTTTGTTCCACAGACAATCTTAAACTCAGAGGTCTATATGTCTATTCATGCTCCTAGAAACCACCAACATTGCGCAGTCTGCTGCCAGCCGTTTTTCAACGCGCACGATACGATTCAATTTACGGCAATGCCGAGTGGTGGCGTGCAAGGACAAATCGTGCCGACAGAAAAGGTTCAAGGCTATCAAGGCGTAATGCAAGGCGGTGCCATCAGTGCGCTGCACGATACTGCTATGACACACTGTCTTTTCGCCCAAGATATCTGCGCAATGACGGCTAAGCTGGAGGTGCGCTTTATCAAACCTATCCCTCTCAATAGTTCAATCCGAGTGGAAGCGCATTGCATCAAGAGTAAGCGAGGCATGTATTTGCTAGAAAGCGAAATCTATGTTGGTGAGAAGTGCTACTCAAAGGCTGAAGCCAAGTTTATGCAGCAGGCTGTTGAGGTCTAATATTGCTTACTTTTTGAGTACAGCAGTGAGCCACGAGAAGAGTTTAAAAGGAAAGGTTGTTACGGAAGGGAAAGGGAAGTGAGTCAACCTATTTGGTCAACTCACATTCTTTGCTATTGGCGTAGTGAGTAAAGAACCTAAACAGCGATGCAGTTAATCCACATACGCCACGGAGCTTGGTTCTTTATAAATACAGTCTACTTTTGTCACACTGCCACTCGAGTCTTGATATTGAGCATAGACGACCCATAGGCCATTGGTTCGCGCGCCCATTACCGTAACCCGAGTATTTTCACCATAAGTTGTATTGTCCGTGCCAGATCCTCTACCAAAAGAGACTTGGAACTCCTTCTGGACAGCACGTTGTACTTCCATGCCGTTAAAGTCCCCCTTTGGCTGAACATGCAAAAACTCAAGCCCGCCTCCTTTTCCTTTACGGATTGCAAAGGTACAACCGGTCAATTGAGTGGTTACCAAGTAGTCAGCAGCATCATAATGGGTGACTTTAGAAATGGAGTCGGGTTTAAGTTGTTCAAAAGGAGAAACGGGGATATGAATACATTGAAGTGCTTTCGCGTTTTTAACTAACGATTTTGGACCAAGGCGGAAACGCATCTCCTTCATCTTTACCCCCTGATTTATCCCGAAAGCGGTATCGCCATGGCTATACAAGTAAAACCTCATAGCACCTTTCGATTGGCCCGCGCTGGTAATGGATAGTGGGAAGCGAAGTAAAAACTCCTCTAAATCTCGGTCTAAAACCTGAACAGCCTGATCTAACGTTTGTGGCATAACACAGTCCTTTGTTGTTATTTATAGATTGCGTGAAATCTTATTGATTATAGTTCACAGGCATAAGCATATATGAACATATCGAATCCAATGAAATTTCTTCTTCTTTCATCACGAGAACATGATATTGCTCGGAAGTAGGCACTGGTTATGTTGATGAAGTCGCCCGTTAGCAAAAAGAGATTGTCGCTTCGCCATTCAATAACAGAAAGGTGAACCGAACCGTTCACCTTCATCGTTTCATTGCTTAGCGCTTTGACCTAAATCGAGCATCAAACTCAGTTCGCACCTCAACTTTGGGGTTTGTGGGCCGTTTTTATCTGTTCGAAAAGCTCTTCCGCCTCCGCAGTTAATAGAGAGTAGGTACGTATATCGCCTCGTCTTTGGGCTTGCATCGCTTGTTCAAGCAGCATTGAGTGGCGTTTTTTGAGCTTCTTGACTGAATTGTTTTTGAAGAAAGAAAACATAAATAAATCCTTTACTTAGAACCTCCCTTTATTACGCGTTTTGTTTGCTTTTGGTTCAAACCATTAACACCACACTATTGTTTTGTTACGTCTTTCTTTTGTTCAATCTGCCGCCAAAAATGACGGTTTTCGGCTCATTGATGAGAGGGCTCTTGGGACAATTTTGACTCACTTTGCCATACAAAAACTTATCTGAATTCATGTGGCTAATTGTTTGTTATTTATATCGCTATTTCACATATGAACTACAGGGCATTATTGGCGAAATGAGGAGCGATCTTTTTTGAGTCAATAGTAAATAACGGTCAGGTCATGAAAATAAAGGCTTCAAAGATGAAGGATGTGATGTTGTAAGAGTATTTCAAAATGTTTCCGTTGTTACACCTTGTAACATTGGGGCGTTATCGGTATGGTTCGTCCCCTCAAAAAATAGACTTTTACGCTCAACTTAAAGGAAGAACTATAATGATTTCTAATGATGCGGTAATCATGGGCATGCTCGCTGTCATTCTCGGCGCTATCTTTATCACGGAAAGCAGCCAAAACAGCGCACTAAAAAGATTCTATTCGATCATTCCGGGTCTTTTACTCTGTTACTTCGTTCCTTCATTGCTAAACAGTTTCGGTATCATTGATGCGTCGAACTCTAAACTGTACTTCGTAGCAAGCCGCTACCTATTGCCAGCAGCGTTGGTGCTTTTGATCATCTCTGCTGATCTTCGCAAAATCATTGGTCTTGGCCCGAAAGCAGTCATCATGTTCTTGACCGGTACGGCAGGGATTATCATCGGTGGTCCTTTGGCGATCCTGATTATCGACCAAGTTTCTCCGGATCTCGTTTCCGGTGATGTATGGCGTGGCCTAACCACGGTTGCTGGTTCTTGGATCGGTGGCGGTGCAAACCAAGCCGCGATGAAAGAAGTCTTCGAGGTGAACGACGAGCTGTTCTCGGCGATGATTACGGTCGACGTTATTTGTGCCAACGTTTGGATGGCAATCTTATTGATTATGGTTGGCCGTCAGAAGAAGTTAGACGCATGGCTTAAAGCGGATACATCGTCAATCGAAGAGCTAAAAGAAACCGTTTCTAAGTACCAAGAAGAAAACGATCGCCCAACCACAACAACTGACCTCGTTAAGATTGCTTCGATTGCGTTTGGTCTAACCGGTCTTGCGCATTACTTTGCCGATATGATTGCACCGTGGATTTCGACTAACGCCCCAGAACTGGCGAAATACAGCCTGACTTCGGGGTTCTTCTGGCTAATCGTATTGGTAACAACATTTGCGCTTGTTGCTTCTTGCTTTAAATCAACACGCAGTCTTGAGCACGGTGGGGCATCGAAAGTAGGTTCAACCTTCATCTACATCCTTGTTGCAACAATTGGTATGCAGATGGACGTCACGGCAATCTTCGATAACCCAGGTTACTTCTTTATCGGCATCGTTTGGTTAACCATCCATGCTGTATTAATGATTGCTGTTGCGAAGCTGATTCGTGCGCCACTGTTCTTTATGGCGGTAGGTAGCCAAGCGAACGTTGGTGGTGCGGCATCTGCCCCTGTTGTTGCGGCAGCATTCCACCCAGCACTAGCACCAGTTGGTATTCTAATGGCCGTTCTTGGTTATGCATTAGGTACATACGGCGCCTACATCAGTGGTCTACTAATGCAGTTGGCTGCAGGTCAATAATTTAACCTCACAATTAAATCTAACGATACTTAAAGAAAAGTCCGGCATAGGAGCAACCATGCCGGACTTTTTGTATCTAGTTTGCTTGGATTAATTAGTAATGGTATCGGCGATTTAGCGATATTTATTTGCGTCGGTTATAGAAATAAACCTCTGAGGCATACGCAGAAAATACATCGCGAAAATGCAGTTTACGCCTCCGTTTTAACAAGTTACATTGTTGAAACTTTGATTCAAAGGACAGAACAATGAGTGCCCACCTAAAACAGCTTTGTCATACCCATCTCCCTGGTAATAAAGAAGATTCTCCAGCCGAACACTTTGCGAAAATGGCGAAGTGGTGCGAAGAAAACAACGTGAATCACGATGTCTACGGCGATGGAGAAACGATTCAAGCGTTCGAGCAAAAGGTTGCCGATATGCTGGGTTACGAGGCGGGGCTTTTTGTTGTAACAGGGACGATGACACAGCCAACAGTGCTTGAAATTGTCACAAGACAAAAGCGTAATCCTATTGTCGCCATGCACGCATCTAGCCATATTCCGGTGCATGAAAAACAAGGCTATCAGCTTCAACATCGTTTTAGTATTTTGCCAGTCGGGAACCCTTATCAAACATGGAAGCTTGAGGATCTCACTGCGTGGCCGGATGAAATCGCAGCCGTTCTATATGAGCTCCCGATGCGTGAAATTGGCGGTCAGTTACCTTCATGGCAAGAACTGGAAGAAATCAAAGCGTACTGCGCCGAAAATGACATTCATCTTCACATGGATGGCGCAAGACTGTGGGAAACTGCAGCTTACTATCAGAAA
Source organism: Vibrio sp. B172a (assembly GCF_030248355.1). Taxonomy (NCBI): domain Bacteria; kingdom Pseudomonadati; phylum Pseudomonadota; class Gammaproteobacteria; order Vibrionales; family Vibrionaceae; genus Vibrio; species Vibrio sp. B172a. The sequence continues at coordinate 111,828 of NZ_JAHGAC010000015.1, read as the reverse complement.
GAATACTGCGAGATCGCCGCTGGTTTTGATACGACCTATGTTTCACTTTACAAAGGCATCAACGGCATGGGTGGATCCATGCTACTTGGCTCAAAGGCGTTCATTGAACTAGCTTCAATGTGGATGAAGCGACAAGGTGGCAACCTGTATCACAGAACACCTTATGTGGTGTCTGCGGCAATGCAGTTTGATGAAAGGTTGGCACAAATGCCAGCTCTATTTGAACGAACAAAGCAGATCTACAAGATCATTGAAGAGTTCCCATCTTTGGCGGTAAGACCTACTCAGGCTCAAGCAAACATGTTGCACCTTATCCTGCCATTTAGCTGCGAAGAATTGAAAGAACTCCAACACACGTTTGCCACAGAAAAGGGCATTTGGTTTGGTAACCTGCAAGTCACGGCACATCCAAATCAATCCATTGTTGAATGGTATGTTGGCGACTACCTGCTAAACCTTGATGATGACGAATTAAGGTCATTTTTCAATCAGTTACTCGGTAATAAGGCATAAACTTATCAATATGCGAGCTTACTAACACGCCATACGTGACACTTCATGTATTCTTAATTGAAGCGAAGAAGAGGATTTATCAATGTCAAAAAGCTCCAAGCTTCACAATGAAGACAAACTGGTTAAGAAGGCACTAGAGATTGGTGGGAAGATGGCGAAGCTACAAGGTTTTGACCTTCCACAGTCACCACAACCTCTGAGAGTAAAAGCGATTTACCTATTCTTGGTCGATGCCAAACAGATCACGCCATTGCCGGAAAGCAAGCTAGATGGCGCAAGCATCAAACACCGACTGGCAGTCTGGATACACAGTGCATTGCCAGACAACGACCCTCTAAAGTAGAAAACCTCAAGAAGTCACATAGGTCATTAATTAACAAGGCGAGCTAAATGGTTCGCCTTGTTTGATCTTGGCAAGTGCACCAAGGTCTTTTAGCGTGGCGGTATCATTGATTTACAAAACAGAATCAAAAGGACTAAAGATAAATCGAGAGAAGCGCTACAATGCAGGCGTTGCGAGAGTGCAACCAAGATTACTCATTTACAGAAGCCTTGAAGTAACCATACATGTCTAAAGATTTCGAATTCACTACAGAATACATACTCGACAAACCTTTCTTTGCTGAGTGTTATGATCAAACTAGCAAGCCAACGAAGTTCCCACAAGCATACCTAAAAGGGATACTGTTTCTTATCTTTGGTGTGGTCTTATTGGAGTTTGAACTGCTACCTAACGGTTATGTCGGTTGGTTCTTTCTCGTATTGAGTGTGATTGAAGCGTGTAGCGTTTACTTCAAAAGAACTTGGTGGTTGTGGCGTCAAACCATCAGCTCAAGCCGTGGCAGCAAAGTGGTGTTTGATGTAAATGCAGAGGGCGTGCGCTACAAAAGCGGTAAAGTTGACCGCAGCCTCGCTTGGAATGAAATCGACCAACTCGAACAAACTGACTTGGGCTTTATCCTTCATCTTGGTAAACAACGCCAATACATCAGCAAATCTTGTTTAAACGAAGAAGTCATCGCGTTTATGGTAGAGCAGCACGCGGCATCAAAAGCGAGCTAACAAATCCCTACTAACAAAAAAGGCGAGCCAAGTGGTTCGCCTTTTTTGATCTTGGTTTTGAATAGCTAGATTGTTAGTTTTTGCCTAATAATAATTTAGCTATTCATCATCTAGTTCTAACTCATCTTATCTATATCATTTATTCCATAGACGCAGAGTGCGTAACTTATTGGAAAAGCACCTTGAAAAGTTCAGGGTGTAGATAGGACAGTTATTATGACGACAGCAACAAAACAGCCCCAATGACAAACAGTGTCGGGCTGACTCTTCTTGCAGGTTTACCTCTTTTCACTCTACTGCCACTTGGCTTAGACATCTTCTTACCTGCGGTATATCAAATCGGAGAGTTCTTCTCTGACCAAGGCGTGCCTTCAATGGCGATCAGCATCTACATGTTGTTCTGGGGGCTTGGCCAATTGTTCTGGGGCGGTATGGCTGACACCATAGGCAAAAAGAACATTGCGCTGATTGGTCTCGCTTTGTTTGCTTTCAGTTCTTTTATGATTTCAACCATTGATCGCGACCAAGCAATGCAGTTCTTGGCGTTTCGTGCGCTACAAAGCTTTGCTGGCAGCGCGTGCTTTACCGCGATCTTTGCTCTGATCCGCATGCGATTTGAAGGCGAGCACCTGAATAAAGCCTACAGCTACCTGAATGGTATTCTCGCTTTTGTTCCGGTTAGTGCTCCGCTGGCTGGTGCGTACATTGTCGAGACGAATTCTTGGTTTACGCTGTTCACGATCATGTCGGTACTTAGTGTCGTTAGCATTGTTTGGATATTCCTGACTCTACCAAATGACAAAAATGCGCAGCAATCATCGGTAGTAGAAGCATCGAACGTAACGAACACTAGCTTTATTCGTCGCTACGCAGCCGTTATTGTGAATACGCGCTTTAAGACATTCCTATTCTTTGCGCTGGTGGCTCAGAGTTTGTTCATCTACTTACTGACCGTTGCGCCAATGTACCTGATGGGCAAACTTGAAGTATCACAAGTCGCGTTTGGTCAAATGTTTATGGCAATCGCAATTGTCTTCATGCTTGGTAGCTTCTTATCGCCAGCCATTAACGCACGCTTAAGCATTAAATCTTTAATCGCACTTTCACTCGGATTGATTGTGACGGGCGGCGTACTCATGTTTGTTATGAGCGGCATTCAAGCTTGGTATTCTCTCATTGGCCCTATGGTGATTATTGCTATCGGTTGCACCATGCTTCTGTGCAGCTGTCCGGCAAATGCACTGGCAGATTTCAAAGAAAACGCAGGTGTAGCAAGCGGTTTATACACGGCGACAACATTCGGTGCTGGTGCGCTAATCTCAGCCTTGTTTACTCATCTGATTGATAGCACCGACCTTAGCCAAGTTTCTCTGGTTTACGCGTTGTTCGCACTGTTTGCCTTGGCGGTATTCTCAATAAATAAAACAGTGAAAGCATGAGTCTCTGAGCCAAGCCCATCTGTGCACAGAGTTACTAGCAATAAAGTACAAAAAACGAAGCAGGATTCTTCAATCTATTGCGACTCACACTAAGTAATCTAGAACCTATCGAAGCGCAGATTACACTAAGTAAGAGAGAAAATTATGATCATCGTTACTGTAGCAGGCAAAGTAAAACCTCAATTCAAATCGCTTTTCATCGAGCACATGGCGGAGCTGGCAAAAGTGGTTCGTGCGGAAGATGGTTGCATCACCTATCAACAAAACATCAGTGCTGACGACGAAAGTACGCTATTCCTTTATGAAGAATGGCAGTCAGAGCAACAATTACAGGCACATTTGGCTACAGCGCACATGATAGAGCACTTTGAGCTCGCTCGACCATGGTTTGATTCAGTTGAGATGAAAACCTTCGAAGCAACTGAAACCCAAGCTTAACCAGATAAAAAACTGACGAGGAACTCGACATGAAAAACACAACCCAGCGAGTCGCGATTGTAACCGGCGCAAACCGTGGTCTTGGTAAAGAAGTCAGTCGTCAATTGGCAGAGCAAGGCGACATAGTCATTGTTACGGCTCGTCAGTTGAGTAGCGCACAGCAAACAGTAGAAGAGTTGGGTTTGGACAACTTACTAGCGGCGCAACTTGATATTACTAACCAAGAGAGCGTTGACCAATTGGTTGAGTTTGTTCAGCAACGATTTTCTGCTGTCGATTTGTTAATCAACAATGCCGCCATTCACTATGACACTTGGCAAAACGTCGTGAACGCAGACCTCAATACAGTTCAAGAAGCGATGGACACCAATGTTTATGGAGCATGGCGGATGACACAAGCCTTCTTACCTTTGCTACAAAACAGCCAACAAGCTCGAATCGTTAACGTCAGCAGTGGTGCGGGTGCGATTAAAAACCAGACTGGCAGCACTCCTGCGTACAGTATGTCAAAGATCGCCCTTAACTCATTGACCTTAATGTTGGCCAATCAACTCAAAAGCAGTGGCATTTTGGTTAACGCTGTTTGTCCGGGTTGGGTCGCGACAGACATGGGCGGAAGCGGTGGTAGACCTGTAGAGCAGGGGGCAAGTGGCATAACTTGGGCTGCAAACTTGCCAGCAAATGGACCAACTGGTGGCTTTTTCCGAGATGGTGAAGAAATCGAACTCTAGTCGTTAATGGGTATAAGCTTTAATCAAGGTTACGGCTTCTCTGATGCATGGAAGCTGATAAAACAAGAAACCAAAATAGTGGGTAATATGAAAAAATTAATTGTCATTTTCTCGTTGGCAGCCGTTGTCATCACCGCAGCATTTCAAGCGTTTTGTGCAGATACCATTCACCTTGCTTCTTACAACGGTAATGAAGTTCAAGTGATTGAATTATTGAAAACCAATCCCGATCCGGATGAAAGAGATTCTTACGGCGGCACCGCGCTGCATGCCGCGATGTTCCAAGACAATACACGAATCGTCGAACTGCTGATTGAAGCAGGCTATGACGTCAACGCTGTTGGTCCTAGAAATGGTTATACACCACTGCATGATGCGGTATGGGCTAACAACCTGCCTGCACTAAAAATCTTGGTTGCCAATGGTGGTGATATCACGATTAAAGGCAAAGATGGTAATACGCCACTTGAAAAGGCAATCGCTGAAGACAAACCAGAAATCGTGGCTTACTTACAAAGCCTTAAATAGGGAGTAGGTGCCACAATGAAATATCAAAAGGCGGATTACGATAAGCTGATTCAGCAGTATGCACAGCACAAGTTTACCAAGAATGACATCAAGAGCTTTGTATATCGCGTGTTCTCAATGTATGAGCGTGCAACCGTAGGAAAGGTGCGAGTGCCAGCAGAAGCATTTGCCGATCTCGTCGATGAAAATGTCCAAGTCGACTTTCCCGACTACAAAATCCATTCTCGCCAAGAGTTTATGGAATGGCACCATTGGATACATGACTTATTGCTATCTGACGACCACGATATCGAGAGTATTGAAGTCTCTTACCTAGGCGAAGGTAAGTATGCTGCTGAGTTTGATGTCCGTTGGCGCGGTGACTTTAAGGATGGTTCGTTTACTGACCTCACCGTAGCCCAACGTTGGGTGATGTACGAATCGGAACAGTTCGCCCACCCAGTGATTGAGAGCTACCTTGCGGTGGTAAAGAGCAATAACCTGATTAGCGGCTAGGGGGAAATAGGAAGAACTTAGCAGAGATTAGCTTTGGTTAACACGCGAAACGTCTCCGTCCCAAATCAGTTATCTCATCCCGTACAAAAAAGGCGAACCACGCGCGCGGTTCGCCTTTTTTGTAGATGTAGTCTTTACATAAGCTAATTTCTTTAGACATAGTATCATTTTTGTTTCATACATTTAATGTTGGATTTGCTTCAGATCATTGATCTATTTTATGCTGCGTGAGCTAATTGTTGGTATAGAATGCGGTTAATCGAATGTAGGGTTGTTATTAAAAGATGAATTCAAATCTTAAAGATATTTTTGATAAAAGCCGCCAAGAACTCCTTGATATGGGGCTTAGAGGGAACACGCTACTTAATGTTGGCAAGGGAGCTAAAATTCTAGACATCGTTGATGAACGAGCTGAACAGGTTTTTGAACACTTGGTTGAAGACTCAAAAACGATGTCATTCCTTCCTGCACCAGACTCTCTTGATACAGAGGACAGCAAATCAATATCTTTAACTGATTTGACGGCTCATCTTGAAGAAGCCAATGGGGACAAGAGGCACGCTGATAATGCGCTGCAAACTCAGCTGTTTCGAAAGTCTCTTGATACTCGTCTGTTAAAACTCAGCACAGAAGCAACGACATTTGTCCAAGAACAGGGTGTTGACCTTCTTTATCTAGCTCTTGGTTTCGTGAAATGGTTTGAAGACGAAAACTCTGATAAACCAAGACACGCTCCACTAGTACTTATCCCTGTCGAAATCTTTCGAGCAGATGCTAGTGATGCATATAAAATTCGCTACACTGAGTCAGAATTAGGAACAAACCTGACGCTTGCTGCCAAACTAAAGATGGAGTTTGGTATTACTTTACCTGAATTTGAAGAGGGTGAGGACGGCTATGATCTCCAAGGGTACTTAGACTCAGTGGCAACTGCGATTGTCGGCGAAAAACGTTGGTCAGTCGAGAGTAATAAAATCGTTTTGAGTTTCTTTTCGTTTGGTAAGTTTCAGATGTATCAGGACTTATCTGATGATGTCTGGCCTAAGGGCAAGAAACCGTCGGAAAATAGCATAATTCAAAAGCTTTTCACCGAAGGGTTTGAACGTGATGCCACTTTACTAGAATCAAAACCAATGGACGTGAACCGTGTTGAAGAAGTCCAGTTGGTTTTAGACTCCGATTCAAGTCAGACAGAGGCCGTTCTTGCTGCAAAGTCTGGAGCAAACCTTGTGATACAAGGTCCACCAGGTACAGGTAAGTCTCAAACCATCACAAACATCATCTCTCAGGCTTTATCTGATAATAAAAAGGTACTGTTTGTTGCTGAAAAAATGGCAGCGCTTGATGTTGTTAAACGCCGATTGGATAACTGCCATATTGGTGATTCAGTGTTAGAGCTGCACTCACATAAGGCGAACAAAAAGTCTGTACTTTCTTCACTAGAGCACACACTGATGCAGCATGCTCCCATTACTCCTGAGAGAAGTGAAGATATTGATCGTTTAGTTTTCCTTCGTAACAAGTTGGACGATTACTGTCTCTCAGTGAATGAAAGCATCGCCAATACTGATGTTAGTTACCATGATGCTTTAGGTTATAGCTCTCAGCTAGAACGAACCATTACTGACGCTTCAATCGAGCTAGATGAACTACCGAAAATCGACTTTGACCTAAACGTATGGAGCAAGAGCTACTATGTAGCAGCCCTCGCTAAGATAAATGAAGTTGTTGATTATTTGACTGAGCACGCTGCACCAAACGTGAATCTATTTTCATCTACTCATCTCCAAGATTACTCACCATCAGATGACAAGGCTGCACAAAAACTTGTCACTGACGTAGTGCAAACACAGCAAGCGATCATTGACCAAGTTAAAGCCCTTCATGTTTGTGCTGGATACGTCTCACCGATAGCTACCTATACAGATTGTATTTCAGTGCTTGATGGTCTGTTTCTTATTGCAGATAGACCAGATATTCAGAGTGTCGATGCAATCTCATCTGCTTGGGAGTCAAAAGGCGATGCGATACTCGACTTCGCGCTTCAAGGTGCAACGTTGCAGGACCAAAAGTCAGAGCTATCAGAACACTTTGTCGATAACGCATTAGAATATGATTGGATGCCAACTCGTGGCTCGTTGCTTACAACGGGTCAAAAGTGGTGGCGATTCTTATCTGGTGATTACCGTAAAGCAAAAAGCACTTATGCAAGTATGTGTAAGAAAGGGCTTGTTGGTGGAGCAAGTGAATGGATTGAAAAGATTGACTCGGTAGTTGAATATCGTTCAGCTCAAAAACGTTTTATCGATTCTGCACAACTGGCAATCGATACCATCGGCAGTCACTTTAAAAATGAAAGTACTGATTGGAAAGCTGTGCTGAAACCACTTCAGTGGGTGCAACAATGTCATTCAGGTATTAAGTCTGGAGCACTGGATCATAGCGCCGCCCAGTACCTAAACCCATCAAAGGAAATTGCATTTGATACTGTAGAGCTTGATAAGGTTACGGCGCTTATCGAAAGACGCACGAAAGTAATCAATGAACTCGCATTACTGCTGCAACTAGATTCCAGCTCTTTTGTTGAACGATGTGACGCTCTTAAATGTGATGAAGTTGAAACGCTCGAAAGTGATATTCAGAAATTTTATCCATTAACACGTTTTAATCGTTTAGGGTCAGATCTAGATTCCATCGGGCTATCTGCATGGAGAGAGCAGGCATTTACTTGGACGAAAGAGTCCACGCTTATTCGAGATTGTTTTAAGTACACATTCTACAGTTCACTTGTTGATCACCAATATGATTCACGGGATGAAATCCGTTACTTTGATCGTGTTGAACATGAAAAACAGATTGAACAGTTCAGCTCTATTGACGGTCAATTGTTCCACTTTGCTCAAGAGTCGTTAGTAAAACTGCTTTACGATAATCTACCGAATCCATCAGCAAGAGGTGAGGTAGAAACGCTAAGACGTGAGTTTAATAAGAAGCGTCGTCAAATGCCGATTCGACGTCTGCTGAACAAATCGGGTCGAGTGATTCAACAGATCAAACCTGTCTTTATGATGAGTCCAATGTCGATTGCTACCTATTTAGAACCAGGTGTTGTTGACTTCGATTTGGTTATCTTCGATGAAGCATCACAGGTAAAAGTTGCCGATGCTCTCGGAGCCATTATGCGTGGTAAACAGGTCATCGTTGTTGGTGATACGAAACAGATGCCTCCGACAAGCTTCTTTGGTAAGCAGCTAGTCTTAGATGATGAAGAGGCAGAAGAGAGCCTAACTGCGGATATGGAAAGTATCTTAGGTATGTTCTTAGCGTCAGGTACCCCCGAGAAAATGCTTAAATGGCACTACCGTAGCCGTCACGAGTCGTTAATTGCAGTCTCTAACCAAGAATTTTATGACAACAAGTTAATGATTTTCCCATCATCAGGCATTAACCCTCATGCCAAGGGCTTAAGTTTCAATTACTTGCCGAACACGACGTATGACCGCGGTGGTTCAAGATGCAATATGGGTGAAGCTGCCGCAGTTGCTGAAGCCGTCATTAAACATGCTAAAACCACTCCAAAACAAACACTAGGTGTGGTCGCATTTAGTACGGCCCAACGTGATGCCATTCTCCTTGAGGTTGAACGTTTAAGAAAGGCGAACCCAGATCTCGAGCACTTCTTTGGAGAGCATGACGAGGGGGAAGACTTCTTCGTTAAAAATCTAGAGAACGTACAGGGTGATGAGCGTGACACCATCTATATCAGTATCGGTTATGGTAAGACTAGTGAAGGGCGTTTACCAATGAGCTTTGGTCCGCTAAATATCGATGGCGGTGAACGAAGACTTAACGTTCTTATCTCTCGTGCTCGTATGTGTATGGAAGTATTCAGTAACTTTAAGGGGGACGAGATGCCAACGACTGCTGCATCTCCATTCGGTGTTCGAGCGCTTAAGAACTTCTTACATTACGCTGAAACAGGTGACTTGGTTAAGAGGGAAGAGACAGGCAAAGGTCCTGATTCACCATTCGAAGAAGAAGTGATTTCTTCAATTCGTTCGCTAGGTTATCAAGTTCAACCACAGGTGGGGTGTGCAGGCTTCTATATTGATATTGCTGTGAGAGACCCCAATAAACCGGGACGATACATGCTGGCAGTGGAGTGTGATGGTGCAACCTATCATAGTTCCAAGAGTGCTCGTGACCGAGACCGTATACGCCAGAGTGTCCTTGAAGGACTTGGGTGGCGCTTTCACCGTATCTGGAGTACTGACTGGTTCCGTAATCGCCATAAAGAATCAGAAAGGCTCGATGATGCGATTAAATCAGCAATTGCATACTACGAAGCCTATGATTCAGAGTCATTAGCTGAAGAGGTGGTGAAATCAAAGTCCAAAGCAAAAGCTGCGATAGAAAGAGTAGAGGTTGAATATGAATCGTCTGCTGCAATCTATCAGGTCTACCCTACGGATCAGCTATACCTTGGGCTAGGTGATACAATTCCTGATGTAAGTACAGCAACTTTAGCTGAAGATATTCTTAAAGTTGTGGAGCGTGAGTCTCCTATACATGTGAAACAGCTTAGCATCCGTTTGTTATCAGCGGTGGGTAGTTCTCGAAGTGGTGCTCGAATCAACCGAGCAATTCAGGATGCTATTGGCTTACTTAATAGACAAGGTAAAGTCGAACTTGATGGTGAGTTCATTATTATTAGTCAAGGTGAGATCACAATTCGTAACCGAGCTGAACTGCCATCTAATGAGCGCAAGTATGACCTGATTTATGATGGTGAAATTGCAAAAGCCGCAATAGAGACTGTTAAGGATAGTTTTACTATATCAATTGGTGACCTAGTTAAGTCTATTACGGAAGTTGTGGGCTTTTCTAGTACAAGCAAAGCGATGAAAGATAGAACTGAAGCAATACTTTTTCAACAAGTTCAATTAGGTTATCTGCAAGTAAAAGGTGACACTTTCCAACTACCTTAAATGGGTGTGCAGGTAGGCGAAAAACTATTGTTTAGTTATTCAAATTGTTTGTAGTTATCTCAAGTTACTTAGTGAGTTCTTAAAAAGGCGAACCAATCGGTTCGCCTTTGTCTATTTAGATTCTACAAAAATTAATCTTCGTAGTTATCAATGCTTGGGCACGAGCAGATTAGGTTACGGTCGCCGTATACGTTATCTACGCGGTTTACTGTTGGCCAGTACTTCCAAGATTTGGTTGCTTTAGAAGGGAAGCAGCCAAGCTCACGAGAGTATGGGCGATCCCATTCATCTTTCGCTAGGTCAACTTGAGTGTGTGGCGCGTTAACAAGTGGGTTGTTATCTAGCGGCCATTCACCGTTCTTAACCTTCGTCATCTCTTCACGGATTGCGATCATCGCATCACAGAAGCGGTCTAGCTCTTCTAGGTCTTCCGATTCTGTTGGTTCAACCATGAGCGTGCCCGCTACAGGGAACGACATAGTTGGTGCATGGAAACCGTAGTCCATTAGACGCTTCGCGATGTCTTCTTCGCTGATGCCTGTTTCTTCTTTTAGTGGACGAATGTCGATAATACATTCGTGCGCTACACGGCCGTTTGAGCCACGGTAAAGAACAGGGTAGTGAGGGCGCAATTGCTCCATCACGTAGTTCGCGTTCAGAATCGCTACTTTCGTTGCGTCTGTTAGGCCAGCTTCGCCCATCATTGCGATGTAAGCCCAAGAGATAGGCAGGATAGACGCGCTACCCATATCCGCTGCGGATACTGCGAAGTTTTCGCCGTCTGCACCGTTTTCAATGTGACCCGGTAGGAAAGGCGCTAGGTGCGATTTCACACCGATAGGACCCATACCCGGACCGCCACCACCGTGTGGGATACAGAAGGTTTTGTGTAGATTTAGGTGAGAAACGTCAGAGCCAATAAAGCCTGGCGTTGTTAGACCAACCTGTGCGTTCATGTTTGCGCCGTCTAGGTAAACCTGACCGCCCGCTGCATGAACCATTTCACACACTTCTTTCACTTGCTCTTCGTATACGCCGTGCGTAGAAGGGTAAGTGATCATGATGCTTGATAGGTTGTCTTTGTGCTTCTCGATTTTTGCTGCTAGGTCGTCGATGTCGATGTTGCCTTCTTCATCACACTTAACCACAACCACTTTCATTGACACCATAGACGCTGTCGCAGGGTTAGTACCGTGCGCAGAGCTTGGGATCAAACATACGTTGCGGTGACCTTCGCCACGGCTTTCGTGGTAGCGTTGAATCGCGATAAGACCTGCGTACTCACCTGATGCACCAGAGTTTGGTTGTAGTGAGAATGCGTCGTAGCCTGTGATTTCACATAGCTTCTCTTTAAGATCTTTTGCTAGTGCTGCGTAACCGGCTGCTTGTTCTGCTGGTGCGAACGGGTGGATCGAACCAAACTCAGGCCATGTTACTGGAATCATCTCTGCTGCTGCGTTCAGCTTCATCGTACAGCTGCCCAGTGGGATCATGCCGTGCGTTAACGAGAAGTCTTTGTTCTCTAGCTGTTTTAGGTAACGCATCATCTGTGTTTCGCTGTGGTGCGTGTTAAACACAGGGTGCGTTAGGTATTCTGTTGTGCGGCGCAGTGCTTCTGGAATCGCTGCAAACTCGTTACCTGCGATTTCCGTTGATAGGGCTGCGACTTCTTCTTTCACACCGAATACTGCGAATAGGGCTTCTACGTCTGCCACGGTTGTGGTTTCGTCGAAGCTTACACCTAGCTGAGTACCCAACTTACGTAGGTTGATGTCTGCTGCTAGCGCTTTCGCGTATAGATCTTCGGTTTGTGCACCAGTATTGATGGTGATGGTGTCGAAGAAGCTGTTGTGAGCAAGCTCGAAGCCGCCTTTCGTTAGGCCAGCAGCTAGGATCGCTGTCATGTGGTGCGTACGACGAGCAATCGTGCGTAGACCTTCGGCGCCGTGGTAAACCGCGTAGAAAGACGCCATGTTCGCTAGTAGAGCTTGAGCGGTACAGATGTTTGATGTCGCTTTTTCACGACGGATGTGCTGCTCACGCGTTTGCATTGCCATGCGCAGTGCTTGGTTGCTGTTGGTATCGATAGAAACACCGATAACACGACCTGGCATTGTACGCTTGTGCTTGTCACGTGTTGCCATGAAGGCAGCGTGTGGACCGCCGTAACCCATAGGAACGCCGAAACGTTGTGCTGAGCCGATTGCAACGTCTGCGCCCATTTCACCTGCAGGTTTCAGTAGGGCAGAAGCCAATAGGTCAGTCGCTACGGTTACTAGCGTTTTGTTCGCTTGTGCTTTTGCGATGATGTCCGTTAGGTCACGAACTTCACCCGTTGTGCCTGGGTATTGAACTAGCGCGCCGAATACGTCTTGCTCTGGTAGTGATTCTAGAGAACCAACTAGGACTTCAAAGCCGATGAATTTCGCACGAGTTTTTACTACTTCGATGGTTTGTGGGTGAACGTCGTCAGCAACGAAGAATACGTTACTCTTGCTCTTACCCGCACGCTTACAAAGTGTCATCGCTTCTGCGGCTGCCGTTGCTTCATCGAGCAAGGACGCGTTCGCGATTTCCATACCAGTAAGATCCATCACCATTTGTTGGTAGTTTAGAAGTGCTTCTAGACGACCTTGTGAGATCTCTGGTTGGTAAGGGGTGTAAGCGGTGTACCAGCCCGGGTTTTCCATCACGTTACGTAGAATTACGTTTGGCGTGAAGGTGTTGTAGTAACCCTGACCAATGAATGTACGTTTAACTTGGTTCTGATCGGCGAACTTACGCATTGCTGCCAGCATGTCTGCTTCGCTTTTCGCTTCTGCCAAGCTCATTGGCTGCTCTAGGCGAATTTGCGCTGGTACAGTTTCGTCGATAAGTGCATCAAGGCTTACTGCGTTGATCGCTTCCAACATTTTTTGTTGGTCAGATTTGTTTGGTCCATTGTGGCGAGCAACGAACTCATTCTGTGTGCTGAGGCTTTGAAGTAATTCAGTCATTGTCCTTTACCTACTCCTTGGTTCGGGTAACGGATTTACGCTACTGATAATCTAAATTATACGTCCGAACCTAGAAAAAAAGCTGTCCACTAATCGTTATGCTAGGGGACAGCTTTCGTCTCATCCTAATTACTCTTCTTCGATAGAGCTTAGGTATTCTTCCGCATCTTTTAAGTCATCCAACTCAGATGGGTTTGAAAGCTTCACTTTCACAATCCAACCACCTTCGTATGGTTCTTCGTTGATTAGCTCTGGGCTGTCTTCTAGCTCTTCGTTGATTTCAACTACTTCGCCAGTGATTGGTGAGTAGATGTCTGAAGCGGCTTTTACTGACTCAACCAAAGAAAAGCTTTCGCCCGCTTCGACTTCATCTTCCACGTCTGGTAGGTCAACGAAAACTACGTCACCTAGCATCTCTTGAGCGTGCTCTGAAATACCGATAGTTACTGTGCCGTCACCGTTGTCACGTACCCACTCGTGGCTATCTGTAAACTTCAGTGTTTTGTCCATTGCTTAATCTCCAAATAACTTGTCAGGATAGTTTCTGATTTAATAAATCTTTTATTGGTAAAGAGGGTAACGACTGCAAAGCTCTTTCACTTGCTTGCGTACGCGTTTTTCTACTTCTGCGTCACCTTCAGGGTTGTTCACCAAACCGTCCAGTACGTCACCAATCCAATTACCGATGAGTTTGAATTCTTCAGCGCCAAAGCCGCGGCTTGTACCCGCAGGCGTTCCTAAACGGATGCCCGATGTAATCATAGGCTTCTCTGTGTCGAATGGGATGCCATTTTTGTTACACGTGATACCTGCACGCTCTAGTGCTTCTTCTGCTTTGTTACCTTTCAAGCCTTTAGGGCGAAGGTCAACCAGCATCAGGTGCGTGTCTGTACCACCGGTTACGATGTCGCAACCGCGAGTTTGCAATACTTCCGCCAGAACTTTTGCGTTGTTGATCACTGAATCAATATAAGTTTTGAATTCAGGACCAAGCGCCTCACCGAACGCCACTGCTTTAGAAGCAATCACGTGCATCAGTGGGCCGCCTTGTAGACCTGGGAATACCGCTGAGTTGATTTTCTTAATGATGTCTTCGTGGTTGGTCAGAATCATACCGCCACGTGGGCCACGCAGTGTTTTGTGCGTTGTAGTCGTAACAACGTGTGCGTGAGGAAGCGGGCTAGGGTGCGCGCCTGTTGCGATAAGACCGGCGATGTGTGCCATGTCGACCATAAGAATCGCGTTTACTTCGTCTGCGATTTCACGGAATTTTGCGAAGTCGATAGTACGTGGAATAGCACTACCACCTGCGATGATCATTTTTGGTTGGTGCTCAAGTGCCAGTTGGCGTACGTCTTCGTAGTTGATTTCTAGTGTTTCGCGGTCAACGCCGTATTGAACTGCGTTAAACCATTTACCAGAAAGTGCAGGGCGTGCACCGTGTGTTAGGTGGCCACCTGCGTCTAGAGACATACCAAGAATGGTGTCGCCAGGCTGAAGTAGTGCCAGTTTTACTGCGCCGTTTGCTTGTGCGCCTGAGTGTGGTTGAACGTTTGCGTATTCACAATTGAAAAGTTTTTTCGCGCGTTCGATAGCAATGGCTTCCACTGTATCTACGTGCTCACAACCACCATAGTAACGGCGACCTGGGTAACCTTCAGCGTATTTGTTTGTTAGGCATGTGCCTTGAGCTTGCATTACCGCTTTAGAAACGATGTTCTCAGAAGCGATAAGTTCGATTTGTTCGTTTTGGCGAGCGAATTCTGCCTGAATTCCAGCAAAGACAGCGTCATCTGTCGCAGAGAGGTTGGTAGAGAAAAAGTTTTCCAAGCTGTGGTTAGGGTAACTCTTGTTCATGGTAGTTGACCTTCCAAATCTGAAAATGAACCCGCAGTAGAAATAGTTGTTTGATTGCGATGGTGGCTCATTTGTCCTCAAAACAGCTGAACTGCATAGCAGAACAGAGTGAACTTTCGGCCCGAATAAGTGGGCAAAACTCCGTCGGATTGTGGTTTCTCTTGTCCAATCTCTTACGGAAATGTGCATCTCTACATCTAACAAGTTGGTAACATAGCGCTTGCGGCACGAACAATCAACCAAAAATTTCCTATAGGAAACGAGATTTCTGGTTTTGTTAACAAGAGCACGCTTTAATTAACTCGGTGGACTTTTATCCACTATAGGCTTCATGCACAATGCTAATAGGAAGGAATAAAGGATATTTACAGAGGGATTTATGGCAGAAAGTATTTACGATGAATACCCGTCAATGACGTTGGCGAAAGAGCAGCAAGACCAAAATATTGAACCGCTTAAGCTCGGTCAGCGCATTAAAGATATCCGCTCTAAACTTGGTATTACGTTAGAAGAGGCGAGCCAACGAACTGGCCTTGCGCGTTCTACGCTAAGTAAGATCGAGAATGAACAGATTTCTCCAACGTTCCAAGCGATGCAAAAATTAGCGCATGGCTTACAAATTGACATGCCGCAACTGTTTGAACCGCCAAGAAAAAAGGTCGCGACAGGGCGCAGGGATGTAACCAAGAAAAAAGAGGGTAAACCACACCCAACCCAAACCTACGAACACGAGCTGTTGGCGACTCAACTTTCCAATAAGAAAATGATGCCTTTTAAGAGCCAAATTCGTGCCCGTAGTTTTGACGAATACAAAGACTGGGTTCGCCATGATGGGGAAGAATTTTTACTCATCTTATCAGGTGAGGTGATGTTTTATTCTGAGTTCTATGAGCCTGTTGTATTAAGCGAAGGCGACAGTGTGTATTACGATGCGAACATGGGTCATATGTTGACCAGTGTGAGCGAGGAAGATGCGCACATTTTGTGGGTGACTGCCAAATAGTGATAAATAGTTGTAAATTTCCTATAGTGAAAGCAAACGTTTGCTATTGGTTTTGAATGCGTTATGATGGCGCTCTGTTGATGATATCTCACTCAACAGAGCGCCTTTTTTGTGCGTTTTGTTGTGATTAAAATGTTAAAAGTCACACTTTTGAAAGTCGAGCGATGTCTTGTTCGTGCAAAATTGAATCAAGCGTGTTTATTATTGGAAACATTATTCGATGCGAATGCCGACAGCATTCTCGGGTCTATCTAAATGGAGACGAAAATGACTCAAGAACTTCTGAAAACACCACTGCATGCACTTCATGTTGAAGTAGGCGCAAAGATGGTCCCGTTCGCGGGTTACGACATGCCAGTTCAATACCCACTAGGCGTAAAGAAAGAACACTTACACACTCGTGATGCAGCAGGTCTGTTCGATGTTTCTCACATGGGTCAACTTCGTTTGATTGGTGATGGCGCAGCAGCGTTCTTAGAGACACTGGTTCCGGTTGATATTGTTGACCTAGGTGCGGGCAAGCAACGTTATGCTTTCTTTACTAATGAGCAGGGCGGCATTATGGACGACTTGATGGTGGCTAACCTTGGCGACCATCTGTTTGTTGTTGTGAACGCAGCATGTAAAGAGCAAGATATTGCACACCTTCAGGCGCATCTTCCTTCTGGCATCGAGCTAGAGATCATTGATGATCGCGCACTGCTTGCGATTCAAGGTCCTAAAGCGGCAGAAGTACTAGCGCGTTTCGCACCAGAAGTAGCAGAGATGCTGTTTATGGATGTTCGCAAAGTTGAGCTACTAGGCGTTGAGTGCATTGTTTCTCGTAGTGGTTACACAGGTGAAGACGGTTACGAAATCTCGGTTCCTGCGGACAAAGCAGAAGAGCTTGCTCGTAAACTCACAGGTGAAGAAGAAGTAGAGTGGATTGGTCTTGGTGCTCGTGACTCACTTCGTCTTGAATGTGGTCTGTGTCTGTACGGTCATGACCTAGACACAACAACAACGCCGGTTGAAGCAAGCCTACTATGGGGCATCCAGAAAGTACGTCGTGCTGATGGCGAGCGTGCAGGTGGTTTCCCTGGTGCTGACATCATTCTTAAGCAAATCGAAACGAAAGACGTTGCACGTAAGCGTATTGGCTTGGTTGGTCAAACTAAAGCACCAGTTCGTGAAGGCGCTGAGCTGTTCGATGCAGACGGCAACAAGATTGGCGTGGTAACCAGTGGTACAGCAGGCCCTAACGCAGGTAAACCAGTATCAATGGGTTACGTACGTGCCGATCTAGCGGCTATCGGTACAGAGCTGTTTGCAGAAGTACGTGGCAAGATGCTACCAATGACGGTAGAAAAAATGCCGTTCGTACCACAACGCTACTACCGTGGTTAATTAAAGCTCGTCATTCCAGCGAGCCAAAGCGAGACTAGGAATCTAACCATCAGAACGTAGGTTCCATTTCGTTTCCTCTCTGAATCGATAAACACAAACAAAAATGCCGAGCAAATTGCTCGGCATTTTTTATGTTCTTTTGAAAGCTCAACTTATGCGGTGAGCTCCTCGATAGGGCAACACATTTCAATCACAACTTCACTCAGTCTGCTTGGGTGAATCATGTCTTCTTTGTTCACGCTAAACTGGCTTGCCATGATGGTGTTGAACAATTCCCAGTGGTTGATCAGCATTTTCTCGCGATTGTCTGCATCTTCTGGCCACGTCTCTTGCATCATAGGCGCTAGGCTAATCGCACCATGTGCAAACACCAGCATTTGCCACTTTGATTCCCATTGATCAATACGATGCTCTGGATATTCAACGTTGTAGTCAGCAAATAGGTCGGTAAAGATCGCCGCGAACTCATCTTTTGATCTTAAGAAGTATTGCAGCAATGCATCGTCGCCTTGGCGAATCGCATCGGCAATCATTTGAACTGGGTGCGGGTTAACGAGTGCAAACGCCAGCATTCTTACCATGAACAGGTAGATTTTTTGATTCGATGGCGTATTCGCTGGCATTTCGCTTACCAACTGCGCCATGTAGCTTTGCATGAATTCGTCCATGCCATCGCTGACGGCTTGCCAGATTTTCTCTTTGCTGCCGAAGTGATGGCGAATCAAACTATGAGACACACCAGCCTTCTCACTGATGTTTCGAAGCGAGACACGTTCGTACCCTAACTCACAGAACATATCTGCCGCGACTCTTAGAATCAGGCACTTAGTTTGCTCAGCGGCTTCAGCACTTCTACGGCCTTGCTTTCTTTCTGTCATAGTTCGAATTTTCCCGAATATTAATCAACGCGCCTATTTTTACCAGAAACCGGACAGTTTGCCTAATTATTTTATTATCCACGTGGAAAATATGTTGATCATTTTTTTGTTATACATATACTGCACACCTGTGTAGTAAATATAAAGTCGATGGAGAAAGCCAGTGCGAAAACAATACTTAAAGCGCACATTTGTCGGAGCCGCGGTGGCATTGAGCCTCGCCACGATGCTGACAGGGTGTAACAAAGCCGTATCAGAACCGTCTGAGCCATTAATCAAACCTGTAAAATTACTTGCTGTTAATGATCTGACTGTTGCCGATTCCGATGCATTCCTTGCACGAATAGATGCAACGTACAGAGCCCAACTTTCATTTCAGGTAGGTGGCGAAATTGAGAAGTTGATCGTGAGAATGGGTGAAGAGGTGAAGCAGGGCGATGTACTTGCAACGCTAGACCCAAAAGACTTGCAGTTAGCTCTTGATGCATCACAAGCGCAGTACGCATTAGCGAAAACCCAATGGGAACGCTCGAAAAGTTTGTACAACAAGAAGCTGATCAGTACAGACAGTTACGACCAACAAGAAACGCAATACAAAGCGGCACTGGCAAACTTAGAGCAAGCGAAAACCGATTTGAGCTACACAGAGATTCACGCGCCGTTTGATGGTGTGGTGTCTTATACCTACGTGAAGCCATACCAAGTGGTTGCTGCTAAGCAAGAAATCCTAAACCTAATCGACAACACCACTTTGGATGTGTCGTTTACTTTACCTGTGACTTACGCCGAAGCGGTGTCATTGAACTCACTTAAAGATGCAGAGATGTGGGTGACGATGGACAGCGAACCAAACAACCGCATCCAAGGCAAATTCAAAGAAATCTCTACTCAACCCAATGCCGACACCAACAGCTACGAAGCGATCGTGACGATTACTCGTCCTTCTGATCGTAACTTGCTAACGGGCATGACAGGCCAAGTACACATTGCGAAGCAAAACGTATCGAACGCGATGATGCTGCCAAATGCGGCTTGGGTGTCGAAAAACGGCGCTCATGGTGAGGTTTGGGTAATGGACAGCGATACACAGCAAGTGAATAAAGTGACCTTGTCACTAAATGCGAACGGCGCTGTGGAGTCGGGTCTGGATAAGAATGATTACGTTGTTATTGCAGGTGTTGAACGCCTAGTGGAAGGCCAAGTCGTGAAAGCTTGGGTTCGTGAGGAAGGTATCTAATGAAACGTTCATTATTCACAGTATCGGCTATCGCACTGGCGGTACTCACCGGTTGTAACAGCACAGACGAAGTCACCGCAGAGCAGCCTTTGTATGTTTCTACGGTTGCTGTCGATGTTCCAGTAAAAAGCCAATACCGCACATTCAAAGGCCAAGTTGTGCCTGCGGAACAAACGCCAATTGCATTCCGTCGCGCAGGCGAAGTTCAGCATGTGCTAGTCAAAGCGGGTGACACGGTTAAAGAAGGCCAGATGATCGCTAAGCTGGACGACAGTAAAGAAAAGCAAGCAGTAAACGATGCAGAAGCACAATACACGCTAGCGATTCGTCAGCTTAAACGTGGTGAAGAGCTGCATAACCGCCAAATGATTTCAAAAGCGGAATTGGATGAGCTAACAGCAAACAAAGAACTGGCGGAAGCAAACTTCTACAACGCAACAAACCAATTGAACTACACACGTTTATTTGCACCGTTTGCGGGCAAGGTTTCTGATGTATTCAAAGAGCGATTTGAGCGTGTTGCGATTGGTGAGCCGGTTCTTAACCTGTATCAAAGCGACAAAGTTTACGTTCGTATCGAACTGTCAGACAACGTGCTTGCGATGGTAAACCCAAATACACAAAGCATGAGCTACCAACCTCAAGCAACGTTCTCGGGTGACGCGAAATCTTATGCGTTGGATTATTTGGAGCACACCAGTGAGCCAAATGCTCAAACGCAAACCTACCAGATGTATTTAACCATGCCACAACCTGAGGAAGAGATTCTGCCGGGTACTAGCGTAAGCGTTGCAGTAGACATGGTGGCTGCGGGCATTACTTCTATTGATGGCTACAACATCCCAATGACTGCATTACAAGCGGGCAATCAAGATGGTGAGTTTTTCGTCTGGAAATTAAATGGTGACGCTGTCACTAAAGTGGAAGTAACTATCGACCAAGTTAATGGTGAAGGTGCGATTGTGTCATCAGGTGTTGCTCAAGGCGATGTATTAGTGAATTCCAGCTTACGCAAACTGCGCGAAGGTAAGCATGTGGATGTGGTGGAGAAACAACAATAATGAGCATTGCTGAATACTCAATTAAGAACAAAGTCATCAGCTGGCTGTTCATCGTTATTCTAGCGATCGGCGGTGTGACGTCGTTCCTAGAACTTGGTCGATTGGAAGACCCAGCATTTACCATCAAAGATGCGATGGTAATTGCGACTTATCCTGGTGCGACTTCTAAAGAAGTAGAAGAAGAGCTGACGTATCCGCTTGAGAAAGAGATTCGTAAGCTGCCTTATATCGATAAGATTACGTCGACGTCCTCAAGTGGTATGTCACAGATTATGGTGAGCATGAAGATGGACTACGGTCCGGATGAATTGCCGCAAATCTGGGATGAAATGCGCCGTAAAATCAACGATCTGCAACCAACTTTGCCGCAAGGCGTTCAATCTCTGCAAATCATTGATGACTTTGGTGACGTGTACGGCGTAATGCTGATGTTAACGGGTGACGACTACGATTACGTAGAACTGAAACGTTACGCAGACCAACTTACGCGTGAACTCGAACTGATCGATGGCGTGGGTAAAGTTGACATCGCTGGCGACCAACAAGAGATGCTGTTTGTTGAGATTTCATTGGATCGCTTAGCGGCTCTGAACCTCGACATGAATGTAATCTCTGGCTTACTGAACCAACAGAACAATGTGGTCTCTGCAGGTGAAGTAATGGTAAACGGCGAGAGCCTTATTATTCGCCCAAGCGGTACGTTAAACACCGTAGAAGCACTAGAAAACCTGATTATTCATGGTCGCGATACGGGTAACCTGATTCGCTTGAAAGACGTTGCAACCATCAGCCGTGGCATTCAAGAAAAGCCGGGCAATGTGCTGCTGTACAACGGTAAGAAAGCAATCAACATCGGTATTTCGTTTGCCTCTGGCGTAAACGTAGTAGAAGTTGGTCAACGTATTGAAGCTGAACTAGCAAGCCTTGAGACCATCAAGCCAGCTGGTATCGATATGAACTACTTCTACAACCAATCGCAAGAAGTTGACGATTCAGTAAAAGCGTTTGTTATTAGTTTGGCAGAAGCTGTTGCTATCGTAATCATCGTACTGCTGTTCACCATGGGTTTACGCAGTGGTGTGATCATCGGTTTGGTGCTGTTGTTGACGGTATTCGGTACCTTCATCTTGATGAACTACAACAACATTGAACTACACCGTATCTCACTTGGCGCGCTGATCATTGCACTCGGTATGCTGGTGGATAATGCCATCGTGGTGGTCGAGGGGATATTGGTTGGCCTGAAGAAAGGGCGAACCAAAGTTCAAGCCGCAACAGACATTGTGAAACAAACTCAGTGGCCGCTGCTTGGTGCGACAGTCATTGCTATTACCGCGTTTGCGCCTATCGGTCTGTCACAAGATGCGACTGGTGAGTTCATGGGCTCTCTGTTCTGGGTTCTGTGTTTCTCGCTATTCTTGAGCTGGATTACGGCGATTACGCTAACGCCATTCCTAGCTGATCTTCTATTGAAAGAAGAAGACAAGAGCGCAGATGCTGAAGATGAAGACCCGTACAAAGGTTGGTTGTTCGTCGCGTTTGGTGCATCTCTTAAACTGGCGCTTCGTTTCCGTTGGTTAACGGTAGCAGGCATGGTGGCGCTGTTAGTTGGTGCTGTGGTTGCGTTTGGTAGTGTGAAACAACAGTTCTTCCCGCCGTCAAATACGCCTATGTTCTACGTTGATATGTGGATGCCAGAAGGCACAGACATTCGCGAGACCATCAAGAAAGCGGAAGAAGTTGAAAGCTACATCCGTACTCAAGACAACATTGATTTTGTTTCAGCGTCGATTGGTCAAGGTTTGCAGCGTTTTGCTCTGACTTACCAACCAGAGAAGAGTTACGAAGCCTACGCACAGTTCCAAGTTCGTACTACAGACCGTGAGAACATGTTTGAGCTGCTGCACAAGCTGGACGACAACCTAGCGAAGACGTTCGACAAGCCAACGTTCCAGTTCAAGTTGATGGAATTTGGCCCGTCACCAGCGTCTAAGATTGAAGCGCGTATTACGGGCCCAGATCCACAAGTGCTACGTGAGCTTGCGGTACAAGTAGAAGATATTCTTCATACTGACCCGGGGGCTCGTAACATCCGTCACGACTGGCGTGAGCGTACTAAAGAGCTAGTGCCTGTATTCAACGAATCTAAAGCACGTCGCCTTGGTATCTCGAAAGAAGATCTTTCAAGCACACTGCAAATGGCGTTTGGTGGTAGCACACTTGGCTTCCTACGCGATGGTACGCACATTCTGCCTATCATGACGCGTTTGCCAGAAGCAGAGCGTGTGGACTTTGAATCACTGCAAAACGTGAACATCTGGAGTCCATCGCTCCAAAGCTACATCCCAGTTGATCAAGTGATTGATGGCGTGAAACTGGATTGGGATGAGCCACTGATTCAGCGTCGTGACCGCAAACGTACTCTAACGGTGCTGGCTGACCACGATGTATTGAGCGATGACACCGCAGCAAGCTTGTTTGCTCGTGTTCAACCAAAAGTGATGGCACTGCATATCCCAGAAGGTTACGAAATCACGTGGGGTGGTGAGTACGAATCATCGAAAGATGCACAAGAAGGTCTGTTTGGCTCGCTGCCAATGGGTTACTTGTTGATGTTCATCATTACGATGCTGCTGTTTAACTCACTGAAGAAGCCATTGGTTATTTGGTTCACAGTACCGCTGTCTATCATCGGTGTGGCATTTGGCCTTCTGACGACAAACATGCCATTTAGCTTTACCGCGTTCCTTGGTCTATTGAGCTTGAGCGGTATGATCTTGAAGAACGGTATCGTACTTCTCGACCAAATTAACCTAGAGCTAGCATCAGGTAAGGATCCTTACTTAGCGATTGTCGACAGTGCGATTAGCCGTGTTCGACCAGTAAGTATGGCGGCGCTGACCACCATCCTAGGTATGATTCCATTGGTGTTTGATGCGTTCTTCGGCTCAATGGCAATTACGATTATGGCAGGCCTTGGTTTTGCTACAGTTTTGACTCTGATTGTTGTACCAGTCATGTTTGCAATTCTGTTTAAGATCAAACCAACCACTGCATAAGGGACTTCCTGGCTTTATTTATTGTCAGATTCCTGCCAAGCCCTGAGGGTATTCCTCAGGGCTTTTTTGATCTGAGAGAATTAAGATGCGAGATGGAGAAAATAATGGAGGCGAGAATCTAGAAGCGGGAAGAAGATGAAGGTGCAAAGAAGGGCTGGTGGTTTCGTGTACACCTAACTGATTTTTATGATTTTCTTACAAGCGATTGATAAATCATGCGTATACTAAGAACACATCATCATTAAAAGAGCGAACGCAAATGAACAATCGCGGATTACACGGACTCTTCCTATTAGGTTCTCTAACGCTTATTGGCTGTTCTACAACGGACGGCGTTTCTTCAAATACCACGGAAGCGCAAGCGCCAGTGGAAGTGAAAAGTGCCGATGCAACAACAATCGCAACTTGGATTGACCAAAGCATTCTGAACCCAGAAGGGCTTTCTTTAGCAAACGACAAGATCAACTACCAAGTGGGTTCTGCTGACTTAAACAGTGACGGTATGGCAGAACACTTTGTGTTGTTCCAAGATCGTTACTTCTGCGGTAGTGGTGGCTGTACTGGGTACATATTCGATAACAGCGGCAAAGTGCTTAGCCGCATGTCAGTAACCAGAACGCCGATTGCACTTATCGACAGCTACAGTAACGGTTGGCAAGATTTTGTTGTGTGGAGCAATGGCGCATGCCGTCAGATGAGCTTTAATGGTGACTCTTACCCAAGCAACCCATCTGTCCAGCCAAAATACGACCATAACACCCAAGTGCAAACAGCAATCGCGTATGTGATGGCAACCGAGCTTTACCAACAAGACGGTTACGACATTCTGCCTGTCGACGATAAAGAGATCTGGACGCCAGCGAACGTTTATCACTTTACCTTTAAGCATCATGGCGACCCGCACAGTGTGTACAATGCAACGGTGAACTTGAGCAGCGGCGATGTGGATATCGAATCTGAACCCATGCAATAAATTGTCGGTTTAAACACTGCCAACATAAATAAGAAAAGGGCGAACACTTATCATAAGAGTTCGCCCTTTGTGGTTTCTATGTGTTTGCTTTTATTTCTATTGCTTTTAGAGCTTAGGCTGCTTTAGAACCTAGCCAGTTTAGAACTTATAGGTAGCGCCCGCATAGAAAGAGCCAATCTGTACGTCTGTATCCAGACTTGAACCTTTCGGTTTTACTGTGAAATGGTCCATCTCATACGCCGCGCGAAAGGTGATGTTTCCAAATTGAATTGGCGTGTATTCCAGACCTGCACCGATACGTAGGGATAAATCATCTTCATTGTCTGTCGTCGGAATATCAACAGACATATAACCCAAACCAAAGGTTGCGAAAGGGCGTAGGCCATTATTGAACGAGTAACCAATATTCGCCGCTACCGAGACGTTGCTCGCGCCTAAATCATAAGCCGTATCTACGATCTTAAAATCGCCATAATTGGTGTACTGCGCTTCAACCGCAACGATACGGTTGAACTGATAACCGCCAATGATTTTGAATGCGGTGCCGTTGTCATCCACTTTTGTAAACGGGTTATCGTCACTAAACGTGTTGTTACCCACACCGCCGCCAAGATAAAAACCTGAGACATCTTGTGAACCATTTGCTTGAGCACAAACGCTAAAAAGAGCGGATAAAAGGATGATTGTGTTTTTCATAGTTACCTCTGTATGACTGTCTGTCTTTTTATATTTAAAACGGTGTTCATTATCTAAATGAGGCGCTGAAAAACTAAACAAAAAGCAAACAAAAACCAAATAATTCCCATTGATTTAGTCACTTAGGCAATTGTGTGTTTTTTGTGTGATTGGAAGGTATGCATAACAAGAAATCGATGTTTGAATCCTTGATTACGTCCAAACTGGACGCTTTATGCTGGTGTGATGAGGTTAATTTGGTTTTTCGAGTGGTTTGAGAAACCTAACCTATAATTCAAGGAGTTGAGAAAATAGTGAGCCTGTATGCATAGAATCTATTTCGCCAATCTAATCCTCGATCCGACGACAAGGAAACTGTCCAATTCAGACGGCGATGATGTTCCCCTAAGACCGCTGCCATACCAAGTATTGAACTTGCTGATAGAAAAGCAGGGCGTGCATGTGACTCGTGAGGCGTTGTTCGAAATCTGCTGGGATGGCTCAGTCGTTACCGATCAAGCTTTGACCAATGTGATTTCCGGTTTAAGAAAGAAACTGGCTCAGTTGAACGCACAAGGCGTACAGATTAAAACGGTGAGTAAAATTGGCTATTTACTGGAAGTTGATGCGGATGTAAAACCCATCAAACAGAAAGTTGAGATACCGGAACTTCAAACGCTCGAAATTGATGATGTTGAGTCTCAAGTCAAAGCAGCGCCCAAACAAGAAGCTGAATCGCGAGATAAGGCATTTAGCGTAACTCCGATACTGATGACGGGTTTCCTGCTTTTCGCGATTGTCTCTGTGCTTTATTTTCGTCCGTTTGTGCCACATCCTGATTTTCTTAATGATTCGGATTACCAACACTTTTCTGTGTCTGAAACGGACTTCTACTTTTACGATCAAAATCATGACGAGTTAGATCTTTCTGCTTTGGCGAAGAGCCTCAATGATGAAGTATTTCCGGTGTGTCCAGCCATAGTATATTTGCGCGTGTCTGAATCGGCTTATCAAGAAGGGGCGCATATCCTGCGTGCTTTTGCTTTTGCCAAAAACAGCAATAAGAACGTCAACTACATTAAGTTTTCTCTCGATATCGACACCTTGAAAGAAACGGTCTTAGAGAGCATGAGCAGGGCGGATGCAATATGCAGATAAACAAACTCCTCGTACTCAATATTGCATTGGTAACTGGCCTAGTGGGCGTGGTTGTTCACCAAAAGTATTTCCAATCTGATGAAATTACTGGTTCGCGCTGGGCGTGTGCAACGTTTGAAGAAGACTTTATTACCAGAGGTTACCGACGTTATGAAAACATCAGTGATCGTTCTGTCGTGGTGTTTAGCTCGGATAGAGACATGTACATTTTTCAGAAAGGGTCGCTGCTGACAAAAAAGGGCGAAAGCAAAGAATATGAACTGGTTTACAACGGCAAGTATCAAGTGGATGGTCATGCGCTGACAGTGGATTATCAGAAAGTCAGTTGGAATGAACAGCCAACGGAGAGTGAGGTTTTCGTAAGAGACATGAACTCATACGTGGGCACAAAAACGGACTTCATCTACAAAGTGGAAGACGAGCAGCTGTTCTTTTTCAATCAGAGCGAAACAGAAGAGAGTAACTTTATCTGCTATCGGATTTAGCGCCGATTAGATTCCGCTTATTGCTCAATAAAAAACACCTCCCAATGCCGAGGCTAGAGGGAGGTGTCGAATGCCAAATCGAGGGAGGCATTGTTAATCGTTGCTTAGAACCATCTAAGCGAGTTAGTCACGATTAAGCAGCTGCTTCTTGTTTCGCTTCTGCTTTATTCTTTAGGAACGCGTAAGTGAAACCTGTTACCGCTGTACCCGCTGCGATTGCTACCAAGTACATTAGCACTGGTGAGATTGCGTTAGGGATAAGCAGTACGAACAAACCACCGTGTGGTGCCATCAGTTTTGCACCGAACAGCATTGATAGAGCACCTGTTAGTGCGCCACCTGCCATACATGATGGGATTACACGCATTGGATCTTTCGCTGCGAATGGGATTGCACCTTCAGAGATGAAGCACAGGCCAAGAACGAATGATGCTTTACCTGCTTCACGCTCGCTTTGCTCGAACTTGTTCTTAGCAATGAACGTAGCAAGACCCATACCTAGTGCCGGTGTCATACCTGCTGCCATGATTGCAGCCATTGGTGCGTAAGTTTGTGAAGCCAATAGACCTACACCGAATGCGTAAGCGGCTTTGTTTACTGGACCACCTAGGTCGAAACACATCATCGCACCAAGGATAATACCCAGTAGAACCGCGCTGTCTGAACCCATGTTGTTTAGGAAATCAGTTAGGCCGCTCATGATGCCAGATACTGGACCACCCACGATGTAAATCATCACAAGACCCGTGAACAATGTCGCCACGAACGGGATGATAAGGATAGGTTTAAGTGCTTCCATTGATTGTGGAAGTTTTACTTTGTCAGCAAGGAACTTAGCAGCGTAACCTGCGATGAAACCTGCTGCGATACCACCAAGGAAACCTGCGCCAGTTGAGCTTGCTAGCATACCGCCAACTAGACCCGGAGCCAGACCCGGACGGTCAGCAATAGAGAACGCGATGTAACCAGCAAGAACTGGAATCATCAATGCGAATGCAGAGCCACCACCGATGTTCATTAGCGCTGCTGCTAGCGTGCCTTCTTCTTTAAACGCTTCGATACCAAATACGAAGGATAGGGCGATGATCAAACCACCGGCAACCACAACTGGAAGCATGTGAGATACACCTGTCATTAGGTGTTTGTACGCGCCTTTCTTCTCTTCTGTCGCTGATGATGCGCTAGAAGAGCCAGAGTGTTGGTATACGCTTGCTTGTTCAAACGCTTTGTCCATTTCTTCCGCTGTTTTCTTCAGCGCTGGACCTGTTTTGGTGCGATACATCTTTTTGCCGTTGAAGCGGTCAAGAGGTACTTCGATGTCTGCTGCGATGATAACCAAATCTGCGTCTGCGATTTCTTGGTCAGTCAGTTGGTTTTTCGCACCTACTGAGCCACGCGTTTCCACTTTGATTTGGTGACCACGACGTTTGCCTTCTTCTTCTAGCGCTTCTGCTGCCATGAAGGTGTGTGCAACGCCGGTTGGGCATGCTGTGATAGCAACAATCTTCTTCGTTGCAGATGCGCTTTCTGCTGGTGCTGCTACTTGTGCCGCCACTGTAGTTGCTTGCTCTAGTGTTGCTGCACTTTCAACCGCAGTTTGTAAGAATGCGGATGCGTCTTTCGCTACAGTGCTGATATCTGCTTGGTAGACTTTTTTACCTACGAAACGAGAAGTATCAACTGGAGTGTTAGCCGCAATTACGATCGTTTCTGCTTGTTCAATGTCAGCGTCTGTCAGCAGTGTTGGTTCAACTACGCTTGATTGGCATTCAATCTTTGCGTTCCAACCCAGCTTCGCCGCTGCTTGTTCTAGTAGACCTGCCGCAATGATGCTGTTTGCAACACCACTTGGACAAGCTGTAATAATGGCAATATTCATACTGATAACCTTCTGTTCCTTAGTTTTTGTCTAAGTTCGTATTAGGGTAAAGCTCGGTTACTTGCGTTTGGAGCTTGATGTTCTCCAGTTCTTCCTGACTGGTTAGGCCAACGCCAACTTGGCTCACTGCTAGGGCAGAAAGCGCAGTAGCGAAGCGCAGTAAATCGTTTTTCGGCATCACTTGCATGTGACCCCAGCACAAGCCAGCAACAAGCGTATCGCCAGCGCCAACAGTGCTTACTACATTCATTCGTGGTGGTTGAGCACGTAACCATTCGCCTTGGTTAAGCCACATCACGCCGTCTGCACCCATAGAAACTACGATGCTCTCGATACCTTTATCGCTTAGCGTTTGCGCTGCTTCTTGGCATTGTTCTGGCGTTGAAAGGTGCTCGCCGACAAAGTCACTTAGCTCTTCGTCGTTTGGTTTGATCAACCAAGGATGAGCGTCGATGCCTGCGCGTAGTGCTGCTTTGCTGCTATCGAACAAGACTTTCTTGCCTTGCTGATGCAGTTTTTCAATCCATGCCGCGCATTGCTCTGCAGTAACACCGCCCGGTAGGCTGCCTGCCAATACAAAGTAATCGTGTGTTTCTGCAAGGCGGAATAGGGTTTCTTCAAAGCGCGCGATTTCTTCTGCCGTAACTTGAACGCCAGGGAAGTTGATGTCGCTCACTTGGCCATCTGCTTCGACCAATTTCACGTTGATACGAGTTGCGCCTTCGACTTCAACGAACTCATTTTTAACCTTGATATCGCTAAATAGCTGGTGGAAGAGCTCTGGGTTGTCTTTGCCAAGAAAGCCCGTCACTGTTACGTCTGCACCTAGGTCACTAAGCACTTTCGCTACGTTTACGCCTTTACCTGCCGCGTGTAGGTTGCTCTTTTCAACTAGGCTGACAGAACCCACTTTAATTGAGTCCAGCGAACCTGTTAGGTCAAGGGCAGGGTTAAGCGTGATGGTAACGACTTTGTTTGTTTTCAATACTGTCATTCTCTCGCCCCTTAACCTTCGCCAAGACCAGATGCGATTGCTTTGCCGATTGATTCAAGTGCTTGTGCAGCATCTGGACCTTCAGCAGAGAATTGAAGCTGGTGGCCGTGTTTCACACCTAGTGCGATAACTTTCATTAGGCTCTTCGCGTTTACTGCTTTGCCGTCGCCATCTAGGTTTGCTACACGAATGGTAGATTCGAACTTCTTCGCTTCAGCAACTAGCATTGCGCCAGGACGAGCGTGTAGGCCGTGAGCGTTTTTGATTTTGAAGATTGCTGTGTTGCCATCTTCAGCCGCTTCAGTTGCCATTTCTTCGCCTTTGAACAATGCAAGGATCTGTTCAGCAGAAGCATCAAGTAATTTGCTGTGTTCGTTGTTAAACACAAGCTTTGAAATCGTGCTTAGGATAGATTGGTGAGCGTTGTTGCAAGCTGCGAACGCAACTAGAGCACGCACTTTCTCGCCTTCGAATTCACAATCATTGGCTGTTGATACAAAAGAAACACCAGTACGAGTTACTTGTTTATCACTACCAACAAGCCATAGACCTTGGCCTAGATGCGTTGGCGTTTTTGTTACTAGGTCTGCAACGAACTCTGTACCTGCACAACCTGTGTTTTTAAGTAGGCCGCCAGCTACCGCGCTCATTTGAATCATGTCGCTTGCTGGGAATAGAAGTTGAATGAGAGAAGCATCGAAATCCGCTTCTAGCTGAACGTCGCCGTGAAGTAGGGCAATGATGTCGTCTTCGTTTTTCGCCTTGCGTAGACGCTCTTCAACGCCGTCCGCACCCAATACTTTTGTTAGCTGCTTTAGAATGCCCAAGTGCTCGTCTGATTTCGCTGCAATACCGATAGCAACGTAAACTGTGTTGCCGTCGCCCCATTCAACGCCTTCTGGGAAGTGGTGAACAGCAACGCCCGTGGTTTTCACCATTGAGCGCGTGTCAGTCGTGCCGTGTGGAATCGCGATACCGTTACCTAGAAACGTAGAGTTCTGGTTTTCACGATTTAGCATGCCTTCTACATAACCTTGTTCGACCAGACCTTTGTCTGTCAGGCTCTGTGCGATGCTTTTGATCGCTTCAAACTTATCTGTAGCGGATTGAGATAGGGTAATGTCGTTCTTACTTAGCTTAAGCATGGTGCTTCTCCAGCCTTAAGGTATCTATTTCTAATTCATCTTGGCTACGCAGTACTTTGTTTGCGTAACGCCGTTTATCTATGGTTGCTGAACGTGTCTTTGTTCGTCATTTCTCTATTCGAGACGGTTTTGCTTAACAACAATTTGCTGAATAAAAGAAACTGAATCGATTCAGCATTTGGTCAAATTTTTAAAACACTCAGCGAAACTGTTTTTAAAATCGAAACTTAACCACTCAGTGTCTCAGTGCTTTTAAAGCCTAGCAAAGGGAGACGCTATTGCTTGATTTTGGTGATTCTCGTCAATTTTTGAGTTTTGCTGAATCCTTTCAGCTTTTATACTGAATCGGTTCAGCATATAATTCAACTTATCGAAGGATCGTTGATGTATTAATATGATCCCGCGCACAGAATAGGGCTTAGAATATGACACTGGATGAAATAGCGAAATTAGCTGGGGTTTCAAAGACCACGGCAAGCTATGTGATTAACGGAAAAGCGCAGAAATACCGCATCAGCGAAAAGACTCAAAAGAAAGTCATGGCGGTGGTTGAGCAGTACAATTACAAACCGGATCACGCAGCATCTTCTTTAAGGGCGGGCAACTCACGTTCGTTCGGTTTGATCATTCCAGATTTAGAGAACACCAGTTACGCACGTTTAGCAAAACTGATTGAACAGAACTCGCGTAAAGCGGGCTACCAAATTTTGATTGGCTGTTCTGATGATGATCCGCAAACGGAGCAAAAGGTTGCAGAGGCGCTTGTGAGTCGTCGTATTGATGCACTATTCGTTGCGAGCAGTATGCCGGCAGCGAGCGAGTATTACCTCAAGCTTCAAAACTCAGGTACGCCCGTTATCGCACTTGACCGTCCTATGGATGATGAGCACTTTTGTTGTGTGATCAGTGAAGATTTTGATGCGGCGTTTGAGTTAACCGAATCGGTATTGTCTTCAGAGATTGATTCGATTGGTTTGATTGGTGCGTTAGAAGAACTGCAAGTCTCTAAAGAGCGTGAACTTGGTTTCCGTTCGGCTTGTCAGCAGGGTAGTACTGGTGTTTTGGTTGGCTATGGTCAGCACTTCTCCCGTGAAGAAGGCAAGAAGGTGCTCGAAGGTTGGATCGAAAAGGGCAAGCTGCCGGATGCTGTGGTGACCATGTCTTACACCTTATTAGAAGGCGTATTGGATGTGATGTTAGAAAAGCCAGAGTTGATGGGCAAAGTACGTTTGGCCACCTTCGGTGATAACCGCTTGCTCGACTTTCTTCCAATAAAAATCAACTCACTTCCGCAGCAGTTTGAGCTGATTGCCGACAGCGCAATGGAGTTGGCGCTTAATGCCTCAGCTAAACGTTATAAAGCGGGTGTAGAGTTGATTCCGCGTAAGATTGTAAAGCGCCACACCGACGCTAAAGCTTAATTTCTACCGTCAGCGCCACAAATGCGTGGTCGCTGGCGTTTTTATCTCTCTCAAAAGACGGATTGATTAAGTGCGCATCCAGCACTTGGTAGTTCGTGACTTCTGCTATTGATACATCGGCGTGCGCATCAAACTCTTGCGACAACAAGATGTAATCCAACACGTTTCCTTTCGCAAAGTGGTAGTGCGTTGCTGGTCGTGACTCCAATGAGGGCGTTACTTGCAATTCCCATCCGTCATTGAGTTGTAAATCAGTGACGCTGTCACCGTAATGCTCAGTCAAAACATTGTTAACGCTGGTTGAAGTAATGCCTTGGTTCATATCACCCATTAATACTGTTGGCATTGGGTTCAAAGCGTATTGCCTTTGCATTGCGTCACGAAGCATTGCCGCTTCCCAACCACGCTGTTGCGTAGATAGCCAACGGGCAATCGGTCTGCTTGCTTCTTCTGGAGTGGTTGAATCCGCAGGGCGCTGTGACTTCAAATGTGTGACGTATACAGAGAGATGACCAATAATTGGGTGAACAACACAGGCACGAACGGGTTTGCGGCTAAAAGGTGGCGCGTCGATATCACCAAAGGCATTGAGTGTGTCTTTATCGAACGTGACCGCTTCAAAGCTTTCAATCGGAAAGCGCGAGGCCACTGCAACCACTGGGCGAGAATAAATGTAATCGCCTTCAATATGCGGCGTATCGACACAGGCAAAGTGTTCATAACCTATTTCAGCAAAGAAGGTTTTGGTTTCTTCGATGCTGAACACTTCTTGCAAGCCGATGATGTCGGGATTCAGTTGTTCGAACTGCGATTTGGTCCAAGCGAGTTTGTCCTGCCAATCGTCGCGAGAATATATGTTCTCGAAGTCGTAATACGCGCCAGGTGGTGCAACAAAGTTAAACAGGTTGGCGGTGGCAAAGGTAATGTGGTTCTTTTTAGACAAAATATCGCTCGTTCAAGGAGTTATTGGGTGAGTATATACCCAATTGGACAAGATGAGTGAAGATCACGTTTCTATTTGTACGCATTCCGTTTAAACTCCGTTCATCAAGAAAAATGAGTAACGAACATGACCCAAGATTACGAACACGAAGAGTATTTAGAAGGCGAAGAGATTGAGATCGAAGCGATCGGTATCGACGTTGACGCACACCCAATTGAGCTGTACAAGCTTTTCAAAATCGCGAACTTGGTGAGTGGTGGTGGTGAAGCAAAACACATCATCGAAGAAGGTTACGTTGCCGTAAACGGTGAGCTAGAAACTCGTAAACGTCGCAAAATGTACGACGGCGATTTCTTCGAGTTTAACCAAGAGTACTACGTTGTTGTATGTGACGCGCCAGTAACCGAACCTGAAACTGCTGAAGAAAAAGCAGAGAAGAAGGCGAAGAAAGAAGCGCAAGCGGCACGTAAAGAAAAGTCTCGCTCGAAAAAGAACGACAAGCCAAGTGCTAAAGGCCCTAAATCTACCGGCCGTAAAGCAGCGCACAAAGAGCGTAAAGCACAAAAAGAAGCATTGTCTCAATCTGCTAAGAAAGGCAAGAAAGAAGAAAAGCCGCAGGTTGCACGCGATCCTAAGAGTGGTCGTAACTCTATCGATTTCTTCTAAGCGATTTGTTTCGATATTAAAATCGACGTAAACAGAAAAGCGCCGCCGTGGTGAGTAACCTTGGCGGCGCTTTTGTATCTAAAGCAGTTTAATCTGTATCTATGGTAACGCGTTTAATGTAGCACTTTGGCTGTTTCTTTTTGCTCAGTCCAATGATGAATCGAGTTTGGTTTCGCCAGATAAAAACCTTGGTAGTAATCCAAGTTTAGTGCTTGCATGGCTGAAAGCTGTGTATTTTCTTCGACACCTTCTATGACCACTTTTGCGTTCATCTCTTCAGCAAGGTCTACTGCATTGGCGATCGCTAATGTGTCACCAGAGCAATAATCGAGTAGGTAAGAGCGATCTATTTTGATGATGTCTGGGCAAAGCTGCTTAACACGTGACATATCTGAATGGTGAGAGCCAAAATCATCAATCGCAAACAAGAAGCCGTTTGCTCTCATGAGTTGCACTGCTTGAATCAAAAGCTCTGTATCGCCGCAAGATTCCTCAACGACTTCAAAGACAACATCAGAAGGTTCCATACCTAACTCAAACAATCGTTTGTAGAGCAGGCCATTGTCTTTAAAGCCCATGTCTTTGGTCAGCGTCAGCAAGGTTTGTGGCATGACGTTAAGAAACAGTTTGATTGGTGAACCTGCAAAGTGACGAGCAAAGTTACGGATATGAATCGCACGGGAGAGAAATTCAATACAAAGTCGGAAGTAAGTATCGATGCTGGCATCAGCAAAGAAGAGGTCCGGTCGAATATTCCTGCCATCTGCACCACGAATACGCAGCAGGGCTTCCATCCCGATCATTTGTTGGTGTTTATCAAAAATAGGCTGATAAACACTGTGGAAAGTGTATTGATTGAGCACAACGTAGTATTCGCCAAGGCTGTCCTGCCTTATGTACTGCTCGTAATCGGACTGCTTCTTTAACTCCATGAAAAACGCCAAAAAATTAGCATGAAAACGACTGTAACAGGATGGAATTCCGATTTGAAGCGCTACGCTGTCTTATTTTTGAAGCCTATTGAGTTAATTTGAAATAGATTCCGATTTTTTCTCGATGTATCTAAAAAACATTGATAGACCGAAACAAATCAGGAAGTAAACGAAGCCGACAATTAGCCAGATTTCGAAAATATAGCCTGATGAGTTCGCCATCTCTGTGCCGACAAAGGTCATTTCTTGAATTGAGATCAGCGAAACGATAGAGGTGTCTTTAACCAGTGAAATGGTTTGTCCTGCAAGTGCCGGTGTAATCGCTTTAAGCACTTGTGGTGCGATGATGAAACGGTATTTCACCCAACGAGATAAACCAAGTGAGTCTGCCGCTTCCCACTGGCCTTTATCGACGCTTTGCAAGCCCGCACGAACCACTTCAGCAATGTAGGCAGAAGAGAGTAAACCCACACAAAGCACGCCGGACGCAAGGTTTTCCCATAGGTTAGCAGGGCCAAAGAAGAAGTGCTGAAGCGCGTTAGGTTCGCCGCGATAGTTACGGAGAAGATCTTCCAAACCAAGTAATGGGATTAACTGGTTAGAGATGAAAAAGTAGAAGATGAATACGAACACCAAAGGTGGAATGTTTCGTACCAATTGAATAAATGCGTTGGCAGGCGTGCGCAACCAAACAGAATCTGAAAAACGTGCTAACCCAAGCAATGTTCCTAATACCAGAGCAAAGATGATGCCCCAAAGGCTTAAACGCAGCGTTGAGATTAGACCTTGGAAGAAATACGGCAAACCGCCATCTGCTCTTGGGGTGAACAATAGGTCGATTGCTTCTTTCCAATGCCAGATGTAGTTTACGCCGACGGTAGAACGATGATAGAGC
Source organism: Vibrio sp. B172a (assembly GCF_030248355.1). Classification (NCBI taxonomy): domain Bacteria; kingdom Pseudomonadati; phylum Pseudomonadota; class Gammaproteobacteria; order Vibrionales; family Vibrionaceae; genus Vibrio; species Vibrio sp. B172a. Next base: position 75,991 of record NZ_JAHGAC010000015.1, on the reverse strand, counting down.
CAAACCCCAGCCAACGCGCAGATGGCAAGCAGTACCCAATCGAGTAGGTTAAAACGACTTAAGAAAAAGCCTGACTTTGCTTTGGTTGGTGCAACGCGAGTGGTGGTTTGTCCGCTCAAGGTTTAACTCCGATAGTAGAGAAGAAAACCGACCCGCAGTACGAGTCGGTGTTATTAATTATTGTGACGATTAAGGCTATTGACCTTGTGCAACTTGGTCTTGCCAATCTAGCGTTGAGAACCAGTATTCGTAACGCTCATCTAGCCAACCGTCTTGGGTACGAGCTTCAATCCACTCGTTGAAGAAGGCTTTTTTATCTTCTTCGCCTAGGCGAACTGCGAATGCCTCATTACCTTTGGATAGTCGCTCAGTAAATGGAATGAACAGTTTGTCAGCATGCTTGATCGCTTCATGTTCCGGTTTCGGGCTTGATGCAATAACAGCGTGTGCGTTGCCGTTCAATACTTCTTGGAATGCTTGTGCATCGTCATCAAACTGAAGGATCTTCGCTTTAGGGAAAGTCTCACGCGCTACTTGCACAGTGAACGCACCACGACGAGCAGCAATTTTCACGCGACGAGAATCAAAGTCTGAAAACTCACTAAAGCCAGCCGCTAGCTCTTTGTTTGCTGCTACTTGAACGCCTGAGTGCGAGTAAGGTTCAGTAAACAATACACTCTTTGAACGTTCTGGCGTAATTGACATGCCGCCAATGATTACGTCGAATTTCTTCGCAAGAAGAGCAGGGATGATGCCGTCCCACGCTGTCGGTACAAACTCAACTTTTAAGCCTGTATCCGCTGCGAGGCGCTTCGCCACATCGATTTCAAAACCAATCAACTCACCTTGTTTATTACGCATTGCCCAAGGTACAAATGTCGACATACCAACGCGCAGCGTGCCACGCTCTTTGATTTGATCAACGTTTGGTGTCGCTGCTTCTTCATTGGCTAATGAAGGTAAAGCAATTGCAAGCCCTAATAATGCAGTAATGGTCGCTTTGAATAACTTCATGTTATCTCCTTATAATTTGCGCCAACTGGCTCCTAGTTTGTGTTCTAGCCAAGCGGATAAGCCAGAAAGTGATAATGTGAGAGCAAGGTAGATTGCTGCCACAGTAAACCAAATCTCAAACGGCATCGCCGTCTCAGATACGATGTTTCTCGCCTCGGTTGTCAGGTCGAATATCGCCATCACACTGACGATTGAAGAGTTCTTAATCAGTGACACCACTTCGTTAGTTAACGGTGGTAGAGTGCGTTGAAGTACCTGCGGAAGAATCACGTCTTTGTAGGCAAACAAAGGTGATAAGCCTAAGGTTTTGGCTGCTTCAAACTGACCTTTTGGAATGCTGTTTAAGCCTGCACGGAAGATCTCTGCGGTATAAGCACCTTGGAATAGTGACAGTGCTAAAACAGCGGTACTGAATCTATCTAACCCAATAACCGGGCCAAACACGAAATAGAGTAGGTAGATTTGCACCAGCAATGGGGTATTGCGAATCAACTCGACATAAGCGGTACCGATCGCGTTACCAACTTTGGAGTTACTGAGTCGCAAGAGTGCGGTGACGAAACCTATCACTAATGTGAAGAAAAGACTGATCGCCGAAATTTTTAAGGTGACGATAAGACCATCGACCAATTCTGCTGGCCACCACTCACCATCTTCGTAAAAGGCGATGTAATCGGGTACGCGTTCCCACTGCCATTGGTACCCCATTGCTTGTGCGCCGGAATCAAGAACCCACACGATCGCTATCAAAAGAATGGCGATTTGTAATATGGCTTGTAAAACAGGTTTTAGGATTCGAATTACCATAGGCTAGTAGCTCAGAATCTGATTCAAAAACGCTTGGGTTCGTGGATGCTGCGGTGTTTCGAAAAGGGCTACTGGGGAGTTCATCTCGATGATTTCACCTTCGTCCATAAACACCACTCGATTCGCCACTTTCTTAGCAAAGCCCATTTCGTGCGTCACACAAATCATGGTCATGCCGCTTTGTGCGAGTTCCACCATCACGTCTAGCACTTCGTTGATCATCTCAGGGTCGAGCGCCGAAGTCGGTTCATCAAACAGCAGTAAATCGGGTTCCATGCAAAGGGAACGCGCGATAGCAACACGTTGCTGCTGACCCCCAGAAAGTTGAATTGGATACTTATTGGCTTGCTCTTCGATGTTCACGCGCTTGAGATAATGCATTGCACGTTCTTCGGCTTCTTGTTTGGATAGCTTTAACGTGCGGATAGGAGCAAGAGTGAGGTTTTCTAACACGGTAAGATGTGGAAACAGATGAAAGTGCTGGAACACCATGCCGACTTTGCCAGGTTTTTGAGCTTTAGAATCGGCTGGTTGTTCGAAGACGCTGAGTTCACCTTCTTGGATGGATTCTAAGTGGTTGATACAACGAATGAGTGTTGATTTACCTGAACCGGAAGGGCCACAAACAACAACGATTTCACCGGTATGTACTGAAAAATTAATGTCTTTGAGGGCGTGATATTCACCATACCACTTGTTTACGCCGCTGAACTCAACAACGATATTTTTCTCTTTCAAGGCTGCCAACTTTTAGAATAAATTTCTTTCTACAATAACAAGTTATTAACCGTATTGCACCTGTTAATCAAGCATAAACTGTCCAACTGGTGAGCAAATAACTCGTGATAAAACTAACCGATAATATAGTCAGTTTTAGAGGAAACGGATCACTATGGCGAACACGGACATCGTGATTAAATATTGGGCGGAATAGTAGGTGGTCATGACAACTTGTCGAGAGAAAATCGACGTGCCACCGAAGCGTTCAAACGCCAAAACCGCACCGGATAAAGTAAAGACAAAGCTGCCTAAAACTGCAAATGCGGAAGATTGGGTTTTACCACTGGCATAGTATTCCATCGACATCCACAACATGGCCATGAGGACGAAGATGTAACTGGCAACTGACCATTTCTCTTTCCCCAAATCGGGTTTAAAGAAGAAATAAGCGCAGAGGCCGACGCCGAACACGGCAAAAGGCAACCAAGGTGTAAAGTGCCAAGCTGCCATATTAATGAAGCCTAAGGCGTAACAAATTAATGCTAGGCAAAATAGCTTAATACCGAGAATGAACTTGTCTTTCGGGTGCATCATGACTAAGTCACCGATAAGCGAAATTGACAGACCGGCGATGATCCACTGAGTGTAGGGAAGATGATTTGAAGGTGATAGGAGTAGCATTCCAATCATGGCGACGATTGGAAGCGGTTTGGTCAAAAAGAACAGCCACTTTGGGCCAGTCTTAATACTGATAATATGTATGAACGCACAAGCTATGACAATCAGCCACATACGAATAACTCTTGAATAGACGACTAAACGCTCATCTTTTTATGAGCAAGCTAAAAAATGACACTTCGAATAGTAAGCACTTGGTTTGTTTTTGGTCATCGGCTTACATAACAACATCGAACCATCGCTTATTTGTTAGTTTTCTAGCAGAAAAGTTCAATATTTATCGAGTTGTCAATGTTGCGCTAAATTAACATAAAAAAACGGCATTGTGTCCGCGTAGACACAATGCCGTCAAAAAAGGCAATAATCTAATAGATCGAGTCGTTATGCAACGGCAAGTTCTAGAATTTTACGGCTGTTTTCTAGGTCGATTGCTTGGTTTTCGCCAAGAACCGTCATGCCGTGTTTGTTCAGTTGATCAATCACAGCATCGATAGCTGCTTGACGGTCATCACCGTAACCTTCAAGTTGAGTCGCGACTTCTAGCTGATGGTAGAAAGCTTCAATCGATTGGATTGTGCGTTCTGCCAAATCTTCACCTTCTGCTAAGCCAAATACGTTACGACCCATTTGCTCAAGCTTAGGACGTTTGAATTCCATTTGGTTACGAAGTAGAGATGGTTGAATGATCGCTAGTGAACGAGCGTGGTCTACGTGCCATAGTGCAGTCAGCTCGTGGCCAATCATGTGCGTTGCCCAATCTTGAGGAACGCCGCTACCGATTAGACCGTTCAATGCTTGGTTTGCTGTCCACATTAGGTTCGCACGCCATTGGTCGTTATCACGTTCTGCGAACTGATCACCCAATACTTTTAGGTTTTTAAGTAGCGCTTCTGCGTAACCGTCTTGAACCATTGCACCAGTTGGCAGTGTTAGGTACTGCTCACATACGTGTACCCATGCATCAACTAGGCCGTTGATAAGCTGACGCTCAGGTAGAGTCTTCATTACGTCTGGATCAAGCACGGCAAATTTTGGTTGAACTGCAGGCGCTAGAAATGCCAACTTGTCTTGGGTTTCTTTCTTAGTGATTACTGCGCCCATGTTTGACTCAGAACCTGTTGCAGGCAAAGTAAGAATCGCAGCAAGCGGTGTTGCTTCTGTTACTTGATGTTTGCCTACCATGATGTCCCAACCGTCACCGTCGTATTTTGCAGATGCTGCAACGTATTTAGAACCATCGATAACTGAACCACCACCAACAGCTAGGATAAAATCAACGTTTTGCTCTTTTACGATAGCAACCGCTTTATCTAGCGTCTCTTTTGTTGGGTTTGGCTCTACACCTGAAAACTCAAGCCATTCACGGCCTTCTAATGCTTGTGCTACTTGGTCGTATACACCGTTCTTTTTAATAGAACCACCACCGTAGATAACGAGCACTTTTTGATCGGCAGGGATCGCTTCTTTGATTGCTGCGATTTGGCTTTGGCCGAAGAAGATTTGAGTTGGGTTGACGTATGAAAAGTTCATTATTAGACCTCTTGCTTCCAATGTGAGGAGAGTGAATACATGCATATTAGTACGCGTTTGTGAGAACGAGTAGGCCGATTTCTGCAAATTTATTGCCTATTTCTACAAATATGCGTTTCTTATGCTGGAACTGTAATCAGAACTCCAAGTATAGTGCGTGCATAACTATTGGAGTGACAAGATGAAGACACTTGCTGAGATCATGCAGCAATACGCCACTAAATTTGGTTTAGACGATTTAGAGGGCATCAAAGAAACCGCCATTGACGGGGTATGGTTCTACCGCAGTAGCAAAGGGAACAATCGCCAACCGTTTGTGTACCAGTCTGGCATCATCGTTTTGGGGCAAGGCTACAAGAACATTCACATTGGCCAAACACCGGTACGTTATGGCCCAGATGACTATTTGGTTGTCGGTGTACCCATGCCACTTGAGTGTGAAGCGATTGCTGTTGACGATGAGCCTTTATTGGGCATCTCAATCGACATTTCTCCCGCCATGCTGCAAAAGCTGGTCAAGAAGTTAGAATCACAACGATTCAGTAATGTTTGTGAGGATGACACTCGCTGTGGGTTGAAATCGGTACGCATGAACGACCAAATGTTGGATGCGTGCAAGCGTCTTATGACGGCATTATGCAGCGATCTTGAAGTCGCAATGCTCGGTGACATGCTGTTAGAAGAAATTGTGTATCGTACGCTGGTGAGCGAATCCGGTCATGTACTGTTTGAGCTCGCACACCAGGAAGGTTCTTACGCGAGGGTGGCAAAAGCACTAAACCGCGTTCATCAGGAATACCACGAACAACTCAATGTACAAACCTTGGCGGAAGAAGCGAACATGAGTGTCTCTGCATTCCACCAAGCGTTTAGGAGTGTGACTCTAGAGTCGCCTTTGCAATACATCAAAAAGGTGCGTTTAAACAAGGCACGTGAATTGATTCAGTTAGAAGGTCGCCGAGTGAACGATGCTGCGCGCCTTGTGGGTTACAGCAGCCCATCACAGTTCAGCCGAGAGTACAAGCGACACTTCAACGAAACACCCAGATCAACAAAGGCTTAGTGATCTTTATTTCAAAAGTAGGACTTTTTTTGTCTTTTTTAATAAATTGCGATCGACATATTTATTTGGGTAATGAAATTAGTTGTTGGTGCAAAATAAGGTGTTAATTGTTGCAATCATTTAGTGGATTCTTGAGAGGTGCTGCTGAAAATTTATAAATACATAGTGTGAAATGCTGCACTTGTACTTAAGTTATTTTACGTCGAAACAAAAGTAACTATACGTGTTAGTTAAGCGTATTTTGTATTGTATTAACAATAACTTAAGGAAGAGCAATATGCACCTTAGAAGTGGGAAAGCAGTGAAGAGTGCCTTTACACTCAGTACATTAACTGCGTCTTGTCTAATGGCCTTCAACAGCTATGCAGCGGTTGATTGTGCACCTCTAGAAGTTTGGGATTCGTCGAAGGTTTATAACGGCGGTGACCAAGTTCAGCACGAAGGTAACGCTTATAAAGCGCGCTACTGGACTCAAAACAATAATCCAGCGCAAGCAGGTGAATGGGGTGAGTGGGAAAATCTAGGTGCTTGTAGTGGCACTGGTCCAGTAGATCCTCCAGTTAATGAAGTACCGACTGTGACATTAACATCGCCTAGTGCATCGGCTTCTATCACTGCTGGAGATGTTGTAAATCTTGCTGCAGACGCTGCTGACACGGATGGTTCAATTAGTAAGGTTGAATTCTTTGTTGATGGCGCATTGGTCGGTACCTCTACCGCAGCACCTTTTACTGCTTCATGGACGGCGACTGAAGGTGCGCACGAATTCTCGACTAAAGCGTACGATGATAAAAACGCTGTGAGTGTTGCGAGTGCCGTAACGCTAACAGTAAACGCGGGTCAACCGGGTAATGAAGCGCCGACTGTAGATGTTGCTCTTTCAGCGACTTCTGTTGAACTAGGCGCGACGGTTACCGTTACAGCAAATGCCGCTGATGCGGATGGTACCGTGGCGAAAGTTGAATTCTTTGCTGCCGGTTCTCTTGTTGGTACAGCAACAACAGCCCCTTACGCGGTAGATTTCACGCCAGCACAAGCGGGCAGTGTTTCTATTTACGCGAAAGCGACAGACGACGCAGGCGCAACAACAGATTCTTCTCTTGTATCTCTAACAGTAAATGGCGGTGCAATTACATCGAACTGTCGTCCTGACGGCCTATACCAAACGGCTGGTGTCGATGTTCCTTACTGTACAATTTACGATGAAGAAGGTCGTGAGTTAATGGGTGCAGATCACCCACGTCGTGTGATTGGTTACTTCACTAGCTGGCGAAGTGGTGATGACCCACAAGCCGCTTACTTAGTAAAAGACATTCCATGGGATCAACTTACACACATTAACTACGCGTTCGTCAGTATTGGTTCAGACGGCAAAGTAAACGTAGGTGATGTGACAGACCCAACGAACCCTGCAACAGGTAAAACTTGGCCGGGCGTAGAAGTAGATCCAGCTCTTGGCTTTAAAGGTCACTTCGGTGCACTAGCAACTTACAAGCAAAAACATGACGTTAAAACACTGATTTCAATTGGTGGTTGGGCAGAAACAGGCGGTCACTTCGGTGCTGATGGCAACCGCGTTGCTGACGGTGGTTTCTATACCATGACGACCAACGCGGATGGTTCTATTAACCATGCGGGTATCGAGAAGTTTGCTACGTCTGCTGTTGAAATGATGCGTACTTACAAGTTCGACGGCCTAGACATCGACTACGAGTACCCAACATCAATGGCGGGTGCTGGTAACCCTTACGATAAAGACTTTATGGAACCGCGTCGTCCATACCTATGGGCTTCTTACCAAGAGCTAATGAAAGTTCTGCGTGAGAAATTGGATGCGGCGTCTGCACAAGATGGCATCCACTACATGCTGACTATCGCAGCGCCTTCTTCAGGTTACCTATTGCGTGGTATGGAAACGTTCGACGTCACTAAGTACCTCGATTACGTGAACATCATGACTTACGATTTGCATGGTGCTTGGAACGACCACGTTGGTCACAACGCGGCATTGTTCGATACGGGTAAAGACTCTGAGCTTGCTCAATGGAACGTGTACGGCACGACTGCTTACGGCGGTATTGGTTACTTGAACACTGACTGGGCTTACCATTACTTCCGTGGTTCTATGCCGGCAGGTCGTATTAACATTGGTGTTCCATACTATACTCGTGGTTGGCAAGGTGTAACTGGTGGTGATAACGGTCTATGGGGTCGCGCGGCACTTCCTAATCAATCAGAGTGTGCACCGGGTACTGGTGAAGGTGAGAAGAACAACTGTGGTCACGGCGCTATCGGTATCGATAACATGTGGCATGATACTGACCCTAAAGGCAACGAAATGGGCGCAGGTTCAAACCCAATGTGGCACGCGAAGAACCTAGAAAAGGGCATTTGGGGTTCTTACGCTCAAGCTTACGGTCTTGACCCTGTAAATGATCCTTCCGATAAGTTTGTCGGTTCTTACACGCGTCATTACGATGATGTTGCTGTAGCCCCTTGGCTATGGAATGCAGAGAAGAGCGTATTCTTATCAACAGAAGACAAAGCATCTGTTGAAGTGAAAGCGGACTATGTTATCGACAAAGAAATCGGCGGCATCATGTTCTGGGAGCTAGCAGGTGACTATAACTGTTACGTACTAGACGCGAACGGCAACCGTACGACGATTGATGCAACAGAACAAGCTTGTGCTGCGGGTAATGGTGAATACCACATGGGTAACACTATGACTAAAGCGATTTACGACAAGTTTAAGTCTGCAACGCCTTACGGTAACAAGATCGCAACTGGTGCTATTCCAACGGAAGCAGTAGACATTGCAGTGAGTGTTGGTGGCTTCAAAGTCGGTGACCAAAACTACCCAATCAACCCTAAGATCACGTTCACAAACAACACGGGTCAAGCGATTCCTGGTGGTACAGAATTCCAGTTTGATATTCCAGTATCTGCACCAGATAACGCGAAAGATCAGTCTGGCGGCGGTCTAAGTGTGATTGCTTCTGGTCATACTCGTGCGAACAACATTGGTGGTTTGGATGGCGTAATGCACCGCGTATCTTTCTCGCTACCAGCATGGAAAGACCTACCTGCGGGCGGCACTTACGAACTTGATATGGTTTACTACCTACCAATCTCTGGCCCAGCTAACTACACGGTAATTTCTGGCGGTAAAGAGTTTGCGTTCAAGTTTGAACAACCAGACCTGCCAATTGGTGACCTAAACTCTGGTACTGGCGGCGGCGGTGGTACTGAGCCGGGTACATGTGATACTACGGGTCTAGTTACTTACCCAGATCTTCCGCAAACAGATTGGCAAGGTAACCCAAGCCACGCTAATCAAGGTGATAAAGTGATTCACAATGGTGTGGTATATCAAGCAAACTGGTGGACTGCATCAGAGCCGGGTAGTGATGGTAGCTGGTCTACAGTATGTAATGTCTAATCCAGATTAGTTGGACATTAAAAGCGCGCGATTCAAATCGCGCGCTTTTTATTTGGTGGGGTGTTGGGTGTTGTTATGACGAATAGCTAAGTGCAAAGGTTAGAACTCGTAGCCTTCTGGAATCACGACAATGCCTTTTTCTGACACATGGAATCGTTTTGCATCTTCAATTTTGTTCATGCCGATTTGAGTGTGCGGCGGGATGCGAACATGTTTATCGATGATACAACTTATCAGCTGACAACCTTCACCAACTTCGACATCGTCAAAGATAATACTGTCGACTACTGTCGCGCTATCATGGATACGCACATTCGATGCAATAACCGAGTGCTGAACTGAACCGCCTGAGTTGATTACGCCGTTTGCAATGATGGAATTAATGAAAATCCCTTCATTACCAGTCGCAGAAGATACCGTTCTTGCTGGTGGAAACTGAGCTTCATAAGTACGAATCGCCCAGTTTGGTTGGTATAAGTTCATTGGTGGGACGGGTTCTAACAAGTCCATATTGGCTTCATAGAAAGAATCTATGGTACCGACATCGCGCCAGTAACAGTCTTTGTCTACACGTCCTTTACTACCACAGAATTTGTAAGCATAAACCGATTGAGAATCGATGAGTTTTGGAATGATGTCTTTGCCAAAGTCGTGACTTGAATCTTCGAGTTTTGCGTCCTCTTCGAGCGCTTCTTGCAAAACGTCCATATCGAAGATGTAAATCCCCATAGACGCTAGACTCTGCGTTGGGTCGTTAGGAAGAGTAGGTGGGTTCTTAGGCTTCTCTACAAAGGACTCGACTAAACCGTTCTCTTTAATCCCCATTACGCCAAACGTAGTTGCTTCTTCGACAGGCACATCCATACATGCGACCGTTAACTTCGCGCCGTTTTCTTTGTGCTCTTCCAGCATTGCTGCGTAGTCCATGCGATAAATGTGGTCACCGGACAGAACGACGACATACTTGGCGTCGTTTCGAGATAATAGCCACATGTTGTGGTAAATGGCATCTGCTGTGCCTTCATACCATGCACCACCTTTGCGCATTTGAGGTGGAACTGCAGTGATGTATTCACCAAGTTCGGGATTGAAGATCGACCAACCATCTCGCAAGTGCTTTTGTAGCGAGTGCGATTTGTATTGAGTTAACACTAATATCTTTCTTAAACCTGAATGAAGACAATTAGTTAGCGTGAAATCAATGATGCGATATTTACCGCCAAATGGGACGGCTGGTTTGGCTCTATCATCGGTAAGAGGGGTCAACCTTGATCCCATACCGCCAGCTAAGATTACTGCGAGTGCGTCTTGCATAATGTTCCCTTTCCCTTATGTTACGTACATCGAAAGCAACTTAAAGCCTGAGGAGTTAGCCAACTGCTGGTGGCTTTCGAGTGACGTTGTTGAGTGTCCTTTGAACTTATAAATGGTAGTGCTATATAACGTAGTACAAGATTCGAGCCATTGGATTTTGTTAATAAAATCAATGCCCTTTAGAGGTGGGGTATTATTTATTGCACTATATTAGGGAGTGAGGAAATTGTTGCTGCACCGAATTGGTGAAATAAAGTAAATACTTTAATTTTGTGGTTTCAGTTTACAGTGTAAAGGGTTATAAAAACAATAAATTAGCGGTTATTTAAAATGAAAACAGGAGCACGATGGCTCCTGTTTGTTTGATATAAACGTTTAACGCTATGAAAGGCCGATAATATTGCCTTGATCGTCTAGATCGAGATTCATGAATGCGGGTTTATCCGGTAAACCAGGCATGGTCATAACATTACCTGAAAGCGCGTAAACAAAACCCGCACCTGCACATAAACGTAGCTCACGGATAGGAACGCTAAAGCCACTTGGCGCTCCTTTTACAGCTGAATCAGTGGTTATGGAGAGCGGCGTTTTCGCAATGCATACCGCTAGTTCATCAAAGCCCAATTGTTCAAAGTGCTTTAGCTGTTGTGTCGCGAGTTCACTCATTTCAATGTTTGCAGCGCCGTAACCCGCTTCGCAAACGGCCATGAGTTTCTCTTTTAGAGTTTGCTCTTTGCGGTAAAGAGGGCGGAAATCAGAAGCTTGTTCACACGTTTCAACAACGTGTTGCGCTAGTTCTACGGCTCCTTCACCACCTTGACCAAATGCTGTACTGACGGCCACCTTCACTTCTGGGTTAAATTCGTGAATCAAAGCCTTAAGCGCTGCCAATTCTTTCTGAGAATCTTGCGGGAACTGGTTAATAGCAACCACGGCTGGGATACCGTACTTATGGACATTGTTAATGTGCCACTTTAAGTTTTCAAACCCTGCTTCAAGTGCCGCTTGGTCTGGATTAAAAATTGAATCCGGAATGGCCATACCTGGGCGCAGATCATAGTGACCTGAGTTTGCTTTTAAACCACGTAACGTAGCGACAATCACCACACAATCTGGTGCACGACCCGCTGCAGACGCTTTGATGTTACACGCTTTCTCGAATCCCATGTCTGAGCCAAAACCCGCTTCAGTGACAACGTAACTAGAGAGTTTTAGTGCAATTTGGTCTGCGATGATAGAAGAGTTACCGTGAGCGATGTTCGCAAATGGACCCGCGTGGATAAGGGTTGGCACACCTTCTAGTGTTTGCATCAAAGTAGGGGCAATGGTTTCTTTTAGGGTGACAGCCATTGCTCCGGCAACTTGTAAGTCTTCAGTTGTCACTGGAAGGCCGTCTAAGTTGTAAGCCACGACGATACGGCCAATGCGTTGACGCAGATCTTTTAAGTCTTTAGCTAAAGCGAGGATCGCCATTAGCTCAGAAGCGGCAGATATATCAAAACCTTCTTCGCGCTCAAAGCCGTTGATGGTTTTGCCTTCCTCATTTAGACCAATCTTAACCATGCGTAGTGCACGGTCGTTATGGTCCATCACGCGTTTCCAAGTGATTTTTTCGACGTCGATCTTTAGCGCTTTTAAGCCAGTGCGAGTTTCGAATGCCTCGTAGCCCTCACGTTGTTCATGATAAAGGCGAGCATCTAATGCGGCAGAGGCCAAGTTATGTGCCGCTGTTACCGCATGAATATCACCAGTGAGATGTAAGTTTAACTCATCCATTGGTGCAACTTGGGAATAACCACCACCTGCAGCGCCACCTTTGACACCAAAGACTGGCCCCATTGATGGTTGACGGATACACGCCATTACAGATTGGTTGATCTTAGATAAACCTTGAGAAAGGCCGATTGTGGTTACGGTTTTACCTTCACCCAGAGGGGTAGGTGTAATTGCAGTGACCAACACCAACTTGCCGTCTTGATTTGCGTTTAAGCGATCAAGACATTGGGGATGAACTTTAGCTTTGTGTTTTCCGTGTGTATCGAACTCTTGTGGCAAAAGACCGGCATTGGCAGCAACGGTAGCGATAGAAGACAACGGTGTGTTTCGGCAAATTTCAATATCAGACTGCATGGATACTCCAAAAAAATGGCTAACACGTGGCGTTCAACATCAAGCAAGCAAAAGACTTAGCAGGTGTTGCGCAAACGTTTGCGCGAGAATAATACTGGTAAAAAACGAGGTGTAAAGCAGTTCGTGCGCCTTAGCGTGCTACATCATAACAAAAACCACTAATTACTGCGCTAGATCAAAACAAAAAGGCCACCAAATGGTGACCTTCGCATATTTATTGCTCTAAGTACTTGGTTCTTAGCGATCCCAGTAGGTTTCTTCTAGGCTATCTTCACGCTCTGGTAGTGCACGTGATAGGCGAGGAGAGTGCTGAGTTAACACCTCGTAGCTTACACGGTTTGCGTACTTACAGATCTGAGATAGAGAAGAGTAAGTTAGGCAGCGTACTTCGTGTTTTTCAGAGTTTGGCACTTCTTTATGGTGGAACGAGTTCGCTGCCATGTCGTGTAGAAGCGCTGACAATGCTGCATCACCTGCACCGTTGGTGTTCTTGATCTCAAGTGGACCACCAAGGTAAGGGCCAATGTGTGAGTACACTTTCATTGGGTTCTGGCAATCGTCTTTACGCATTGCACGGCTGAACTCAAACTTGTTGAACTCTTCAATCGAGCCTTCAAGAATATCGTGCGTCGTTTCGCGTTTCACTTTCTCATCAGTGTACCCCGCCATGTAAAGACCGTCGGGACCTGCAGTACAAAGAACTAGGTCTACCCATTCCAGCGCTTTATTCGCTGCTGCAAGTGGATCGCCTTCGCCAGTCAGTGCTGCGCCTTCTTCTTCGTTCATTGCAACAACAGATACGTTATCGCGAATGTACTCTTGCCACCATTCAGCGTTGCCTTCGATCACATACTTAGTACCAAGTGTCAGTACTACAGGGACCTCGTGCTTCTTAGCAAACTCAATCGCACGTTGAACGGCTTGAGGCATTTGATCTTCTTCTTTACCACGCATTAGGTAAGAAGATACAACCAGAGCAGATGCTTTGGTAAATACTTCTTCTGGAATGCTCTCTGGAGAGAGTTTGTTCATGTGACCTTCGTTGATCGCGAAAGTACGTTCGCCATCGTGAGTGATCAGCGTGTAACAGCGACCAATTGGACCATCTACGGTTTGTAGGTGGTTTAGGTTCATACGAGAAGAGGTACGGCATAGGTAACGGTAAGCGAAAGAACCAACTTGAATGTTCTTTGACATAACACCAAGTAGCACTGATTTGCTGTCCGCAAGTACGGAGTAGTTATGAAGTGTGTTACCGATAGTGTCACCTGGGTACTGGTGAGTAATCAGACCTTGTTCTACTAGCTCTTCGTACAGTGCGTCCGCTTTGCTCTCTTCAAGAACGAGAGAATGTCCTTTACTTAGGTTGTATTTTTCTAAAAACGCATCATCTACGCGCGCTTCGATATCTACGATGGTTTGACCCACACCAACGACCGTCGGGCGGTACAATTTCGGTGCTTGTCGAATTTGGTTTACTAATGGATCTCGAGCGTGAGTTGGAAAGTAGTGTTTAGATTTTCGCTGACCAGGAAACTTCATGCTTGTTCTTGAGTGAGAAAAAAGAGGCGGGATTGTATCACAAAATTTTGAAAATCGTTCCGTTTTCTTGCAAAGAAATTTGCCCGCTGAAAAATTCAACGGGCTGCTGTTTTTACACACAAATTGGGGTTAATTTGTAGGAGTTACAGTCGGTTCTACATAAGCTTTTGTGCCATATAGAGGAACAGTCGATAAGCTATGTTTGAAACTGCCTTCCGTCTCTTTGGTTGTGTAAGACAAGTAAAGTAGCGTTTGGTTTTCTGGATCGTAGATGCGACGTACTTTCATGGTCTTGAAGAAGATGCTTTTTGACTTCTTGAAGACGACTTCACCAGATTTGCTTTTATCAATCTTAGCAATCATCTCTGGCGTGATGTCACCTGTTTGACGACATGAAATAGAACTGTCACTTGGATCAGACAGGCTTAAATTCGCCTCGATAGAAGCAATATGACAGGTTACACCCGTCACGACTTCGTCTTGTAGGTGGCCGATTTTGATGTCTTTCATTGTGAACATGCCCAGTGATACGTCACCCACTTCATTATCACTACACCCAGCCAGAACGGTTACCAAACCCAAAGCAAGCAAGCTTTTCTTCATTTTTCATCCCTTAATTAGGCTAATTTATTAGTTCAATTTATCAGACGCACACACTTAAAACAAAATTTGGCGTTACCTCAGGAGTTTAGCTAGGTTTGTAAGAGGCTTCATGCTAATGTACCGCTCCAGAACAGATGACGCCTACATTTCTAATCAAAGTCCTGTTTTTCATTCGCTGTAAAACACTAGGCTTGCAGCGCTTAAGGTAAGAAAATGAACCAACAACAATTAGAAAGCATCAACAGAAAAAATGCGTGGTTGCATGATTTAGTAGAAGTCGAATTTCCTACTAAAGAAAGCATTGAAGGGCGAGCCATCTATACTCGAATGCTCGACGCTTTAACCTACGATGCTGTCGATAAAACTACGCTTTTAGAAAACGGGCAAGAGTTAACAGGGGATGACATCTTCCTTGTTGATTTTCATAGGCTTACCGTGATGTTTTCGATTCTACAGTCACAACGTTGGTCGGATAAGCACGAGCAAGAAATGATCGTCGAATACTTAACTCAGATCATTTTGACGCCTGAGTTTGAGCTTTATGTCGGTTTTAAAGAAGGCGAGGCTGTAGCTGCTGCAATTGTTAGCCAATATGAAGGCAACACACTTGTTTCTGACATTACCGTTTCTCAAAACTTGGATAAATCGCAGTTTGTGTGTGATTTGGCGAAAAAATTGAACGACGATCAAAAGTTGTGTGAAACAATAGTCGTAGAAAATTGATCAATGTCGGTCCCAGTTGGGGATTTGGCATTTAATATGTGCAACAACATTCTTTCTCGGCTGGGCGACACATGGTTATGCGTTTGACGCGTTTATTGGCTCTATTTTTATGCCTAGGGACGGCCGCAGTCAATGCTGACCAAACGGATTGGGAAATCAAAAAAGTACTGGTTTTACATTCGTATGAGCCTTCATACCAATGGACCAATGACATTCAACGTGGTGTCGAAGAGGGCTTTGAGCAAACCAACAGCGAAGTCAAACTATCGATCGAATACCTAGACGCTAAGCGCGTGCATTCAGATGGCTATTTTCAAAACATGGCCAACTATCTGCAGCTCAAATATCAAAACTACAAGTTTGACGGCATCATCATCTCGGATGACGCAGCATTAGAATTTTCTAAACGTTATTTACCAAACGACGAGCGCGCTGTGCCTTTGGTGGCCGTTGGCATCAATAACACACAAGCGACGTTAGACTCTTTAAGCACTTCCGGTAGTATCTTGTATGAACAAGATAAAGTTACCGAAAACATTAAACTTATCATTAAGCTACGTCCTCAGATAAAGAACTTGTATTATCTCGCCGACAGAAGCATGACATCGGAACTGGTTCATGCTCGTGTTGTAGAAGAGATGAAGAAGTTTCCTCAAATCAATTTGATTGAGCTTCGGGATGAACCTTTGGCTGAAGCTGCAGATAGGCTCTCGAAAATCAACCCAAATGATGCCGTGCTGCTGACTCATTTCAACACAGAAGCGGAACAAGGCCATTACCATTCTTACCAAGAAGTGGCACACGTTATTGGCGCTAAAAGTGTTGCGCCTGTGTTTGTTTTGTGGGAAATGTACTTAGAAGAACCGGGTATCTTGGGGGGATTCTTAAATCGTTCGAAGCAATATGGTCACGAAGCCGCAGAGCTAATGGCTGCTAAGTTGGGGCTATCGATGACCAAAACCGAGAATGAATTGATTTCAGAAGCCGTTTTAGATTTCGTGGCCATTCAGAAATATGGTATCAGTCGCTACGACATTCCAAAGTCAGCCCACATTATCAATGCACCACCTCCTGCAGTAAAAGTTAATATCAAACTGTTGCTCTTTGCTTGTGCGCTGATAGTTCTGCTTTCTTTGGTGATTGTTAGCCAGTTTATGACCATTCGCCAGCGTAAGGTGATCGATCAGAAAAACCGCAAGATAGTGACCTTACAAAAGCGCACCTTGAGCGTTCAAAAGGAGATGATTCACGTTCTTGGCGAGGCGATTGAATCGCGCTCTGGTGAGACAGGACAGCACGTTAAACGTGTTGCTAGATTGTCTGCGACCTTGGCTGAGTTTTGCGGGTTAAGCCATCGTGAAGTTGAGATGATTGAAGTCATCAGCCCAATGCATGACGTTGGTAAGATTTCGGTTCCTGAATCTATCTTGGACAAAAGTGGCAAGTTAGATGAGGCTGAATGGGAAATCATGAAGCGCCATACGGTGAAAGGTTATGAATTGCTGAACAACCGTGAAGGCGAAATCACTAAGTTAGCCGCCATTGTTGCTCATGAACACCATGAGCGTTGGGACGGTACTGGTTATCCGAATGGCCTAAAAGGAGAGGAGATTCATCTCTTTGCACGCATTGTGGCGATTGCCGATGTGTTTGACGCCTTACTGAGTGAACGCTGTTATAAGCGTGCTTGGAGGGTTGAAGAAGTTGTGGATCTGTTTACGCGTGAAAAAGGCAAACACTTTGATCCAACGCTGAGCCAACTTCTATTGGATAATTTGGACGACTTTATAGAAGTGCGTTATTTATATCCAGATTCCGAAGTTTAACCCTTTCCTTTTGTATCGAGTGAAGTTTCATATTTCTTAATTTAGGGGCTTCATTCGGTGATCTCGCTTAGAAAATCATTAATTCCTCTTTCTCATTTCTACGAAATGCCAAGTCTGTCGTTTAAACATTTCTAAACTTACCTATCATGTTGATACATATTTAGTACAAATAAATAAGTCAATAAGGCCAAATAAATTGGTCAGCTAAAGTCTTTAAGATATTCAGCGTCGGGGGGAAGGGCGTATGGCTATTAACAATATTAAATGTGTCATCTTTGATTGTGATGGCACGCTAGTAGACAGTGAACGCCTGTGTTGTCAGGCCTTAGTGAACGTCTTTGGCCAATACGGTGCAGAGATGAGTTTTAGTGAATGCGTAGAGCACTTCAGAGGCGGTAAGCTTGCGGATATCCTTCGCGATGCTAAAGAGTTGATGAACTTAAATGTTCCGATTGATGTGCTAGAGCCACAATACCGTGACGAGTTACAGAAACTGTTTGTCCGTCATTTAAAGCCAATGGACGGTGCGAAACGACTTATCCACTTTTTAGATTCGCACAATATTGAGTATTGCGTGGCGTCTAATGGACCAAAAGACAAAATCGAATACTCACTTGAGTTGACGGGGTTGCTTGATGCGTTCAAAGGCAAAGTGTTTTCTGCATTTGACGCGAACAGCTGGAAGCCCGAACCAGACTTGATCATGTACAGCGCGATGAATATGGGCTTTTTACCAAGTGATTGCTTGTACATTGATGATACACCTAAAGGCGTTGAAGCAGGGCTTAACGCTGGCATAAAAACCGTACAACTATACAACGGCGCACCGATTAACTTAGTCGATGACGAGCGTGTTATTCAAATTACCCATCTAGATGAACTAAAAGAGCAGCTCTTAGGCTGCTCAGTTTAGTGACAAATATTACTCAAACTATGGATGTGTTTAAATTTAGTTTGTAGGTAAGGAGTTTGATGTAAGCACTGGATGGAAGAAAAGTTTTTTGTATGAAACCCGCAAGAGGCGCATGTGAATTTTTCACCATCGGATGAAATCAGATATTCATCGCATTGGCAGAGTGGACACTGGAGATCTTCAGTGTCTTTTGTTTTGTTGTAATTATTCATATTGTTCACCAGCAGCAAAATTAAATTGGCAAGATCTAGAATAGCCGAACACCTAACCTTTGAACATTCTTTAGTCGAATTCAGAGAATTATTTCGATTCACTTCAAAGTAAATTAAACAAGCACTCATTGAACGCTTGATTTAATTATTTTTCCGCTCGCTTTCCCTCGGCAATCTAATGGTTGCTTTTTGCCCGTTGCCGTTGATCGAGCATAAAAAAAGCTCCACATTGGGAGCTTTTTTAGCGTGTTCGTGTTTTAGGCTGTTCGGTATCGCTTCAATACTTCGCCAAGGGATTGAGAAGCTTTGGTTAAGTTTGCCACACCAGTTGTCGATTGTTCGGCGACTTCACGAATAGTATTGGATTGCGAACGAATGTCAGACAGCTCAGAAGCGATGTCATTCGCGACGGCACTTTGTTCTTCTGCAGATGTTGAAATCTGGATACTCATGTCCATTAATGAACGTGCAGAGTCGGCAATTGCAGTGACGTCACCACCAATTTCGTCAATTAACTGACTGCTTGTTTGTGCTTGTTGAACTGTACGGTCAGTGATAGACGCAATGTTCTGGCTTTCCGTTTGCAATTTCTCGATCATCGCTTGGATTTCGACTGTTGCCTGTTGTGTGCGGCTAGCAAGGGTACGAACTTCATCTGCGACAACTGCAAAACCACGACCTTGTTCACCAGCGCGCGCCGCTTCAATAGCTGCATTTAGCGCGAGAAGGTTGGTCTGTTCTGAAATCGCGTTAATCGTGGTAATCACATCGTTAATCTGTGTCGTGTTTTCGTTCAAACTGCTAACAGATGCGGATGCTTGTTCGATGTAACTCGATAGTGTTTCGATTTCCGAAATGACGCTTTGAACTCGATTGCGGCTATTTTCGATTTGCTGAGCATCTTGATCTGATTGCAAAGTAGCTTGCTGAGAGATACTTGAGACTTCTTTTGCTGAAGCCGTCATCTCTTCCATCGCTGTCGCAACAGAATCTAGCGTCTGGTATTGATGTGCGATTTGCGTTTCACTGAGCTTCATGTCTTGCTCAAACGCAGCGGATGTCTCACTTAACGTGTTGGCATTGTCTTTTACATTGTTGACAAGTTCTGTCAGCGTATCCATTGATTTATCTAGTGCGCAACCAATCGTACCAAACTCATCACGACCCGGATGAAAACCTAGGCGAGAAGTTAAGTCACCTTCACCAATTTTCTGTGTAGTGGTGTATAGCACCCAAAGCGCACCACCAAGGAAAGTCGCAACCCAATAGGTGAAAAGGGCGAATGGTACCATCCAAAGCAAGCTAAGAAGGAAAGAGGTTAAAGCGTCAGATTTTGCTTGCTCAAATTGGCGTGAAAGGTTTTCTGTCAGTTGGATTGCCTGACCGGAATTCAGCTTCGCATAAACCGTAACGGTGCCGTTGTTGAATTTGGCATCATTAACGTTGCTTACGTTTACCACGCCATTCACGCTGGCTACGTTTTGTACTTGAGCTTGAACTATGCCTGAGAGCTTCGCTTCTGCCGCAAGGATAGATTGCTGCTCAAACTGTTGAATATCATTGAAATAACGGCTTCCCGCCACTGAAGTTAAAGTCACTAGGAATAGAAGGAAAATGACCCACATTTTGTCGTTGATAGACATCTTTATAAATAACTTGTCTATCGTTCTAAACTCAACTTCTCTCATTTATAGCTCCATTTGAGATGAAAAGGGGATGAACAAACTTAGAGATATATCGAAACAAAATATGCGATGGTTATCAGCAAAATATGTAACGAGACGTTGATAGATTTCAAAATATGAGATCTATGATCGCTTATAACGGTACGTTGTCTCCATAAATGACAAAAAACTAAATAAAAATTGACAGTTTGTTAAAGAAAGACTGAGTGCAATTTAATGCAATTGGTGAACGAGGACGGGTTATTAGAGCAAACGTTTACTTATGATTTCTGTCATAGCTTTCTAAAACTTTACTTCTCGCTGTCATGAATGTGTCATATAAAGGCTATAAAAAGGAGTTGCTGTCATCGATGAAGAAAAGAAATGGCAGTAAAGATTGAAGCAAGCAGCTTCAGGAGATGTAAAACAAAAGGAGGTCACAGTGAGCGACCAATATCAAAACGACGAATGCCTAGAGATGCTAGATGCTCTTGAAATTGGTATTATCCTGTCGGACTACATTGGCTCAGAAGACGAAGCCGAATAAGTACAATTAGTACTCTCATCGCGTCACAACAGACGTTATACTAAGTTCATGTAAGACGAGCCAAAAGGCCACTCACAGCGTCTAATGAACTTTCTAGCCCACCTGCATATTGCAGATAACTGTAATAGCCATTTAATGGGAAACTTGCTTGGAGATTTCGTAAAGGGAGATCCAAGCAAGCAATATCAGACTGATATTTCCAATGGCATCAAACTCCACCGTTTCGTTGATCGTATTACCGACCATCATGCTCTTGTTGAAGAATGTAAACCGCACTTCACAGGTGTTGCTCGACGTTTCGCACCCATTGCACTTGATATGTTTTGGGACCATTGTTTAGCGAAACACTGGCGCACATTCAGCCCTCAATCTTTAGATTCCTTCGTTCGTTATGCGTATTGCGAAGTGAATAAACAAATCTCTGACGACCTTCCTCCGCGATTTTTAATGCTTCACAGCCGAATGTGGAGTGGTGGTTGGCTACAGTCATATCAAGACTTAGAAAACATCGAGTTTGCCCTTCATCGGATGTCCCAAAGAAGCCCAAGAATGGCTGACTTAACGACAACGTTCGAAGTTTTGGACAATGAATATGAGCAATTGGAAGCGAAATTTGCTGCGCTATATCAAGATGTGTTGAGTCAATCCGCTGAGTATCATCAACAGTTAATTAATTCATAACGTCTTGACTGCTAAAGGTAGTATGACCAAAGGGGCTCTGGTAAACTCTGCGCTCCAAAAATTATGAGGTTTATCATGTCCGTTAATTTCGCTGATCTTGGCATTGAACAACAGTTGGTTGATACCCTAAGCGGTATGAATATCATTACCCCGACTCCTGTTCAGGAAAAGTCGATTCCACATGTGTTGGAAGGTAAAGATCTACTGGCTGCCGCTCAAACCGGTACAGGTAAAACGGCTGCATTTGGTTTGCCGATCATTCAAACGGTTCAGCAAAAGAAACGAAACGGAACACCGCAAGCACTGATTCTTGTGCCAACGCGTGAACTTGCTCAACAAGTGATGGATAACCTGACGCAGTACTCAGCAAACACTGACCTTAAAATTGTTTGTGTTTATGGTGGTACGAGCATTGGTGTACAAAAGAGAAAGCTGGAAGAGGGCGTAGACATTCTGATCGCGACGCCTGGTCGCTTGCTTGATCACTTGTTTAACGGCAATGTAAACATCTCTAAAACAGGCGTTCTCGTGCTTGATGAAGCAGACCGCATGTTAGACATGGGCTTCTGGCCAGATCTGCAACGCATTCTTCGTCGTCTACCTCAAGATAAACAGATCATGTTGTTCTCAGCAACATTTGAAAAGCGCATCAAAACCATCGCGTACAAACTGATGGACTCTCCGGTTGAAGTGGAAGTGTCGCCAGCAAACACGACAGCAGAAACTGTTAAGCAGATGGTTTATCCAGTCGATAAAAAGCGCAAGCGTGAGCTACTTGCTTACTTAATTGGTTCTCGTAACTGGCAGCAAGTGTTGGTGTTTACAAAAACCAAACAAGGCAGTGATGAGTTGGCCAAAGAGCTTAAACTGGATGGCATCAAAGCGGTTTCTATTAACGGTGATAAATCACAAGGTGCTCGTCAACGTGCACTTGATGAATTCAAAGAAGGCAAAGTACGTGCGCTGATCGCGACAGATGTGGCGGCTCGTGGTTTGGACATTCAAGAGTTAGAGCAAGTGGTGAACTTCGACATGCCGTTCAAAGCCGAAGATTATGTTCACCGCATCGGTCGTACTGGTCGCGCAGGTAAATCTGGTTTGGCTGTTTCTTTGATGAGCCGCGATGAAGAGTATCTATTGCATGCTATCGAAAACCTGCTTGACCAACGTTTGCCGCAAGAATGGTTGGAAGGTTTTGAACCGAGTTTAATTGAAGAGGTTGAACCGGAGCGCAATGGCGGTGGTCGTCGTAAGAGTCGTTCATCAGAAAAACGTAAGATGAAGGCGAAACTGGCGATTCATAAAAACCGTGGTAAGAACCGAAAATAAAAAGATGATGGCATTCATCAGTAACTCTGATTACGCCGTCTTTGCTTCCCGGTAGGCTTCAAGCGTTTGTGGCATTGCCAATAAGTAGCCTTGATACATATCGAAACCGAGCTTTTTCATTAAGTTAAGTTGATGCTCGGTTTCAATTCCTTCTATAACGGTTTTTGAGCGAATATCTTTTGCCAAAGACAACGCTTCCATCAAACAAGAAAAATCACCATTCTCATATCTCAATAACAGCGAACGATCGATTTTAATGATGTTGGGTTTTACACATCTAACGCGTTCTATTGTTGAAGCATCAATGCCGTAATCGTCTATTGCCAATAAATAGCCGTTATCGCTTAGCTCTTTTGTTGCTTTGTATAAGAAGTTTTCGTCGCTCGCATCGAGCTCTACCAATTCCATCACAATCTGTTCACGGCACAAATCCGCTTCAATAATGGACTGCTTTAATAAGTTGCTATAGGAAATGTCTTTTGCGAGCATTTCTGCTGCTTTTGGTAGAACGTTGAGAAAGAGCTTTTTATTGCGAAACTTGGATTGACCAAAGTTACTGATGTGAATGAGACGGCTTAGTCGCTCAACGTTGATTTGATCTTCTGTAGGAATCGTAGTGGATTGAAAGAACTGGTCAGGTCGAATCATTAAGCCATCTTGGTTACTAATACGAACCAAGGCTTCTAGACCGATAATGGAAAGATCTTTTTGATAAATAGGTTGAAACACGCTTCGCAATGTCAGCTGTTTATATTGCGCGATGTACTGACCATCTACTTGTTTTAAAATGCAGCTAAGCAGCTGCGAGATACTCATCATTATTGTTGTAACCTAGACCAAGACACTGTATTGATGCTTAACTGATTGTTGTGCATCTAGTTTTACTTTAGTTTCTTGAATCTAAGCGGGGAGCGTAGGCAAGGCAAGCGAGATAGCTCAACACACTCAGAAATATCGACCCGCCTCAAACAAATCGCTGAATGAACTGATAATCTACCCGTTGCTATTTGATGCTACCACTGTAAAACCGCATACAGCTGAATGTACTTTCTTACCTGTTGTTGTTTATTGGAACGTCGTAAAGGGTGGCCGAATTTGATGTAACAAGGGCTGATCCCAAAACGTGTATCTAATGAATGAGTCAGCTGTGATTCGCTGGTAAACAGGGTAATACCTTGCTCTGTATACTCGTTAATCGGTTCTGGTAATTCTCCCATCCACCAGTGCAACAGCTCACGGCTGGTTTTGCTGCGACTGATCCAATGATCGCTGACTAAAAACAATAGGTCGTTAGGCTGCAGCGCATAACCATATTCACTTTGCCATTCCGTTATCGAAGAGAGCAGGTTCTCTCGGCATGAGTTACCAGCACTGACTAAATGGTGGCTCAATACCCAAACCGTTCCAATTTCAGATGAGATTCGGTAGTGGTGAGGCAGGTCGGGGGCATCAAGTACTTCAATAGGTTTAATGGCACTGCTATGACCAAAGTGACGAAAAGTGTGCTCCATGCGTCGAGCAAATGCGAGGCCGAGGTGGTGTTCACTCATACCTTGGTTATGCACCGCAGGATAATGCTTCTCACACAGTTTGAGACAATCGTCCTGAAAATCATTGACACTTTGGATGACTAAGTCGAGTAGCAAAGAATATCCCTTAACGGTTAACAAATAGAACGGCGAAAGGTTAGCATAGTCCTTTTAGGATAGACTAATTTAGATAGGCAACTTCTTGATCTAAACATCAAAATTGAGAATAGAGTTCCGCAGGTAAAATATGATCAAACTAGAAAGAGCACAAAAAGAAGCATTGGCGACAGCTATACAAGATTACATGCAAGACGAGTTGGAAGTGGAAATAGGCCAGTTCGACAGTGAGTTTTTGATTGACTTCATCACTGAAAAACTAGCGCCTATCTACTACAACAAGGGCATCGAAGACGCCAAAACCGTGATCGAACGACGCATGTTAGAAATGACGGATGAACTGTATGAGATAGAGCAAGAAGTTCAACTCTAAGTGTCCGATTTTTAAATGGTTTGAAGTTCCTTCTAATTTTTCGAACAAGTTGTTTAAAAAGGTATTATTGGTTTGATGTAAAGGATGGTAAATAATCTGTTGCATACAAGGCAAATAAGTTAATGTTGTGTTTCTTGCTCAACATCAACTTAGGAAGATATCTAGGAACGTGAGATGGAAACACTGGTAAAGAACTACAACGTGCCGGCGAGAGCGATGCATTGGATTTCAGCGCTTTGCATTATCGGCTTGTTTGCTGTGGGTCTGTGGATGGTCGATTTAAGCTACTACAGTGAATGGTACCAAACCGCACCACATTATCACCGCTCTGTGGGCATTTTACTGGCAATACTCACTTTAGGTCGCATCGTATGGAAACATGTGACGGCGTCACCAAAAGTAGAAGGTAAACCTTACGAGGTATTTGCAGCAAAAGCCGCACATGGGGTTATGTACCTGTTGCTTATTACTATCTTTGTTTCAGGTTACCTCATTTCAACATCTGATGGTCGCGGTATCGAAGTATTTAACTGGTTTACCGTACCAAGCGCAGGGGAGTTATTCCCTGGTCAATCAGACATTGCAGGTGAAATCCACTTTTATGCAGCTTGGGCTGTGATCCTAATGGCTGGATTGCATGCTGCTGCTGCACTCAAACATCACTTTATCGATAAAGACAACACATTAAGAAAAATGTTAGGAGCTTCAAAATGAAAAAGTCACTTTTCGCTACAGGATTAGCAATCGCTATGGCACTACCATTTGGTGCTAACGCTGCAGATTATGTTATCGATACTAAAGGTGCTCACGCATCAATCAACTTCAAAGTTAGCCACCTAGGTTACAGTTTCATCAAAGGTCGTTTTAATACATTTTCTGGTGACTTTTCTTTTGATGAAAACAACATCGCTGACTCTAAAGTAAACGTAGTGGTTGATACGACAAGCCTTGACTCAAACCATGCTGAGCGTGACAAGCACATCCGTAGCGGTGATTTCATCGACGCAGGTAAATACAGCGAAGCGACGTTCAAGAGTACAAAAGTTGTAGACAAAGGTGACGGTAAACTAGACGTAACGGGTGACCTTACTCTTCATGGTGTAACGAAACCAATCACAATCGAAGCGGAATTTGTTGGTGCAGGTAACGACCCATGGGGTGGTGAGCGTGCAGGCTTCATTGGTCAAACTCGTCTTGAGCTTGCTGATTTTGAAATCCCAGTAATGGGTTCTTCAAGCTACGTTGATATGGAACTGCACATCGAAGGTGTTAAGAAGTAACTTCTAGCTCCTCTCGCTATACCTCGTTCTTAACGACATAAATGAAGAAAGCGCTCTAAATAGAGCGCTTTTTTATTGGTGCCAACTTGTCTTGCTAGTTGCTGGTTATTCGTTGTAATAGTCTTATGCAGTTTCTAGTACTTTGTCTTCAACTAGGTTTAGACGTTCGCCGTAAACTGGACGTAGTGCTTTTAGTACTTCGTTACGTGTTACTACACCAACCATCAAACCGTTTTCTAATACAGGAAGCACTTGTGGCTTGCTTACTTTGATGCTCTTAGCACGCTCTTCAAGAGAAAGAGAAGTAAAGCGCGTCGCCATGCCCATACTTGTTGTTGGGTAAAGTTGTTCTTTATCGATACATAGGAACTCAACTACATCCACCAAACGGTCACCAGCGTCAATCGCTACAACGTCACGGCTCATCAAATCTACCACTTTCTGTTCTTGAGCTGGGATGTAATCTTGGCACCACAATTCAACCATTACGTCGTGTGCTGAGAAGAAACCAACCAAACGATTGTCGATGTCAACAACAGGAGCACTGATTAGATTGTTGTCCAATAGGGTATCTAGTGCAGTTGAAACTGGCATTTCTACGCTCAGAGTAACTGGGCTCGGGTTCATGATTTCTTTTACAATTGATGCGTTTTTCATAGTGCTTTCCTTAACTGACGTTAGTGTTGTAGTGTTTGTAATGGATGAAATTTTTGCTGCTTTTAGTTCTGGTCGGCGGTAGATACACCAGTTAGCTAAGCCAACTAACACAGCGCCGCCAACAATGTTGCCCAGAGTCACTGGAATTAAGTTTGCAGTGATAAAATGGCCAACATTTAGGTCTGCGTATTGAGAAGCTGATACGCCAACCGAAGTCCAGAAAGTTTCTGGTGCGAAATTCGCGATTACAATGCCTAGCGGTACCATGAACATGTTTGCTACACAGTGCTCAAAGCCACTGCTGACGAACATTGCCACTGGCATGATGGTCATCGCTGCTTTTGTCATTGCATTTGCAGAACTGAACGTTAGCCAAATAGCAAGACAAACCAATAAGTTACATAGAATGCCCAGTGCAAATGCTTGTACCAATGTGTGGTGTAGCTTGTGCTGTGCAATGTTTAGTGCGTTTAAACCCCATTGACCCGCATCCATCTGGTACAAGCCAGCAGCGCTTACCAATGCAAGTAGGAACATCGCACCGATGAAGTTACCTACATAAACTTTGCCCCAAATCGACAACATTTTGCCGAATGAGATTTGTTTGTTTGCCCATGAGATGCTCGAAAGCACTGAGCTGGTAAACAACTCACCACCACAAATGACGATGAGTATCAAACCCATACTGAATGCTAAACCACCTGCAAGACGGCTAAGCCCCCAACCAGCGTCCGCACTACCTGTTGTCACTGTGATGTAAAACAAGAATGCTAAACCGATGAATGCGCCTGCCATAATTGCCAAACCCAGTGTCATGCCGCTGGTTTTGTTTGCTTTGCTAAGGGCAAACTTCTCAGCTTCAGCCATCATTTCTTTTGGTGAGAAATACTGATGATTTTGAGAGCTGGTCACCGCCATATTGACTCCTTAGTTTGTGGTTCCATAGAAACTCCTTGGTTAATGAAATCGAGGCATTTACTGCGCTCGAAAGAGAAGGTGTTATTGTTTTTTGTTGCGGTGTTCCCGAACCGCATATCCAGATTAAGCGGACGAGTGGTACAGGTAAAATTGATAATATTTAGAATCCTCATCAAATTATTTGATAAGTTTTTCAAGGCAGGTAAAATGAACTTCATTGCGTATTAACGCAGTATTTTTGGGGTTGCGAGAGTATGGTGAATACTCGCCAATTAGGGAGGAAACTTTGCGCTACTCACTTAAGCAATTAGCGGTTTTTGACGCAGTTGCAGATACCGGCAGTGTAAGCCAGGCCGCAGATAAACTGGCTCTGACACAATCAGCGACGAGTATGTCGCTCGCTCAGTTAGAAAAAATGCTTGGCAGACCTTTATTTGAAAGGCAAGGCAAGCAAATGGCGTTAACGCATTGGGGGATGTGGTTAAGGCCGAAAGCAAAGCGTTTGTTACAAGACGCACTGCAAATCGAAATGGGATTTTATGAGCAACATTTGCTGAGTGGACACATTCGATTAGGTGCGAGTCAAACGCCGGCAGAACACTTGGTTCCTGACCTTATCAGTATCATTGATAACGACTTTCCAGAGATGCGAATTTCGTTAGGCGTGCAAAGTACGCAAGCAGTCATTGATGGTGTTCTAGATTACAAATACGACCTAGGCGTTATTGAAGGTCGCTGCGATGACAACCGTTTACACCAAGAGATTTGGTGTCGTGACCATCTTACCGTAGTTGCAGCGTCTCACCATCCATTTGCACGTAACTCGTCTGTGAGCCTAGCGCAACTAGAGCAAGCAAAATGGGTATTGCGTGAACACGGCTCTGGAACTCGCAAGATTTTTGATAGTTCAATTCACCATCTTATTGAAGATTTGGATGTATGGCGTGAATATGAACACGTGCCAGTACTTAGAAGTTTAGTGTCGAATGGCCAATACTTAACGTGTCTGCCATACCTTGATGTAGAGCGTTACATCGAAGCCGGTGATTTGGTTGCATTGAACGTACCTGATTTAAAGATGGATCGAACGTTGTCATTTATCTGGCGTGCCGATATGGCGGAAAACCCGCTGGTTGATTGCATTAAGCGTGAAGGCTTACGCATGATGAAGGGTAAACCTTCAGTGCTTTAAAGCGATATTCGAAACAAAATAATCGTATCTTAGAAAAGGCTCTGCATATCGCAGGGCCTTTTTTGTCATTTATTGCTCGTTTTGCCCAATTTATTGTGACTTTGTTATTTTCGAAATCTGTTGATTTATCGGTTGCGTCAAATTTAAAGTGTAAAAAATGAAACGATATGAACTTTAATGTGATCGTAATCACCGAAGTATTCGATCTATATGCCTAGTATTGACTGCCTGATTTCAATGTATGAAGGCAGTTTTCGAACCATAACGGTACGAAACTAGCAAGCGGGTAAGAATACCATGACAACACTTTTAGCAATCTCTATTACCACTGGCATTCTCTCTGGCGTGTGGGGCTGGATCGCGATCTCCCTAGGCCTATTATCTTGGGCTGGCTTTCTTGGTTGTACAAGTTACTTTGCATCCCCGACAAGTGGCTTGAAAGGCTTAGGAATTAGCTTAATCACCAACATGAGTGGTGTTTTCTGGGCGATGGTGATCATCTACGGTTCGACTTATGCAGGGCTAGAGATTCTTGGCTATGTAATTACTGCTGTGGTTGCGTTTTTCATGTGTATTCAAGCTAAGCAAGCTTGGTTGGCGTACATCCCTGGTACTTTCATTGGCTCATGCGCGACTTTTGCTGCAGACGGCAATTGGCAACTTGTAGTGCCATCGCTGATTTTAGGTGGCGTGTTTGGTTACCTAATGAAAGCAACAGGACTTTGGTTACATGCGAAATCAGCCGCTACTTCTTCGCTTGCTGAGCAAGTACAGTAGTGAACCCCCGATCTTATTTGTATCCGCTGTGTGTTGAGACTTATCCCGCTCAATACCGTTAATCAAAATTACTGATTCTTGATACAAGCACACCCAATTGGTGTGCTTTTTTTTGTCTTCGAGTTGTCACGTGTTGCCATTTGCCATGGTTACCACGCGTTTAAGCGTCCAGCGAAGGAGTACAGGAATGCATTCCATGCCTCTCTCTTCACAGTTTGCGACTATCGCTAAGGCTAAATCTGGCTTAGCCTGTTTTTTCAAAACACGACTCACGACTTTCTTGGCGGGCATGGGATGATCATGAGGAACTTTGATAATGTCCTTAAAGAATAATTCAAAGCCATTGTTGTAAAGGAAGTGCTCAATGTCTCTGTCTGGAAGTTCTGTTAATCGATGACGTTCTTGGTCATTTTCCAGGTGTGCGCGAACAGTATGGGCGTATTTCTTACCTGCAGGGTCTCCATCTGTCACCACGTGCCAATCAATGCCGAATTCCTTCGCAACTTTGACCAGTGATTTCAATCCCGATTGAGCAAACTCAACAATCTGCACGCCCTCTGCGGCCAAATCATACCCGCATTGACGTGCTAATTCGTTGAACAACCAAACCTCGGTTTCGCCCTCGACTAAAAGCCAGCAGCGTGCAAATAAAGCACCAGCACGGTGAAAACGGATATGGAAGCCAATGCGACGCAATTGATCGACACTGAATCGATTCGTGTTGAGTGATTTTGCAATGGTACGGTC
This sequence comes from Vibrio sp. B172a, assembly GCF_030248355.1. Taxonomy (NCBI): domain Bacteria; kingdom Pseudomonadati; phylum Pseudomonadota; class Gammaproteobacteria; order Vibrionales; family Vibrionaceae; genus Vibrio; species Vibrio sp. B172a. The sequence goes on along the minus strand of NZ_JAHGAC010000015.1, from coordinate 45,663 downwards.
AGACAGACGCATTAAACGACGTATAGAGGCGAGAGGAACCGACCCAAGCAATCGTGCACTGTTTGTCGTTAGAATCTTCTGCATCGGAAGAAGTTGCAACAAGCTCCAAGCACGAGAGAGATGGGTAGGGTGCAAACGTCCTTCTGGATCTTCGATGATCAAAATCGGTCGAGCACAACGTCTTAAATCGGTCGGTCCTTTTGCTTGAAGGTAAGCATTAAGCAAGCCCATTAACAATAGACGTGATTGTTTGTTGTTTGTCTCTTTCAAAAACTGTGGTAAGCCTTTGTCTGAAGAAGGGCTGGCGTAAAAAAGTCCATCGCGTGGTTTTCGAGGGTTGCCTTTTTTTACGCTTCTGAAAGCGAAGTAATGCTCCACTAAGGTTTGCATTGAATCTAAGCTGCTTCGTACTTCACCTTTATTTACATGGCCAGGCATGGCAAACAAGCGACGGCATGTATTGTTAATGCGCTTCTCAATGCGGGCGTTTTTATTTTCACCGTTAATGTGGTTGGGCTGAGGGAATCGACGCGAATCGCGTAATCGGATCACTGGGTGTAACGTCATCAACTCAATTGCGAGCTTTTCTGAATGATGAAGCTGCTTAGGTTCACCATCACAGTCTAAAAATGCATATTTGGTGGTAATATGGTGCCCATCGCGCGTCGCACTTAAGCGATAGTAAATGACGTTCTCGTTATCAGCATTTACACACCAAGTTGGTTTGATCCGGCGATAGCGCCCGGCGTTAACCTCTTGCTTATCTTGAGCTTTGAAACACAAGACGATTTGAAGGTGTTGCGTCTGTGGATGAGAAATGGCGTAATCGACGTGAAAATCCGTCATTTCAAATTGATAAAGCGAGCCATTAGCTGGCAGTGCGAGGGATAGGGCATCAAGAAGGGAAGACTTACCCCAAGTGTTTTCGCCGATCAGAGTTGTCAGCTCGTCAAAAGAGAGTGAAAGGCGTTTGATGCCTCTAAACCCAGAGATTTCGATGCGTTCTAGTCTCATCTCACTCCTCCTTGCAATTATTTGAATTATCGAGGGTTCTTTTGCTTCTCCTAAGCATATATGAAATTGATTTAGGCAAGTTAAGCTCAGTTCACAAATTTAAGAGCAATCAACCTATGAATACAGACCGTTGAGGCGTACAGTCACTTTCAAATTCGTACGTAAGATGAATCTTGATCACGTTAAAATGAAATGACAATTTCTCTGTTTCATAAAATTCATGATTCTGTCATGATTCAGTTCTAATAATTAAAAGGAATGAAAAGAGAGAAGATGACAATGAATAAAAATCATAAGCCAGTCAGAATCAAACTGGCACACATCAATGACACTCATTCCTACTTTGAGCCAACGTCATTACAGCTAAAACTCAATATTGATAACGAACGTACACTAGAGCCTTACGTGAGCGCTGGTGGATTTTCACGTATTGCAACGCGCGTAGAGCAGCTTCGCGATGATGCTCTACGCCAAGGTCAGGGCATGTTGTTTCTTCATGCTGGCGACTGTTTCCAAGGCACGTTGTATTTTTCGTTATTTAAAGGCAAAGCAAACGCCGACTTATTAAACGCGCTAAACATCGATGCGATGGCTTTAGGTAATCATGAGCTGGATATGGGTAATGAGCCCGTTGCTTTGTTTTGTCAGCGTACCAACTTCCCGTTGCTTGCCGGTAACTGGGACCTATCAAATGAATTGCCAACAAAAGATCACCGCATGGGCGATTGCAATAACGTATTGAGCTTCGATACGACAACTCAAAGCGCGCAATATCTGGTGAAAGAGTTTCACGGAGAGAAAGTTGCCATCTTTGGTCTGTCTATCGACAAGATGAGTGACATTGCCAACCCAGATGCCGATACGCCATTCATCTCTGCTATTGAAACGGCAAGACATACTGTTGAGCAAATTCATCAAACGGGCATCAAAAACATCATCCTTTTGAGTCACTTAGGTTATGAAGGGGATTTAGAGCTCGCAGCGCAAGTGGATGGCATTGGTATTATTGTGGGAGGCCATAGCCATAGGTTACAAGGTAACTTTGCGGCAATCGGTTTGGGCGAAGACGACCCTTATGGTGTTAAAGTCAACGATACTTATGTTGTCCAAGCCGGTTATCACGCATTGACCATGGGGCATTGTGTCCTTGAATTTGATGAAAACGGCAAAGCGAACATGTTAAGTGGTCAAAATGAGTTGCTACTCGGAAGACGAATTTTCTGGGACTCGACACTAAATGAGCAGCTTGACCAAGGTGTGTTCGAAGAAGCATGTGACTTTATTCATGGTCAACCAAACGTGGTCGTTTGTAAAAAGCACCCAGAGACACAAGCGATCTTAAGCGATAAGTACATCCCGAGAGTACGTAAGCTTCAGTCACAAGTGATTGCCAATGTGACAGAGAAGAAACGTCATGTGCGTGTTCCTGATGAATTTGGTGGAAGCGAACTTGCTCCGGCAGTCGCACACTCTTTCTTGTATGCGCTTAACAAGCGTGGCCACAACGTTCAATTTGCAATTCATAATGCGGGAGGCGTGCGTACTTCTCTCAATCCGGGAAATATTACTGTGGCAGATGTTGCCGGACGATTGTTGCCATTTGCCGTTCCAATCGGTTGTTATGACGTGCAGGGTAAAGTGGTTCGCCTAGCATTAGAAGGCGCGATCAATAATGCACTGAACAACGGCGTTGAAGGTACCGGTTCTGGCAGCTACCCATACACACATAACTTGAATTTTGAATACCAAGCAGACGCTCCAAAAGGCCAACGTATTAAAAACCTGCAAATTTTTGATGGTAAGCGTTGGTGTCAGATTGACGATGAGGCTTGGTATCGTGGTGCTTCGTCTGCTTATACCATGAAAGGCAAAGAGGGCTATGAGGCGCTGCTGGATATGAAAGGCGAAGGCTTCGTCAGCAACCTTTCTATGGCGGATTGCTTTATTGAATTACTTACGGATGAACCAAACTGTTTGAACCAAGGTCACAAACTTTACTCGCAGAAGAATCAATAACCGTTATTGGTATCCTTTTTGCTCTTTTCCTGATGCACATGCGATTAAGAGGGAAGAGAGTATGTGGAAAAAAGATTGGGCTGACGCAGCGGTTGTCGTTGCTTGGGTCGCAGTTTGGTCAACACTGGTTTACTTTGTACCGTTAACTGGTTTTTAAAGACCGACTATTCAACAAATGAGGGGCGCATAAGTGCTCCTTTTTTGTATCTGAACCGCTTCAAATTCATGACGTTGATAAACATTCTTCACAAAATTCTTTGTTGTTATCGATAACGATTTTTTGTTGGATATCGACGTAAGCAGGGGTATGATGGCGGCGTTTGGGGAGTAGTTAGCGCAAGTTTATTTATCGTCATCTCGTTAAGCATCAGCTTATCCGGTAAATAAAGGTGTCACTTGATTCGTCATGTGATCACTTCAACGAGACCAACGCATTCATTGACTAGCAGACACATGGGTAATGTGACTGTTGGTTTGTATTGTTTGCGGAAGGTCAGCCCGAATAATGTCCTTCCGCATGGGAGGAAGCATGTCTCTTATCGAAAATACCACCCAATTATCCCAGTCTGTTCCACTGCAAGAATCACTGACAATGTACGGTGTATTCGGCCTATTTACTTTGGTTTTAGTCGCTCTCGATATCTATCAGACTCGTGGCGGCGTGATTACCATGAAAAAAGCAATTGGTTGGAGCGTATTCTGGTTCTTATTAGCGTTTGTCTTTGCAGGCTCTATCTATTTCTTTTGGGATTATTACGCGCCTCATAGCGTTTATACGCACGAAAAAGCGACCATATCATTCTTAACCGGTTACTTGCTTGAGAAATCGTTAAGTGTCGATAACTTGTTTGTGTTCGCAATCATCTTTGCGCAATACAAGGTGCCTGAGCATTTGCGTCCACGCGCTCTATTGTGGGGTGTGATTGGTGCATTGGTTCTGCGTGCAATCATGATCGCAGTAGGTGCTCAATTACTTGCTCAATACCATTGGGTACTTTACCTATTCGCAGCATTCCTAATTTGGACAGGTATTAAACTGGCGCGAGATAAAGGCGAAGAAGAAGAGGTGAACCCATACCCAGAGCAGTTCATTCGTAAATTCTTACCGGTGACAGAAGAGTATCAAGGTAACCACTTGATCTTGAAACAAGCAGGTAAGTGGGTTGCAACGCCAATGTTGATCGTTGTTGGTGTGATTGCGGTGATGGACGTGATGTTCGCACTAGATTCGATTCCTGCAATCTTTGCAGTAACGCGTGAACCATTCTTGGTATTAGCGGCTAACGTGTTTGCTCTGCTTGGCTTACGTTCTCTGTACTTTGTACTGCAAGCAATGTTGGACAAGTTTGTGTACCTAAAACCAGCGTTGTCAGTGATCATGATGTTCATTGGTGTGAAGATGCTACTGGTTGGCACGCAATACGAAATCCCAACGGTTTGGTCATTAACTTTCCTAGTGACAGTGATGACGACAGCGGTTATTGCTTCTATCTATAGGAACAAAGAAACCAATAGCTCTAGCGTTAAAATTACTAATCAAAACTCTTAAGTATTTTGTAAATTCAAAATCCTTCAAAAGATTATTTGGTTAATTAAATGTTGCAAATAAACTTGGATTTACCTGTGTAAATCCAAGTTATTCAACTAAAGATTCGCTTTATTGAATAAATATGCGGTTAGTTGGATTTTGTATTCTTATGGTTTGTAACGGAATTGTTTTATAAGAAAAACTAATCTGAATAACCAAATTTTGTCATTTTTTGCTCAGAGAAAAAATGACTAATATACAACCAACAAAACAATTTACTGCTTTTAAAGAGAGGCAATCATGGCACAAGCAATGCAAATGACAAATGTAGCTTTACCAACCTCTATGGATAAGAAGACCTACGCGGTTAACTTCAAAGGATTGATTGCTCACTTACTAGATATTCTTTTCGTAGACAACTCTGCACCTCGCAGCTACTACGCAGAAGACCTATCTGCACACATTCAGAAAGACATCGGTATGTACCGTTAATCTGAATGGAAAGCGAATTCGAAATGCCGGCTTAATCGCCGGCATTTTTGTATCTGAAATCGCCACATCTAAAACCGCATTGAAAGCTATCTGTCGCTAGCACGGTCATAGTCAGTATCAAAGAAAAGGAGCTGTCTATGATTAACGCGATTGCACTTGTTGCTATTACCAGTCTTTCAGCATCACAAAGTTGGGTTCATGAAGGACAGCCCGCACAAGTGATAGAACTGTTTACCTCCGAAGGTTGCTCAAGTTGTCCACCAGCGGACAAATACCTTTCTACGTTTGAATCCAACCCTGATTTGTGGGGAAAGTACATTCCCGTTGCCTACCACGTTGACTATTGGGACTATCTTGGCTGGAAAGACAAATTCGCAAAGCCTGAATTCTCGCAACTGCAACGTTTGTATCGTGCTTATGGTGCGGTAGGGAGTGTCTATACTCCGGCATTTGTCGTTGATAGTGAAGAATGGCGCGGATTCTTCAATTGGCGCAAGCGCGTATTACCCAGCAACGACAACGAGAAAGCCCAATCACTAGCACTAGAGCGCTCTGGCAACCAATTCACTCTACGATTTGAAGAGAATGGCACGTATGACGCAACGATTGTGTTTCTCTCAAGTAATGAAACCACACCGGTTAAGCGCGGTGAAAACAGAGGTAAAGTACTAGAACATGATTTTGTCGCATTAGAGAAGCAACAAGGTCGCTCAAAGAACGGAGAGTGGATGTTCAAGCTCAATCAACCCATCAAGAACATTGATGCTGTTGCTGCGTGGGTGACTGAGCCGGGGACCTTTAATCGTGTTCAGACTGTCGCGGGTGAGATTCGATAAGCGAACTAGAGGGACGCCTTCCAATCCGAAAGCGCTTTGATGTGTTCTGGTCCAATACCGCAGCATCCACCTATAATGGTAGCCCCGCGCTGATGCCATTCTTGCGCAAAAGTTAGATATTCCTCTGGTGAGAGTTCACGCATCGATTGTAATGCGCTGTTGGCTTCGTGGTTAGATTTGATTGCGGTGAAGTTGTTCGCGTATACCCCAATTTCAATATCGAGCTTATGTTGGTTTAAAACTGCTTTGGTATCACTGACAGCTTTTGCCATTACTTCAGGTACTGAACAGTTAAAGTAAACACTGATGGTATTGGTGTTATCTGCACTTTGTGCAACATGCTCAATGGCTTGGATCACGGTTTCCCCAGAACGCAACAGCGCGGTTTCCAATGAGTCATCATTTAAAGAAAAGGCATACGCAGTAGGTTTGGTGCTACTTGTGAAGACTCTTTGTAAACACTTTAGCTCTTCTAGGCTGCAAATGGTTTCCGCTAACCAAAGATCAACGTAATCCTCTTGAGCTTCAAACAAAGTCCTGAAAATGATTTCACCTAATTTGGGTTCGAACAGATCTGGTCGATAACTACCAAACGCTGGTGGAATACAACCTGCTACTTGAACGAGTGTCGATGACTTATCTGCACATTCACGAGCAATTTGGGCTGCAAAGCGTGCTAGGTCACTGCCTTTCTGGTCGTAAAGTGCTTGTCCAAGGTGGAATGGCACACAGGCATAACTGTTGGCGATGATGATCTCTGCGCCAGCGTGGATAAAATTGTTATGCGCTTGGTAAACGAATTCTGGCGATTCAATCAGAGCTTGTGCGCTCCAAAGTGGTTGAGAGAATGGGGCTCCCATGCGTTTCAGTTCTCTTCCCATACCGCCGTCAAGGATGGTTAACTTCTTCATACTACAATCCATCTAAATTCTTCCTGGTTGAACCTTAAATGAAAATAGCGATGAGCGAAAGTGACGAACGGAAAAGGATAGGCCGAGTAAGTGGGCAGATAAGTAGCGAGTTAGCTAACCGAAAGGTGCGGAACATCAGAAACGAAAACGGGGTCCTGATTGGAACCCCGTTTAATTCGAAAGTAATGTTGAGATTACTTCTTACGGCAGTACTCAGCGATCACGTACATTGACTGACCACCGTTTGCCTTACCTGAAACAAGTTTAGGGTCATCACCAAGGCTGATACCGCGAATAACAGTACCTTGTTTGATTACTTGGTTTGTACCTTTAACTGGTAGGTCTTTGATTACTGTTACATCGTCACCTTTCTTAAGTTCAGTGCCGTTGCAGTCAACAGTTTTATCGTCAGCAGACATACCTTTCATAGCCCAGTTCATTTGCTCTTCTTCCATGTACATCATGTCAAGAGCGTCTTGAGCCCAGCTTTCTGTGTTTAGGCGAGTAAGTTGGCGCCATGCAGTTACTTGTACCGCAGGAACCTGACTCCACATGCTGTCGTTCAAGCAGCGCCAGTGGTTAATGTCTTTAGGATCTTCGATCTCACCAAGACACTTATCACAAACCATGATAGCAGTATCAACCGTCACGTTACCGTGTGGTGGAACAGCAAATGCTGTTAGTTGAGATTTAGAAGAACACAGTTCACATTTTGACTCGCAGCGAGCAAGCAGAGTAGCTTCGATAGACATAAGGACTCACCTTAGTAATGTTTTTTGGTGGCGGTATTATCCACTTTATCCTGAGAAATAAAAGGGTGTTAGAGAATTAAAGGCGAGATTTTACAATATTCCAACCTGAAAGAGGTGAAGATGTAAAATATTGGCTAAACAAATAATATCTAGAATATAAATAAGGGTGTTGATTGTTTTGAATGATGAATCAGTTGCATTGATGAATATTATTGCTGAAGGGTAAAGTTATTCAAAATGAATGGAAAGTGCCCCCTGATTTTCAGAGGGCATGTCGTTTTATCGTTCAATAATCTGCACGACTTGGTCTTTCGAAATGCTCATTTCTTTGCCATCCACGTCCTCATATTCGTACATGCCAGTATCTTCATTTAAGTCCGGCTTGCCGTAAGAGGTAATGATTTTCCCTTCATTCGTTGACATTAGGTATTGGCTGCTGCCGCAAGCGGCAAGAAGCAGTGCAGTGGCAATAACGGTCAATACGCGCATAAAGTTTTCCTTTTTAAACAAGTAAGTTAGACAAAGACAACGTTTTAACTATAGCAGAGGAAATATGAGTGGGTTTGAATAGAACAGAAACGAAAAAGCCCAGTCGAAACTGGGCTTTGGTTTAGTAACGATGCTTACTTAAGTACAGCAGTATTAGTTACACCCGTTAGCATATCGTCCATTAGGAAGTCAGCATTTTCCATCTGCATCTCTACATGATGATCTAGGTCCGCTAACGTACCGCCAGGAGAAGCGAATGTACTGTGTGTCGCAGTTGCATTGAACTGTACAAAGCTCGCAGAAGGAGCCACGGTCGTGCTCGAACTGTTCACAGTTGTTAGTCCTAGTTTCGCTGCTAGAGGTTCAGTACCCGCAAACGGTGCATTGGCTACGTTGTTTGGCACAGTATCGTCACCATCGACTTCTGTCATAAAGAATGGTGTTGATAGCGAACCTGAAGCCATTAGGTCACTTGCGTTAGTAAATGGATCAACCGTATCTAGCGTCGTCTGTGCAGCGTAGATAAAGCTAGAGAAGCCAGACTCAAGTGCCGCTAACTGTGCTTCTGTTGCTACTTGCTCAAATGCTTCGTAACACGCTTTATCTGATAGCTCTGCACAAGATGCATCAGCATATCTCGCGTACTCAGTTGATGCTGCATAAGCCAAGTTGTGTTTGATCTGTGGACCAAAGTTAGACGAACCAAGCAGTAGGTTACCAATTTGGCCACCTGCGTTTTGAATTGATGCGCCGCTGAATGTGTACAGTGCGTCTGCCGTTGGGCTACCTAATGTGTTGTTCGCCGCTGCTACAGCAGAAGTACCAACGATGCCACCCAATGAGTGACCAAGCATCTTGACTTTTGAACCCATCATTGGGTTAAAACCTTGAAGCGGACTGCTTGCTAGGAGGCCAGCTTGCGCTGAAACAACTAAGCTTGCACGTAGACCAAGAACATCAAGTACGCTTTGGCGAAGGTTGTCACGCGCTACCGCTAGGTTAGACAGGTTTAGGTAAGCCAGTACATCCGCATTTGCTGAGCGTTGGTCATCTAGGCTACGAGTACCGTGGATAGGCAGGTCAATTGCGATAACAGCAACACCGGCTTTCACCATGTTGAACGCAAAAGAGTAAGCATTTTCTTTGGCTGACGTAATACCGTGTTGGTAAATCACAACATCTGTAGGAGTACCAGTTTCTGGCGTAAAGAGTAGGAACTCAACGTCTTCTAGTGACTTAACCACTGGTACTGGAGAGTAGCGAGTAATAATGCGGTCGCTATCGAGTTGAGTGCCGTCTGAAAGGAACAGCGTAGAGCCAACCAGTTTCAGCTGTTCGGTTGGATCGGTTGCTAGCTTAGTCACATCAACAGGATCATCAGCAAAGACACCAGTAGAGAGCTGTTGAACCATGTTCGCTTGCTCAGCAGGATCTGCCAAGGCAGCACTTAGCTTCGCTAGGCTAGGCATTGCAGAAACCATAGGCTGCATGTTCCAGTCTGCGCCTTTCTCTAGGTAATGCGGTAGTCGCACCACACCCTGAGTAACATTCACATCGACAGCTGCGCCAGCGTACAAACCTTTGATTGCCGTCTTAGCGGCATCCAGATCGCTGATGTATTTGTTGAAGTCTTCATCGGCATCTAGTGCAGTAACAAAGTCTTGCGTTGTACCCAATGTCATTGTGTATGCTGTTGCTAAATCTACAGAACCTTCATTCGCATCGTTCTTGTAAACCGTGTTTAGTGTATTTGCACCTGTAGCAAAGCCTGTTGCTGTCACGCCTTTTACTGCAGCAAGCGTATCGCCGACAGACTGGGTGCTAAACCATGAAGAGTAAACGATGTCCGCTGGGTTCACGCTTGCTAGACCGAAAATGCCTTCTACAGCGGTTGTTGCCGCTTGTACTGAAGCTAGGTCACCAGTCTCGTAGACAATCTCTTTTGATTTACCTGTCGCGTAGCTGCCTGAAGTGCCGATAGGGTTGCCGTTAACATCCTGAATCGCTTGAGTCACTGCGAAAATGTATTCACCAGATTCATCAAGAGAATTTATGAATTGGATGTAAAGCGAGTTGCCGCTTGCTTGCACAATGAAATCTTTGCCAAGTGTTAGCACTTTTTCAATTGGGTTTGAAGCACCATCCCAGTCAGTCAAGCGTTGGTTGATCTTAATAACGCTAACGCCAGACGTCACAAGACCATCTGAGAAGCCGTCGCCATTAAAGTTAAGCACGATTGGCATTGATGTTGACCAACCATCCATCGTGTTCATTGCCGCTAACGGGTTAGTTAGAGCATCATCACCACCGGTAGGAAGACCAAGTGTTCCGTCTGTTGTATCCATCAATAGGTAAGATGGCGCAGGAACATCTGCGTTGGCACCTTGAAGTGTAAAGCTGATAGAAGTGTTACGGTCAAGAAGCGCTTGAACTGCCGGCTCAAACGTGACGGTATCAGATGTGCCTGAGCTAGAGGTATCGTCACCACAACCTGCAAGTAGGATTGCAGAACAAAGCAGTGATAGTTTAAACGTGTGTTTCATTGGTTTACTCCGTTAATCCTGATTATTTGAAGGTGTAGTTCACTTGAACAGCACTGATGTAAGCAGTACCTTCTGAGTCGAATGTGATCTCTTGATCCGCTGCGTTGGTTTCAGTGAACGAGCCAGACTTACTCTTAACAAAAGCAAAACCTGCATCGAAGGTTAGGTTCTCTTTCATTGCATAAGTCACGCCTGCGCTGTACCAGAAACGGTCGCTATCAGGGATACTCAATGTTGCTTCACCTGCTTGCTCGTCGTATGCGATACCAGCGCGAAGTGTCCATTGATTGTTTAGTGTGTATGTACCACCGAAGGAGTAACGGTTGTTGTCTTCATATTTCTCAGGTTTAAAGAAGCACACGCCGTCAACACAGTCTTTGCTGGTTGCTTTTAGCTCTTTAAATGTGCTCCAGTCTGTCTGTTGCCATCCGTAGTGGATAGCCCATTTATCATTTAATTGATGGAATGCAGACAATTCAATAATGGATGGAAGAGAGATTTGTAAGCGTCCATCGACTTTTGACGCATTAGCGATGCCAGAGTCATAGCTGCTGAATTCACCCTCATCGAAGTCTAGATCCACTTTGGAACGGTAGCCGAATCCAAAACGGTTGTTTTCATTCAATTCGTAAAGGGCACCAATGTTCCAACCGAAAGCGAAAGTATCGCCTTCCATGCCGATTAGGTTGTCAGATTTTTTGCTTCCTGGGCCAAATAACGGCGCCAATGAGCCTTTGTGGCGAGTAAGCTCTGCGTGTGCGTAAACAATGTTAATACCACCACCAACGCTAAATTGTTCGTTGATGCGGTAAGCAATATTCGGGTTAATGTTAACCGAAAGTAGGGAAGTATCACCCGCCATGTCACCCGCAGAAATGTCATCTGGGTAATCGGTCGCGACGCCGTAGGTGGTGAACATGCCAATACCCCAAGCCCATTTGTCGTTGATTGGGCTGATGTAGTAGCCAGCCGGAACGATTTGTAGTGGGGCAACGTCATTCGCGTGTTCTTTATGGAAAGTGTCATAGACGTTAACTTCAGGATCGACGACAGATAGCGCGCCTGAAAATTGAGCTTCTTTAAAAAGTGTCATCGCAGCTGGGTTACGTGCTAATACGCTCGCATTGTCGGCTACTGCGCCTTCACCTGAAAATGCTCTACCAAGACCAGAAGCCGAGTGTTCGGCCACCTGAAAGCCCGCAGACTGGGCATTACACGCAAACAATATTGAAATTGTAAGCAGAGAGCAGTGCTTCTTGTTCATCCTTGACCCTCCTAGGGTGTCATTATATTAGACCGAAGTCTTTGTATTTGTTGTGTGCCTTTTACACCAGTTGCTGTCGGTTCGATTTACAACTGCAATGTAAATATAATGTTAATTGTATGTTTATTAACTTGTCAAAGATCAGACGTATATTGCGTTTTAAATTTGATGCATAGGTCAAACCGCAATTAATAAGGCCATGTATTATGGTGATATTTTTGTAAAGAATGGTATGACCAGAGTTGTTTTGTAAATCTTATGGTTAAAAGCTAATCAAATACGTGTTGTTAACATGCTTTTCGTTCGATGCCATTGCAGGCATAATTCGCACTTTGTGTTTATCGCATTGGAAATCGCGTTGGAATTACTACACATTGAATTTTTAGGAAGGTCGCTCAGGCTTGAAGGCTCTATGGCAGGTTGGCAACAACTGTATTGGGATAACACGTTAGTATCGCAGATTGCTGCGAGTGATGATGACTCAGGCAAGACACAGCATGAGTTCAAGCTCACTGCTGGAGAGGACGTTTTACATTGCCAATTGAGCTGTGAACTAAACTGGCAACCATTTGATTTTAAGTATCAAGCGACAGTAAATGACTCACTGGTTGTCGAAGGGACTCGTGACGAAAAAGACATCGAACGCCAAGTACCGGTCGAACCGCCACCGACAGAAAAGCGTTTTAGTCTAATTGGTATTGTGTCGCTCGGCATGAAAGCGTTGAAAAGCGCGAAGGTCATTAAGGTGGCGTTAGCCTCTGCAAGTCTTGCGGCATACTCATGGCTGTTTTCGATTGAGTTCGCCCTTGCATTGGTGGCCTGTTTGGTTTTCCATGAATATGGCCATATCCGAGCAATGAAGTACTTTGGTATGAAGACCAAAGGCATCTATCTTATCCCATTTTTGGGGGGCTTAGCGCTAAGCGATGAAAAGATAAACACACGTTGGCAAGATGTGGTTATCTCCATCATGGGACCGTTCTTTGGGTTAGTCCTCAGCATTCTATTCACCGTCTTATATTGGATGACAGGGGAGATGATCTTTGCGGGCCTTGCTGTGTTTAACGCCTTGCTAAACCTCTTCAATTTGCTGCCAATTCTGCCATTAGACGGTGGACATGTTCTTAAAAGTATTACCTTTTCAATGAATACATGGATTGGTTTGGCGGGGAGTATTGTCACGGCTTTGCTCGGCATCTACATCAGTTATACGTTCGGCTTAACGTTGCTTGGTTTCTTGCTATTGATGGGGATGCTAGAAGTGGTGATGGAATGGCGAACTCGACACCACAGCCATTTACTGCCATTAACCCGATATGGGCAACTGTTCTCGTTTGCTTGGTACTTGGTTTCCATTGGTGGCTTTATTGCCATCATTTGGTACTTTGCTGGGTTAGGAGACAGCTTGTTAAGCTTGCCTTTGCAGATCTTAGGTACGTAGACGTAATAAGTAAAAACAGATACGAATAAAAAGAGCTCCGAAAATGGAGCTCTTCTTGTTTGCAGTTTAAGGACAGTTCTTAGCTAGAATGCCTTGGGTTTTGAATCAACCACACTTAGGAGCTTTAACGTTAGACGCTGGCAGCGTTTTAATGGTTGCTTGTAGATCTCTAATACGAGTGCTGTGCGATGGGTGAGTTGAGAAAAACTCTGGTGGTTGAGCACCACCTGCAACGCTCATGTTTTTCCAAAGATCGACACTCTGGTTAGGATCGAAGCCGGCCTTTGCCATAAATCCAAGACCAACAATATCGGCTTCAGATTCTTGCGTTCGTCCATAAGGAAGAATCACACCGTATTGAACACCGACACCGAGCGCCGCCATTGTCATCTGTTGGTATTGTTTGTATTCAGACGCACCGATTGCAACATTAGCAAGCGATAGCCCTGCATTAGCTAACTGGCTTTGAGACAAACGCTCATTACTGTGATCAGCTAAAACGTGTGCGACTTCGTGACCGATTACCGTTGCAAGTTGATCTTGGTTTTTCGCTACTTTCAATAAGCCGGTATAAACACCAATTTTACCACCCGGTAAAGCAAAGGCGTTCACTTGAGGGCTGTCAAACACAACCACTTCCCATTCTTTGAAGCCTGCTTGAGGCGGAATCGTGTCGGTGATTTGTTTCGCAACACATTGAACGTAGGCATTGGTCTTTTTGTCTTTACTAATTGGTATCTCTTTCTTCATTTGATCGAATGACTTTGCGCCGAGCAATGACATCTCTTGGTCGGAAAACATCAAAATTTGGTTACGGCCAGTGGGCGAAGAGCTACACGCTGTTAGACCTGCAACGGTCAAAAGTACTGAGGCTTTAATCCATGTTCTCATAGCGGGGTCCATATAAATATTTTTTGTTTTGTACCAATAGTATAACGCTTAGTAAAGAAACGTTAAGTCATTATGTTGATCACGTTGAGACTTGCGTTTGACCTTGAAGTCGCGATGCGATCAGGACTATGCTAGGCGCACTTTTCATAGATAAATCGTCATGTGTGATACAGGACGAGATAAGAGCGAAAAATGAGTATTTGGAAAAAGCCAATTAACTTAGACATTCTTAACGCCACGTCAAAAAATACCATGATGGAGCATCTGCAAATCGTCTATACCGATTTCACTGATGATTCGCTAAGCGCGACCATGCCGGTGTGCAGCTTTACGCACCAACCATTGGGTATGTTGCATGGTGGTGCGTCTGTTGTACTTGCGGAAACACTCGGTTCACTAGCTGCGAATTTCTGTGTGGAGGAAGGCAGTTACTGTGTTGGTTTGGACATCAATGCAAACCATGTTCGTGCGATGCGCAGTGGCCATGTTATTGGTACCGCAAAACCTGTTCATTTGGGCGTTTCTACTCAAGTGTGGCAAATCGAAATCACCGATGAACGCGAACGTTTGGTTTGTACGAGCCGTTTGACGATCGCAGTAAAACATCCGAAAGAAAAACAAGTTCAGTAAGAGAATACTCATATGGTCATTGAATTCTCTTTAGGAAAAATCATAGCAACGCAGCGTGAAATTGTTATCAAACTTACGGGTAGCGCGATGGTTACTTTGCAAGCACAAACTGATGCAATTCAGCTACTTGGACGTGGAGCGAATGTTGTTTTGGCTCACGGTGCGGAAACGAAATGGTCGATCAAACTCGACGATGAAGATCAATTACGCCAACTGGCGCAAGAAATTGGCATCGACATTCAATAATTTGCACGTCTGAGTTTGCACTTTTCACAAAAAATGAGGAAACTTAGTTTATCGTTATGAAAACTAAAATTTCCTCTTTATGAGTAGCCCTCGTTTACGCGTTCAGTTCGAAACGCTGTTTGAAAAATTTTCTGGTAATGATACCGATGTTCAACTCGAAGACATTACCGAAGCACTCTTTTGTACTCGTCGAAACGCTCGAATCGTCCTCAATAAACTAGAGGAAGAAGGGTGGATCGAATGGCATCCTGCCGCAGGTCGAGGCAAGCTTTCTAAACTGATCTTCAAGCGCAACCGTAGCGATGTAAGTGAGAATCTTGCACGTCGTTACTTAGACGAAGGGAAAATAGGTCAAGCCCTTGAAGCGCTCGACAACGATGCAGCTAAGCTCACTCAGGTTATTCAGGGCTATTTAGGTCTGCAACATCGACAAGGTGAGCAGGTCGTTCGCTTGCCTTACTACAGACCGCTTTCTATGTTGAACCCGCAAAAGCCAATGCGCCGCTCAGAGCAGCATATCGCGCGTCAGGTGTTCAGTGGCCTTACAAAACTCGACGACAACGAGCAGCTTCAACCCGATTTAGCGCATTACTGGGAAGCACTTTCAGATACACATTGGCGCTTCTATCTACGTCGTGGGGTTCGTTTTCATAATGGTGAACTCCTGACAACAGATTGCGTTATCGAAAGTATTGGGGCGTTAAGCGAACTCAATTTATTCTCTCATATAGAAAAGGTTATCTCTCCAGAGCCTTGGACGGTAGATATCCACTTAGTACGCCCTGATAAGTACCTGCCACTCGCATTGAGTGAGTCACAAGCCAAAGTCTTACTGCCAAGCAACTTACGTTCAGAAGAATTCGATAGAAAGCCAATCGGCACAGGGCCATTCCAAGTTAAAGTCAATGATGACAAACGCTTAATTCTCACGGCGTTTGATGGCTACTTTGCTCTGCGTCCACTCTTGGATCAAGTTGAAGTGTGGGTGATCGACGAAGCTTACTCGTCGATGGTGTACCCAAGTTTGACTAAGCCACAAATGGACAAACAAGCGTCGACGGATGAAGTCGAGCTCGATCCCGGCTGCACGTTCCTCCTACTGAATAAAAATACAGGTATAGCAAAAGACCCAAGATGGGCGGAGTTTTTGAGTCAAACCTTAAATAGCTACCAAGTGTATTCCCATGTTCCTCAAGACAAGGTCATTGAACTAGGAGTGCTGCAAGCATTTGGATTAAAGCCTGGTTGGATTGATCTTAAACCGACAATGTCCGGTGACGCGCCCCAGAAAGAGAAAACCATTTGTGTCGCTTACCAAAAGAAACACCCTATGTTTCCTGTTATCGCTAAAGCGATCAAAACCTTGCTCAAGCCTCATGGAATTGATGTGGAGTTCATTCGTTACGATACTCAGCCGCCTTCACCAGAAGAAGTGGATATTTGGATCAAAGCAATGGGTATTGCGACCAACCGTAACGATGCACTTGCTGGCTGGCTGTTGGATTACAGCGATATTGATAAATTTAGTGCGGGTTATGATTTCTCTGGTTGGTCAACGCTGGTGGATCAATGGAGAGCAGGGCAACACACGGATTTTCCTGCCCGAGAGTTAGGCAGACAACTGGTAAAGAGCTGCCAAGTGATCCCGATGTTCCACTGTTGGTTAGGCGTGAACAAAGACCACAGCGGTGCGCTGCAAAACGCCAAATGTAACGCCTTAGGTTGGTTTGATTTCAGTACCGTGTGGGTAAAACCGAAGATAGAGAAAGATGGCGAAACCGAATAAGAAGCAACCGACCAAAACAGTCGAGATATTTTGTGCAAAATGTAAAACGCAGCTGTTTAAATATCGCAAAGGCGGTAAAGGGGCATTAGTGAAGTGCTTTAAAGAACGCATTGTTGAAGACTTCACCAACACACCTTGCATTTGCCCAGGTTGTGAACAAGAGTTTGCAAGAGACACATTAGTAAGAGGAACACCTGCCTACAAGATGATTGGCGGCAAGGTGACGATGAAATAAGAGTCAGTTATGAGTGAACAACATGAATACTGCATGGTATTGAGTACCGCAGGCACGCAGAAGAACCGAGACGAGATCATCAAAGGTTTGTTGGAAGGGCAACTTGCTGCTTGTATACAGACCATGGCAATAGAGAGCCACTATGTATGGAAAGGGGAAGTGTGTAGCGATAATGAGTGGTTGTTGATCATTAAGACACGCAAAGACTTATACGCATTGGTCGAAGACAAAATAAAAGACCTGCACGAATATGAGGTGGCTCAGATCGTACAGGTCCCAATTGTAGAGGGTTTTAACCCTTATCTAGAGTGGCTTCGCCAGTCGACGTTGAGTTGTCAGTAGAAGCAACGACAGTATCGCCCCCATGGTGTCACATAACATGTCTTTCTGGGCATCCCAAATATCGCCTTGCGATCCCAGAAAGGCAATTCCCTCATCACCGCCTGCAATTTCCGCATACCACCACTCGATGATCTCGTAGCCAGCTGCCAAAGACATAATGGCAAACAAAGCAAACCAACAAGCAAATCCAACACTGATCTTTTTCTTATTAATTAGATATTCAGCAATCGGGTAAGCGTATAAGCCAATCGAGAAGTGAGCTACACGGTCAAAGTTATTGCGCTCCGAGCCAATTAAGTTGTTGAACCAATCAAACGGAACCTCTGCAAACGTGTATTTGGCACCAATGGTGTGAAGACAAAGCCAGATAAACATCAGTACATAAGCGGTATTGCTGAATTGGTAACGAATGGAAAGCGCCCAAATGGCAATGAGAATACCGATGGCAGGAACGATCTCTGCAAACCACACCGCACGAGAGCTTGGCTCTAAGGCAGAAAACAAAAATACAACGGCGTAGAAAATCGTTAAACCCAATAAGGTAGAAGTACTTTTCATAGAGAAATTGATCCTTCAATTGAAATCTGTGGTTATGATTACACTTAATTGTACAGTGTGCAATTGTTTATTTTGTCGGGGAGATGCTTACTTTTTATGTTGATATATTGCCAAACTGCTCAACAATAAAACGTTTGCGCGTAAACATTTCATTAAAGTTTGATTTACAACATGGCCATCCATAGAATTCATCGCTCAGTCTAATAAAAAAGAAGTAAAGTCATGAAACTGGAAACTGTCGATTATCTTGCTGACGATGCTGCTCAACAGTTCGTCACCTCACTGCGCGAAACGGGCTTTGGTGTTCTCAAGAACCATCCAATTCCACAAGAGCTCGTCGAGTCTATTTACAAAAATTGGTACGAGTTTTTCTGTTCTGAACAAAAAAACGACTTCCAATTTAATGTTGAAACACAAGACGGTTATTTTCCACCATCAGTTTCTGAAGTCGCGAAGGGGCACTCAGTTAAAGACATTAAAGAGTACTTCCATGTTTACCCTTGGGGTCAAATGCCAGAGCAGCTTAGAGAAGAAATTCTTGAGTACTACGAGCGCGCAAATGCTTTTGCTCAAGAGCTTCTTGGATGGGTTGAAGAGTACGCACCAAAAGAGGTTCAAGAGAAATTCTCTATCGCTTTGTCTGAAATGATCAACAACAGCGACAAAACACTACTGCGCGTTCTGCATTACCCACCAATGACGGGTGAAGAAGAACCAGGTGCGATTCGTGCGGCAGCACATGAAGACATTAACTTGCTGACTGTTCTGCCAGCAGCAAACGAACCAGGCCTTCAGGTAAAGAGTAAAGAAGGTGATTGGTTAGATGTGCCATGTGACTTTGGTAACTTGATCATTAACATCGGTGACATGTTGCAAGAAGCATCTGGTGGTTACTTCCCATCTACGACTCACCGAGTGATTAACCCAACGGGTGGCCGTCAAGAGAAGTCTCGCATCTCGCTTCCATTGTTCCTACACCCGAAGCCAGATACGGTTCTGTCTGAGCGTTACACAGCGCATAGCTACCTAATGGAGCGCCTAAGAGAGCTTGGCGTAATTTAAGCTAACGAGATCCTCCTTCAAAAGGCTGACGGTTTATGACTGTCAGCCTTTTTGTCTTTATGGTACAAATTGACTAGCTTTAATAACAGGTACTTAAAACGGTTAGGGGATACATGGACGAACAATTCGACGTTTGCCAAAACGGACAGCAATACATGGAAAACCCATTGTTGTGGCCGATTCTAGAAATTCTCCGCAAACAACCAACGAGCTGGAAGGTGCACACACTTGCGCAAGAGCTCAGTGAGCACGATTATATTCCTCAGTTAGATCCATCTCCGGATAAAGACCTCTTTAAGCGCAATTTCTTGTTGATGAACGCGCTCTATCAACTGCAAGAAACGCTTTATCCTGACGGTTGGCTACAAGTTGAAGCGATGAACATTGTGCTAATGTCTGCAATTGAAGCTTCCCGTCACAGCATCGACATCAATGACCCACTCAGAGAATACTACCTTGATTGGAAAAATTACGAAGCCGATGAAGGCGAGGTACGTAGACTGCTCAATGACTTTTGGAGTCGATATCAACGCTACATTGGTGGAAACACTTCTAGCGATTTGGACCGAGCGAAGGCGTTGAGTTTATTTGAGTTGGGGTCGGAGGCGACTCGGACAGATATTCGTAAGCAGTGGAGAAAGCTTGCATTAAGGTGGCACCCAGATCGAGAGAACGGTGATGCAGATAGGTTTCGAATTCTCTGCGATGCTTGGAATGTACTACGTAGCGGATAAAGCAAATATTAGTCACAGTGTAACGTTATTTATCCTTTTACCTATCAGCTAGATACAAAAAAGGCAGCGTTCATCGCTGCCTTTTGCTATTTATCTTGTTCAGTATTAACGAGAAGGTTTGAACTGAGACTTGCGCATGCGGTTTAGGGCTGCCATTACATCTAATGTGCGTGGTTTTGCTAAGTCACCTTGTTTAGGTAGTGTCGCGTGCCATTCGCCAGAAAGCATGTCTTCGATTTCTTTTGCTGGGTGGTTACACCAACCCGAAAGTTGGGCAATTTGGAACCACAACCAACCAATCGTGTTTACTTCATCCGCAGATTCTAGTTGCTCAAGTGCACTTAGGTCTGCGAACTCTTTACCAAAGCGAAGAGAATCTTTGCCTTTCGCGTTAACGCGGAACTTACCGTCTGTCAGAATGCTCATCAGTGCTACTCGGTTCAACGCACGAGGGCGGAACGTTTGCAGACTTTCTTCAGATTCGTTATGACGCTGAGTAGGGTGCTGAGCAATCACTTGTTTTGCTTTTTCAGTTACATCAACCGCTTGGTAGTCGTGCATTTGGATTACGGTATCTGCAACGTCTAGGTAATCGCCAGAACCACCCATAACGATGATGGTCGAGATCTCTAGCTCATCACGTAACTGGCCGATACGGTCAACTAATGGTGTAATTGGCTCATCACCTTTTGCTACCAACGCCTGCATGCGCTCATCACGGATCATAAAGTTGGTTGCAGAGGTATCTTCATCGATAAGTAACGAACTTGCACCTGCTTCAATAGACTCTTGTAGCCAAGCCGCTTGAGAGGTAGAACCTGATGCGTCTTGTGTAGAGAAATCAGCCGTGTCTTTGTCCATTGGCAAGTGATTGATGTAGTTCGATAGGTTCAAGTGATGAACACAACGACCATCTTCCGCACGAATCTTCATTGCATTCCCATCTGTCACGATGTATTCGCGGCCATCGCCTGGAATGTGATCGTAGATAGAGCGTTCAACGGCATTCAACAACGTCGATTTACCATGGAAACCACCACCAACAATCAAAGTAATGCCTTTAGGGATACCCAAACCCGTTACGTAGCCTTTGTTAGGCGCATGTAGCGTAACTTGAAGGGATTCTGGCGCTTTGAACTCAACCGCGTCTTTCATCGGCAAGTCACAGTTACCTGCGATACGTGGAAGGATGCTACCATTCGCCACAAAAGCAACCAAGTTGTTTGCTTCTAGCTGTTCACGTAGAGATGCTTGGTCTTCAATCACTTTACAGTGCTCAATCAACGCATCTTTGTTCAGTTCACGCTCTAGCGTTGCGCGACGGATAAACTTCGGCAAGTAGAAAGTAAGGATGTTGTTGGCTTTCTTACCAAGAACAGAACGACCTTCTGCAGGCAAGTTAACGCGGAAGCGAAGTTCAATGCCTTCTTCAGTGAATAGCACTGCTGTGTTGTCTAGAACGGTTTGGCCGCTTAAAGAGATTGATACTGCGTTCTCTTGTTTCGCAAACTCATCAAAGCTTCGAGCAATAAAGTCACGAGCCGCACGCTGAAATGCAGGTGATTCGTCTTTTAGCCACTCAAGACCGGTTAAAGACCACGCGCGAGTTGCACGTAGGCGAGAAGCAGATGCGTATGGGTCGCCTTGAACGTAATCAATGTACAAGTCGAAATCACCGAAGTCGTATTGACCCTTGATTTGTTGGTATGCGCGGTAGTTCTGCTTTTCGATTTTCTTAAGCGTGGCAGTCAACTGATCCATGAAGATAATGGCCTTTTTATTGGAAGCGGGCGGCGATTATAGAAACCACCGCCTGCAGAGTAAAGGAAATGCTTAGGAAGAATAGGTGTATTGACCACCTAAAAGGTTTTGATTAAACAAACTTTGTTCAAATTCATTGCACGGCATAGGTTTACCATACAAAAAGCCTTGTCCAATATCGCAGCCTTCATTGATCAAAAACTGCTCTTGTTGGGCTGATTCAATGCCTTCTATGACCACTTGTAGATCGAGCTTTTTCGCAATATGTATGATTGAACAAATGATGGCTCTGTCGTCATCAGATTTCTCCATTTGCTGGACAAAGCTTTTATCGATCTTAATCGCGTCAAAAGGGTATTTCTTCAAATAACTGAATGATGCGTATCCTGTGCCAAAGTCATCTAGTGACAGTGTCACCCCGAGGTTGTGCAATTTATTCAATGTGTTACGAGCCACGACTTCATCTGCAATCAACGCACTCTCAGTCACCTCTAACTCTAGGAAGTGTGCCGGTAAGTGGAAGGTTTCAAGTAGATGTTCTATTTGCTCAGCGAAATTAACGTTTTGTAATTGGATAGGAGACACGTTCACGGCAATCTTGAAATTGTCCACCAGCTCAGACCACTGTTTGGCTTTATCAATCGCGGTTCTCAAGACAAAAGAGCCGACTTCAAAAATCAATCCGTTTTGTTCTGCCATGTGAATTAATGCTTCGTTGGATACATCACCCAAGACAGGATGACGCCATCGCAATAGTGCTTCGGCACCTATCCATTTGTGCGTATGTGGAAGTACCTTAGGTTGGAAGTAAAGCATTAAGTCATCGTTGCGAACGGCTTGTAATAGGTAGCTTTCAAGCTGATTGTGATTGTTCAGTTCTTGAGTGTGGCTCTCACAGAAGTAGTTGTACGATTCACCAGACTCTTTACACAGCAACATGGCATAGCAGGCGTTTTGCAGCAGTTGTTTGGCGTGACTGCTTCTGTGTGCTTGAACGACGCCAATATAAGAGTGAAGGTGGACTTCGTTTTCATCAATGTGGAAGTTGCCGACGCTGACATGGGTGATGTCTTCAAGTAAGTGTTGGACTTTTGATTCGATATCTTCACCAGAGACAACAATCACCAAGTCGTTTGAACTTGGACGACCAGTCACAAAATAACTGGATTCGTTGTGGCCTAGGCGGAAACGAAACTCTTTCAATACCTGGTCAAAGGCTTCAAATCCGTATTTTGTTTCGATACTGCGCGCGTTACTAAAACCGACGTTAATCACCACCAAAGATTGTTGGTCATGGTTCATGGTTTCTAAGATGTGGTCTAACACTTCTTCAAGTGCTACGCGGTTTAAAAAGCCCGTCCCATGATCGTGGGTTTGCTGGTAGCTTACTTGCTTTTCTGCGGCCTTACGTCGGTCGATTTCTTTTGTTAGCGAGTAGCTAAGTTGGGCGAGGTCAGTCGTTCTATTCTCGACTCTATTTTTCAGTTCGTTATTTAAGCGCAGTAACTTATGTTGTTGGAAAACGACGGCTAGCTGCGCCTCTATGGATTCTTTAAATGTGCTCAATAGTTCTCGGTAGGTGTCATTGTACTGATTCTCTTTGGTATCCAGCATACAGATGGTGCCGAACGTTTCCCCGTTTGGCCAATAGAGTGGTAAGCCACAATACGAAATCATGCCGAGCTTAATATCAGGATTGTCTTTCCACTCTTCATCAATGAGCGCGTTAGGAACGATGAGTTCGCGTTTGTTTTTAATGACGTGCTCACAGTAAAGGCCATGACCAAGCTCTTCTTTGTCGCCGACTTTATAAGGGTTGTTATCAGTCTCGCTGGAGGTATTTACTTCAATGTGGTTTGGGTGGATACGCATGATCAGCGTAGTTGGGACATCCGCGATGCGCGCGAGCAGGTTGACGATATTTTGCCAGCTTTTCCGCATGGATTCGGGTATTTCATAATCTAATGTTTGCAATGTACCCATATAGGTCATCCTTTCCCGTAATTTCACGTCCTGTGAATGAATATCGTTTTTGTTTTTACGCGAGCTTGTTATTTAACCACTCGTTTATTTAAAGTATAGGGGGGGCGGATTCGGAAACAAAAAAAAGTCCCGAAAACCTTTCAGGACTTTGAATTACTTGGCACTATCTCAATAGTGAGACGCTTTAAATTAAGGCTTTAATGCTTTCAGAGTCTTCATTGAGATGTCTTGAGCATAATCGACACCCTCAAAGTTGAAGCCGTTCAGTTTCATAAACTCGTCTTTAAAGCCGTCGTAATCACCGATATCTGCGAAGTTGTCTGCGTTCATTTGCTCTAAAAGTGCAGAAACTTCTTCTTGCACTTGAGGATCTAACTCAAGATCATCGATACGAATCAAGCGTTCGCCATCAACGGGTACTTTGCTTTGGTCGTAAAGCTTTGTCGTGAACAGACGTTGCATTTGCTCAATACAACGCTCGTGAGTACCTTTCTCTTTCATTACACGGTATAGCGCAAGTAGATAAGGGCTCAGGGCAGGGATGAACACGCTTGCCTTGGTGACGAGCGCTTTACACACTGTTGCGTAGGCTGCGCCACCAAAGTTCGCCATCTTCATGTTCAATGCATGGCTGGTTTGGTGAAGGTCAACTTTTGCACGGCCTAACGTACCGTCTAGGTAAATTGGGTGGGTAACTTCTGGGCCCATGTAAGAAAAGGCAATCGTCTTACAGCCCTTGGCAACAGATTCTGAGTTGATCAGTGTGTCTATCCAACTTTCCCAGTCTTCACCACCCATTACTTTAATCGTGGCTTCTGCTTCTGCTTCTGTTGCTGGCGCCAATGTAGACTCTACCCATTGATCGTTTTCCAGCATGATTGAAGCGCCCGTTACCGATTCTCCAATTGGCTTAATGACACTACGCCAAAATTCTTCAGATTCAGGCTTAGGGCGAACGCCTGTTGCTAAGCTGTAAATCACTAAATCTACTTCACCCTCAAAGTAGGTTTCAATGGCTTCAATAACTTGGCTACGAACTGAGTCTGAGAAAGCATCACCAACGATGTTTACTGCAGTGCGACCATGATGAATGGCTTCTTCTTTAAAAAAGATGTTGTTGTACCAACCAGCACTACCGACACCTTTGTCTGATGGGCCACGTTCAAATGACACGCCAATGGTGTCCGCTTCAGCACCACCAAATGTAAGGGCGATACGGGCGGCCAAGCCAAAACCTGAAGAAGCACCGATGATCAAAACACGCTTGGGGCCATTTTTGATCTGCGGTGCTTGTTTAACGTATTCAATTTGCTCTTTGATGGAAGCGCGGCACCCATACGGATGTGCCGAACGAGCTACAACACCTTGAATCAACGGTTCTATTTGCATTTTTATTATCTAACCTTGGTGAATAATACTTTCGACAGGGTAACGTAAAGTTAGGTAAAACTTATTGAGCTAGACCAGTAAAATTAGAGATGTTTAACCAATTCTTCGGCGACGAAGTCGGCAATGAAAGGTTGAGCTTCCGGTTTAGGGTGCAGGCCATCGTCCATCATCCATTCTGGTTTGACGATGACGTGCTCTAAAAAGAATGGCATTAACGCGACTTGTTGATGCTCGGCGAGTTTCGGGTAGATGTCGTAGAACATATCACTGTATCGCTTACCATAGTTCGGCGGGACGCGGATTTGCATCATGACAACATCCGCACCAGAATCTTTGATCATGGTAATCATTTTCGATAAGTTCGACGTAATAACATTAGGTGGAAAACCACGAAGGCCATCGTTAGCGCCGAGTTCAATAAGAACAAGGTCTGGCGTATGTTGCTCAAGAAGAGAGGGTAAACGAGCCAAGCCATTGCCAGTGGTGTCTCCGGAGATGCTGCCGTTTACAACTTTTACATTTTGGCCGTGTTCTAATAAGGCATCAGGAAGTAAGCTAGGCCAGCTCTTCTCAATCGGCATCTGATAACCAGCGCTCAAGCTGTCGCCTAAAACAAGTACCTTTTCGCTCGCATGTGCGGTGGCGGAAAGGCAGAAAAAGAGAACTAAGGAAAGTATACGAATCATGCAAACACCTGTACTTAAAGCACCTATTGTTCAAGCTAATTTAGTTTCTAAACAAGTCTCTACTAATCAAGAACAATTAACAATCCTTAAAAATGTAAATGTTGACATTAGAAAGGGTGAGAAGATTGCTATCGTTGGCACCTCTGGTGCCGGTAAATCGACGCTCATGACGCTGCTTGCTGGGCTAGATACGCCGACGTCTGGTGAAATCACGTTACTAGGACAAGAGCTATCTAAACTGGACGATGAAGCTCGCGCTAAAATCCGCGCAGATTCACTGGGATTTGTGTTTCAAAGTTTCTTGTTGATCCCGAGTTTGAGCGCACTGCGTAACGTTACTCTTCCTTGTCTTTTACGTGGTGAATCTGAAGATGATGCACGAGCGACAGAACTACTGACAGCGGTGGGGCTTGAAAAGCGTCTTGACCATTTACCAAGCCAGTTATCCGGTGGTGAACAACAACGAGTTGCTCTAGCTCGTGCATTCATGACTCAGCCAGAACTGTTATTCGCCGATGAGCCAACGGGCAACCTTGATCATCAAACGGCAGAGAAAGTCATTGAGCTTCTGTTCGACCTTAATGAGCAGCATGGCACGACGCTGATCTTAGTTACGCATGACAGCCATTTAGCGAGTCGCTGTGACCGTGTCTATCGCATGGAAGCGGGTGAACTAAAAGAGGAGGTGCTATGTCCGTGATCTCCTCGAGTGAACAAAGCTCTGCATCAAACAAAAAAACTCATCAGTCGCCGAATAAAAGCTTGGTTCGTTGGAGCTTTGGGGAAATACGTCAAGGTAACTTGTGGCCGATAAGTGTCGCACTCATTCTTGTTATAGCCAGTATTTTTGCTTTGTCTGCGTTGGCAGAACGAATGGAGCAGGTCATCGTTAAGCAAGGCAAGGACGCATTAACAGCCGATGCTGTGTTTGTTTCAGCAAACCCCATTCCGGATACACTTCTCAATTCAACTAAAGAGCTTGAGCGCTCGACCATGACCCGTTTTGCAACCATGGCGTTCAGCGATAATGGTATGCAGCTTATCTCGGTGCGCGGAGTCGATGAGCAATACCCATTGATGGGTGACTTAGTTTTGGACAATGACTCATCAGGGCACATCAAGCCGAATCAGTTATGGTTGGATGAGCGAATCATGGCACAATTGGATGTTGATAAGGGTGACGTTGTCACTATAGGCGATGCCGATTTCACGGTTTCCGGTGCCGTTTTGATGGAGCCAGGATTGAGTTTCAACCCTTTCCAACAAATGCCTTCGGCTTACATCCACAACAGCGACGTTGATAAAACAGGCGCGATTCAAGTAGGTAGCCGAGTTCAGTATCGTTTATTCCTTAAAGGGGATGATGCAACACTGACGCAACTGCAAGACAGCACTGAGCTTTCGCCAAGTGATCGTTGGCGTACTCAGGATACGGCAAGTCGAAGCAATGAGGTGTTTGAACGTACAACGCAATACCTTTCTTTGACCGTAGCGATTGTCATCATTATGGCGGCAACCACGTTGGTTTTGACGTGTCAAAGCTACGTAAACAGCCGGACACAAACCATCGCGATGTTGAAAAGCTTAGGTGCGAGTCGCCGTTGGATTGAAAAGTGGTTGTTGATTCAAGTTACCATTTTGCTGGTCAGTGCAAGCATTGTGGGCTTGCTACTGGGCAGTGGCTTGGAGTATTTGTTACGAATCCCACTCAAGGACTTGCTGCCAAATCCATTACCTAGTTACGGTGTCACTCCATTTTTAGTTTCTGTTGTTTCAGCGGTTCTGATTACGGTTCCTGCGCTGGGGATTCCGTTACTTGGTTTGATCAAAACGCCGGCTTTAGAAGTTCTGCAGCAAGGTTCAGGTAAACGTTCATGGAAGCGTATGTGGTTAGTGTTGGTTCCTGTGGTGCCATTGCTTATCCTTTACGCGAACAACACACTCGTTTGGATTGTACTTGCGGGAATCGCCGCATTGTTTGTTGTACTCGCCATGATGAGTGTCATGTTGACCAAGTTGTTCGCTCGCGTGTCAACTCGACCTGCAATGAAACTGGCCTTAAGTCGCATCAACCGTACGCCCGTGACAAGTGGATTGCAGTTTGGTGCGTTGTCACTGTCCTTGATGTTGCTTTCAATTATCTGGCTTGTACGGAGTGACATACTTGCCGATTGGGCAAGAACACTCCCTGCGGATGCACCTAACGTCTTTGCATTGAACATTGCTGATTACGAACTTGATAGCTACGTGGAAACGTTAGATAAAAATGGCGTGACGCGGTCACAAGCTTTCCCGATTATTCGAGGACGCTTGGCTGAGATTAATGACGTGAGCGTCAAAGAGATCAAATCTGAAGGTCAGGGCTCTGATGCGGTGAGTCGTGAACTCAACCTTACTTGGGGAGATTCTCTACCAGAGTACAATGACATTCTTTCCGGAGAGTGGACCAACAAAGGTAGCGTATCGGTAGAAGCAGAAGTGGCCAGTGAGCTTGGCATTGAGTTGGGCGACAAATTACGATTTGTGATCAACAGTCAGAACTTCGATGCGACAGTAGACAGCATTCGTCATGTTGAATGGCGAGATATGAAGCCAAACTTCTACTTTATCTTCTCTTCGGATGTTATGGCGAGCTTGCCAGGTTCTTACCTGATTAGTTACCGCATTGGCGAAGAGAATGAAGCGCTCTTAGCATCTATGTCACGTGAGCACCCAACTGTTTCAGTGTTAGATATACGAACGATGGGCGATAAAATCCAAGAGCTTATTCAGCAGATTGTGTCAGCCATTACCATCTTGGCGTTGTTAGGTGTTGTCGCTGGCTTATTGTTGATATTCACATTGCTTCGATTGAGCTTGTCTCAACGTCAGCAAGAGATTCGACTTTATCGAACTCTCGGGTCTAGCAAAAAACGGATTAACACAACATTGTGGGCGGAATACGGAATTATGGCTCTCGTCGCGAGTGGTGTGGCGGTATTTGCAGCCGAGGTTTGTGTCGCTGCGGTGATGAAGTATGGCTTCGAGTTGAATGCGCAAATCCACCCAGAACTGTGGATAGCTTTACCATTTGCTACGTTTGCCGTTCTCGCCTTGGTCGTTATGAGCCTTTTGAAAAGATTGTTAACGCCAGTAAACACTTAATTAGCTTGTAATAAGCCAAAACGGAAGCACTCCATGACAGTTTTATTTTAGTTATCCACAAAAACAGTGGATAACTTTTGGGATAACTGAAGTGTTAATAAAGTGGGGTGTTTCCGCAGGCTTTACGCCATGGGTGTTAGCGTTAAATTATTATTCACAAAGGGTCAAAGTCGGGCTTTCCCAACAACCTCGTCAAGCACTTTTTTCGGAAATTTTTTGCTCTCGAAAGTAACTTTTCGCGTATACCTTTAACAAATGCAAACCCATGAACTTTTTGTGATTTTAATCATAGTCAAACCCGAGTAGAATCCACATTAAGTAAAGATTTCTCCTTATAAAATTTCAGTGAAGCAATGAAGTCTGAGTTTCCAAATCGTAAAGATAAACACATCGCTATTGTTGGTGGCGGTGTCGCTGGCTCTACCGCGGCAATCCATTTTGCCGAGTTAGGTTTTAAAGTCTCTATTCTCGAGAAAGGGGTCTCATTAGTAAACGGACCTCCGATCTGCCACCTACACGCAGGCGGAAACCTTTATCGTGAGATTTCCGAACAACAATGTTTGGATCTTCTGACTCAATCGATCGACACAATTCGTTTGTATCCGCATTCACTGAACATTCGTCCTACCATCATTGCTGTGCCTCATTCAGATGGAGGGGACCCAGGAGCATTATTGCCTCGATTAGAAGTCATTAAACGTGCTTATCAATCTCTGGTTGAACAAGACACAAGTAATCAGGTGTTGGGAGAACCAGATGAGTATTACAAGTTGTACTCCAAAGAGGCGCTCATAGCGCTTTCTAAGCTTGTACAGCCACAACACCCGCAAAGCATTGACGAGTGGACTATCCCGTTTGCTCAGCACGCAGACCTTGAGGCGCTTAAATATCCAGTAGTCGCTGTTCAGGAATACGGATGGAGCGTATTTAGGCTTGCAGCTGTAGCGAACATGACGCTACAACAACTTCCTAATGTTGATGTACTGACGCAAGCAGAGCTAAAACACACCCATTGGAGTGGCTCTGATTGGGAACTGGCTTACCTTCAAGCTGATGAACAAAAGACACTACGTTGTGATTACTTAGTTAATGCTTGTGGCTTTGAGACCGGCGCAGTTGATGATGCGATTGGTGTAAAGCGCGATCGACTTGTCGAATTCAAAGCGGCGTACGTTACCCGTTGGAATGAATGTACTCAGCAATGGCCAGAGGTGATCTTCCATGGTCCTCGCGGTACAGACAAAGGCATGGCTCAGTTAACGCCATACGGTGATGGCTACTTCCAATTACATGGAATGACAAAAGGCATCACGCTGTTTGATGATGGCTTGGTTGAAAGCTCAAACATTTCTGCACAACCAGAGTTACCAACCAGTTTATTGTCAAAAATACGCAACGGTTGGCGACAAGAGATCCTCGATGAGCGCACTGATAATGCGATTAAGCATATGTCTCAATTCATTCCGGATTATCAAAGTGCAGTGAAAGGCGGGAAAGCACTGTTCGGTGCGCAGCAAATCCCAGGTACTGACCCTGTATTGCGTGCAGCAGACGTGACATTTGAAGAGAACAACTATGCTCGAATTGAAGTAGTTAAAGCTTCTTCAACGCTACTAGCAGCTCAGAAAATGGCGCAATATTGGTTTGATATAGCTCCGAATGCCAATGTGGAAATTGAACATCCTGTAACGGTACATTGGAGTGAAGAAGACGTAGAGCAGTTTGCGGTAAAACTCACTCAAGAGCGCGGTTATCCAAAAGCATTGGCAGAGCGCTACGGGATGTAGCGCTCACAATTTAGTGACGACTTTAGATGGGCTTAGTAACCAAAAAACTGAGCCCATTGACACCACACATCTTGCAGACCTTGTCTGTCTCCTTTGACGAAACTGACTTCTTGCCTGGGTTTAGCTTGCGCCAGACGTGGCAGATCAATTCTTGCGACACAACCAAACTTCGGATAGCCACCAATAGTCTGGTGATCGTTCAATAAGACGATTGGGTTGCCATCGTTTGGAATCTGAATAGAGCCCAGTGCAATACCTTCTGAAAGTACGCCGTCATAGGGCGGCTGTATCGTTTTACCCTCAAGACGATAACCCATACGATTTGAATTGGGTGATATCTTAAAGCTAGCAGAATAGAAATCATCAATAGACTGCTGGGAAAAATCTTCGAACTGGTAGCCTTCGATCACTCTCAGTTTTAATGGCAAGTTGTAATCTGGTTTAAATCGGAACGTCATCTGTTTGGGTTTTGACGTTGGGAGCGAATGTGGCTCAAAGCCAATAATATCTCCGGCTTTCAAAGGATTGCCATCTTTTGTCATACCGCCGAGAGATTCTCTCACAACCGTAGACGTGCTCCCTAGGTGTTTCTCAACACTAAATCCACCTTTAACAGCAAGATACGCACGTAAACCATTCTTTGGCATTCCGAACTTAAGTGTCTGGCCTTTTCTGAGGCAAAAGTCAGACCAATTAGAGATAGGCTCACCGTTTACTGATGCATTAAGATCACCGCCACAAAGCGCCAAATGACAATCGGTTAAGGCTTTAAAGCTTGCATTACCCAATGTGATTTCGATAACAGAGCAGTTAACGGGATTGCCTAGAAGATGATTCGACCAACTGTAAGCATAATCATCGACAGGGCCGCTTTGAGTTATCCCGGTATGAGCAAGGCCAAAACGACCAAAATCTTGAATCAAAGAGAGTGGACCCGGCTTTTCTACTAACAATCCTACGAAGCTCATAAAACGCCTCCTAAACTGACAAACTCTTGTTTGGATATTGAACCAAACGTGACCTTGTCACCAACTTCAAAAGGGATGAAGGGGGGAGTATCAGTGAATAACGAGATTGGCGTACGACCTATGATGTTCCATCCACCAGGGCTGTCGGATGGATAGACTGCGGTTTTACTGTCGGCAATCGCCACACTTCCGGCAGGTACATTGGTACGAGGTGTATGGTGTCTTGGCATGTGAAGTTCTGGACTTACATCCGACAGAAAAGCAAAGCCCGGAGCGAACCCAATGGCTGAAACGGTATAAACAGGCTTGGTATGAAGTTCAATAAGCTTATCCATTGATAGCCCATTTTGTTGAAATCGTTCCAAATCGAGAGCCGTTTCATTCGAATAGTAAACGGGAATAGAAATGTAGTTCGGCTGTTTGTTGTCCATAGACTGAACATCAAAGCGACTTACGATCTCATTGAGCGTTTGTAGTATCGCAGACTCTTGAATTCTAAAGGGCAAGTAGTCAATCAAAATGGTTCGGTAAGAAGGAACCACATTCATTACGATGAGATTGAGTTTATCTACAATTTGATGTGCCAACTGGCCTATGTGCTCAACAGTAATGGTGTCATCAAAGCGAATTAGAATGCTGCATTCAGATATAGGAGAGATCGAAAACTGCCCTTGATTCATTAATTTCCTCCGGTGTAGAGACTCTGACGAATTTTTTGAATCAACGCGATAGATTCATCATTATCGCCATGTACACAAATCGTGTCGGCCTCTAACAAAATATATTGCCCAGATGTCGTTTTTACTCGACCTGATTCTGCCAGCATTCTGACTTGTTCTAGTATTGCATGCTCGCTGTTTAGTACCGCATTAGCTTGTGTTCTTGGCGTTAGCAACCCGTCATCTTGATAAAGGCGGTCTGCGAATGCTTCGAAGAGTAGAGGTACATCAAAATCATCGGCAATTTCTAGGTATTTTTCGTTTTCTTGGGACGCCAATATCATAAGAGGCACTTTAAACAGGGCTGCCGCTTTAACGACCGCTAAGAAAATACCATCACTTAGCATCATATCGTTGTAGAGTGCTCCGTGAGGCTTGATGTAACCAATATCAGTATATTGTGCCTTACACAGAGCTTGGAGTGCGCCAACTTGGTAAATCACCATATTAGTGATTTCTTCATAGGTCATCTTTAAGCTGCGACGTCCAAACCCTTGTAAGTCTGGATAACCGGGATGCGCACCAATTTCAACGTCATGTTGATTAGCGAGGGTAATAGTATCGTGCATGACATTAGGATCAGACGCGTGGAAGCCACAAGCAATGTTCGCCATGTCTATGAAAGGCATTACGCTTTCATCTGCACCCATGGTCCATGCGCCATAGCTTTCGCCCATATCGCAGTTTAGTGTTAGTTGCTGGTTGTTCAATGTCATACGTTTATTGTGTCCAAAGTATGCTTAAAAATGCAGGAAATTACGTTTTGGTTCAGTGACTAACGTCATTTTTCATGCAGGTGTTCGAAAAAATACGCCATAAATGATCGACTGGTTATTTGAAATGATCCGAATTTTCAAGAAAATCATGATTAATCAGTCTAATATCTGAGAATTTCAGGTTCATTTCAGTGCCTGTCGTGTTAGTCTTGGCTCTTCTTTTTGTGTGATAGTTTGCATAGCAACCCTTTTGTTCTTTTGGTTGCTTTCTGCGACAGGAATATATATGTCATTAAGAGCAAAGCTAATATGGCCGATTCTCGTTTTCATCACGGTCATCTTTGTTACATCTCAAAGTTACACATCGTACATCACCTACCAGTCAGCAAAACATGAACTTGTTGAACAAACAAAAGTGCTCATCAATGATGTATCTCACTCAATTAAAGATGCGCTGGCCACAAAGAACAAGCAAAAAGCGCAATCTATTTTGGCTGACTTTCTGAAGGAGCCAAACGTATCACGCGTTAAGCTTTACGACAAAGAAAATCAACCATTTGCGATTTTTGCTCTCGACGGTTTTTCAGCGCCTTCTCCAACAAAGCATGAACGAAGTCATCTTCATGCTATGGGGTATGCGTTATCTGCTCACTTTCTTTATGTACTTGAACCGATAATCCATGACGGACAAGTGATTGGAACGATCAGAGTCACATTGTCTCAACGTCCTTTGATGCAAGTAAGAGATGCGCTATTGCAAGATGGGCTTCTGTTCCTAATCATTCTTCTTGCTGGTGGCGTGACCTTTTATATCGGTGTCGAGCGTCGTGTTCTTCGCCCTCTAGTGGAAGTCAATCAAGTACTCCAAGACTTCGCTAATGGCCATCATTTGAGTGGCCGCATTAGTCACCGTTCAAAAGATGAAGTAGGGCAACTCGTTGCTTCGCTTAATCTGATGGTAGACAAGCAAAAAAGACTAGAGAAACAACGTAAACACAGTTTGGAAGTGCTGGAACGTCGTAAAGCGTTTGCAGAAGAAGTGGTAGATTCGATTCAAGATGCGCTTATCGTTACGGATAACTTAGGTCGCGTAATTCACTGTAATATGGCCACGCAGAGGATTTTTGAAAAGACTTACCATGGATTAGAAACGGCAAATATCTGCGACTTGATCCAAACTAAAGCGCCAAATGAGTTAGGACAAATTTTAAGTCGAGGCTTAGAGTGTGACGACATCCATCTACAAAATGCAGAAGATGAACAGCAATTAAGTTTAACCAGTCGTCGATTGGCAAAACATGGCTATCTTCTTTTTGTGATTCAGGATATCACCGAGATCGAAGAAGCCATGAACCGACAACGAGTTGCTGGACGTGTATTTGAAAGCAGTCAAGACGGCTTAGTGGTTCTCAACCATCTAGGTGTTATTACGATGGTAAACCCAGCGGTGACAAAGTTGATTGGTTTAACCGCTGAACAACTGGTTGGACAGCCGTTTATAAAATCAATTCGTTGGCGGAAACTGCAAGCAATGATGCCAAGTATCATCGAATCGATTGAAAACTATGGAATGTGGCAAGGTGAAGTAATAGAAAAAAACCACCTCGGTCAGCTTATACCAATGTTTGCGAGAGTGAATCGTATCATTAAAAGTGAAGATCAGAACTCGTTCGATATGGTGATAATCCTAACGGATCTCTCAAGTGCTAAAGAGATGGAGCGTTTAGAATATTTAGCGCATCACGACCCGTTGACGGGACTTGCTAACCGTTCAAAGTTCCATTTCGAATTGGAGGAATTAGTACAAAGATCAGGCTATCTGCGTGACGAGTTTGCGGTACTTTATCTCGACTTGGACGGTTTTAAGGGTATCAACGATACTTATGGCCATGATGCTGGGGATGAAGTGCTTAAGATTGTCGCTAAACGTATGACTGGAGCCACAAGACACAGTGATTTGATTGCTCGTTTGTCTGGTGATGAATTTGTCATGTTAGTGAATCCAGCCAATCAAAAAGTGGTGACTAGGATTGCAGAGCAGTTATTAGAAACGATTTGTGCTCCAATAGAATATCGTGGTTCTTTGTTAAAAGTTGGCGTTAGTATCGGTGTGAAATTGGTGGGTGTGAACGAACGTGACGCCACCCGAATTCTTAAAAGTGCAGATACTGCCATGTATCAAGCGAAGAAAGCCGGCAAAGGCCAAGCAATTTTAATGGGTTGCGAATCTCCAGATACAGTTTAAAAACGGGCTAGAAACCTTTAGACTAGCCCGATTCGCGTCAGAAGGAATGATAAAATGAAAGTACTTGTTACGGGTGGTATGGGCTACATTGGCAGCCACACTTGTATTCAAATGATCGAAGCTGGTATGACACCAGTTATCCTCGATAACCTTTACAACAGTAAACCAACTGTGCTTGAGCGCATTGAAAAGGTTTGTGGCGTAAAACCAGTATTCATTGAAGCAGACATTCGCGACAAAGCAGCGCTTGTTGATGCAATGACGACACACAACATTGAAGCAGTTATCCATTTTGCTGGTCTTAAAGCGGTTGGTGAGTCGGTAGAAAAGCCACTTGAATATTACGATAACAACGTGAACGGTACGCTTGTTCTTGTTGATGCTATGCGCGAAGCCGGCGTTAAATCGATCGTATTTAGCTCTTCAGCAACGGTTTACGGTGATCCTGCTTCTGTGCCAATTATGGAAGACTTCCCAACAAGTGCGACCAACCCATACGGTCGCAGTAAGTTGATGGTAGAAGAGTGTCTAACGGATTTCCAAAAAGCGAATCCAGATTGGAGTATCACACTTTTGCGTTACTTCAACCCTGTTGGTTCACACCCAACCGGTGAGCTTGGAGAAGATCCACAAGGCATTCCTAATAACTTGATGCCGTTCGTTTCTCAAGTTGCAGTCGGTCGCCGTGAATTCCTGTCGGTATTTGGTAGTGATTACCCAACTAAAGATGGCACAGGTGTCCGTGATTACATCCACGTAATGGACCTTTCTGATGGCCACGTTGCTGCTCTTGATAAAGTGGGCAACAAAGCAGGCCTACATATCTATAACCTGGGTACAGGTAATGGCTACAGCGTATTGGAAATGGTGAAAGCGTTTGAAGTCGCTTCTGGTAAAGAAGTTCCGTTTAAGCTGGTGGATCGTCGTCCTGGTGATATCGCAGAGTGTTGGGCAGATCCTTCAAAAGCAGCAAACGAACTCGGTTGGAAGGCGACACGTACACTTGAAGAAATGACGAGTGATACTTGGCGCTGGCAGTCAAATAACCCTCAAGGTTATCCAGACGCTTAAAACTTCAAGTTTTACACTTTTATAACAAAAAGGCGCACTTCTGCGCCTTTTTTGATCTAAATCGGAAAAATTCGTAAATTACTGGTTAAAAGGTAGCTTCGATAAATAGAAATGCTAAACTATGTGCGAATCTTAATTTAGGTCGTAAATTTTCATTAAACTATTCGGGGTAGTTCATGGAACTTGGTTTAATCATCGCATTCATCGTTGCAGCAGCAGTAATGGTGAAAAAAGAGATGGCAAAACAATAGTCTTTCATTTTTCATTCTTTTCTTAACATTTTTGAAATGAAAGCACATAAAAAAAGCCAGCATAATGCTGGCTTTTTTGTGTTTGTAACACTTAGAACTCGTATTTGACACTAATGTTGTAGTTACGCTCTGCTTGCGTGATATCACGGCTTAGCTCAGTTTCACCACGTACATCGTTCCACAAGTAGTACTCTTCATTCGTCAAGTTCATCACACCTGCACGAACGGTTAGGTCTTTCATTGGCTTGTAGTAAGCCGTTAGGTCAACAACTGTCGCTGATGGTAGTGCAACTTGGTCTTTAGTTCCGCCATTGTCACCATCTGAGTTGATATCACTGTCAGACTTCTTCGCAGTGTAGTTAACTTTTAAACTTGTACCCCAAAGCGCGTTTGGTGAATCGTAGTTTACCGCAGCAACCGCATTCCAAGGGTTTACACTATTAAGCGGGTTGCCTTCACCATCTTCACCTTCAGTGTACGCTGCAGCTAGACGAGTCGTTACACCTTTAGGAAGGCTAGCAATAGCGTGCCAGTCAAGGCTATTAGACAGCTCGACACCTTTTACTGTAGCTTCATTGATGTTGATGAACGTGTATTCAGTTAGACCACCATTACTCGTTGATGTTTGATCAATGAAGTCGGTGAAATCACTGTAGTAAAGTGCGAACTCTGTTGCTGACGCTGCTGTGTTATGACGGTAACCTAATTCGTAAGACAAGCTCTTTTCAGACTCTAGGTCTGGGTTAGGGCGGTTAGTGTAACCGTGTCCTGGGTTGTCGTACGTGTAGTAAAGCTCATCAAATGATGGTGCACGGAAACCTTGGCTTACTTGAGCGAATACCGTACCTGGTTGAGACAGCTTATATGTTGCACCTAGACGGCCAGTAAACGCAGAGTCACTAAACTTCTTGAATGACTCTTCAGAGGTATCTGATGGATCAGTAGAGAAGTAATCGTAACGTACACCAGGAGTTAAGATTAACTTGTCGTTAAGTAGTGCGATTTCATCTTGCAAGAACAAACCAAAGCTTTGTTCTTTAGCATCTGGCGTGTAAATGTAAACCGTGTCAGGCGTGCCTGGATCAGAGTTAAACTCGCGGTTTGTGTTGCTGATGTCGCTGTGTTTGTAAGACAGGCCGTAAACCAAGTAGTGGTTTTGAATCTCTTTGTCTAACTGAGTTTCAAATTCGATCTTGTCTTCAGTGTATTCGTAGTCTTTTTTCTGCTGGTTATCACCATTAGGCGGAACCCACGGTGGGAAGCCAGGACTTGCTTCTTTAAAGCGGTTTGTTACACCGTTTTCTTCTTTACTTGTCCAAGTTAGCTGAGAAGTGATGGTGTCTGAGATAGCTAAATCAGCAAACCAAATGTGTTTCAAACCAAGACGGTTTTGCTTAGTTTGGTCTTCAGCATTGAAGTTTTTGTATGAAGAACTCGCGATGTCTGAGTCCGTTTGGTTGTAAATTACTTCACCCAAAAACTCAAAACGGTGGTCTTCATTCAGTTGTGACTGCAATTTAACCAACAAGTCGTTCTTGTAGTAATCTTGGTCCGTCACTGAGTAGTCGTCGTAAGGCGCTTTAGAAAAGTTTTGTAGCTCAGAACCGTCACGGCGTGTGTATGCCACCAATGCTTCAAGATTATCAAATCGTTTCGCAACCGCAATGTGCTCTGCAAAAGAGTTATCTTCAGAAGAGTAAGAAAGCTTAGCTTGGCCACCAAAGTCTTTGCCGTCCTTCAAGAAGTCACTTGGATCTTTCGTTTCAAATGCAACAACGCCACCGATAGCATCACTACCGTGCAAACTAGAAGCCGCACCTTTTACAATCTCAACGCTTTTGAGCATGTCAGGGTCGACAGTCACGGCGCTAGAGTTAATGAAAGAGTATGGACCGCCGTCGAATACACCTGGCTGAGACGCTCCGTCTACCAAGATTTTCACTCGCTTGCCTTCCATGCCGCGAATGTTAATGCTTTGAACACCTTGGCGTTGAGTACCGTTAACAGTAACGCCTGGTGTGTATTCGAATACATCATTGAGATCTTTTGCCATGTTTTCTTCGAGATCTTTCTCAGAAACAACGGCAACAGAAGCTGCTACAGTATCCATAGTTTGGTTAGTACGAGTGGCAGAAACAACGACTTCATTGAACGTTGATGTTTCTTCAGCGTAAGCGCCTTGGGAGAGGGCGATGACAATAGAGGCTGATAAAATTGATTTTTTATACATTGGCTTCAATACCTTAGATCCATAATAGGCAATAACAACGTGCGGTATCTTAGTGGATCTAAATGGTAATTACTATCATTACCATTGTTGTTTAATGTTGTTTTTATCAACGGAAATTTGTACTACGCACCGCCTAGTCTTTGATAATCAATGTGTTATATTGTCTAAAGTCGTTTTTTTGAGTGATTTTTCAAATACCACTACTGTGATAGCTATCACATAAATAGGGAGTTATTGTGCAGAGTCCAATCACGTTAGAAGCACTTCATATCTTGGATGCCATTGATAGAAGAGGAAGTTTTGCTGCTGCAGCCAACGAGTTAGACCGCGCACCGTCTTCGTTGAGTTATCAGATTCAGAAGCTAGAGCAAGACCTTGATATCATCATTTTCGACCGTTCTGGTCATAAAGCACATTTCACCGAAGCCGGTAAGTTAATACTTGAGCGTGGCAGGGCAATCCTTCAAGCAAGCGAAAAACTCGTCAATGATGCTACCTTGTTAGCGAACGGTTGGGAGTTGGATATTACTGTTGCGTTCGATGGCATAATTCCTATCGCAAATTTTTTCCCTATGGTTGATGCCTTGTCCAATGTGAGTAGTACACGGATCCGACTTCAAGAAGAGATTCTTGCAGGCAGCTGGGAATCATTGAATACAGGGCGTTCAGATTTATTGGTTTGTCCGGCTTTAGATACACTCCCACAAGATGTAAAAGCAGAAAAAATTGGCAAACTAAGTATGGTTTGGGTAGCGGCGGCTGATCATTACGTTCATAAGCGCAGTGGGGAATTTGATGACGCGGCAAGGGAAAAGTATCGAGTCATCGCGATTGCCGATACTGCGCGAGAACAACCAGCGCTGTCGATCAATGTGATGCAAAAGCAACCCCGCCTGACGGTTACTAATTTTTCAGCAAAGGTTGAAGCTTTATTGTCGGGACTAGGGATCGGAACCTTGCCAACGCAAGTTGCACAGCCTTTGGTAGAAAGCGGACAGCTTAAGTATATTGACGGCGCAGAAAGCAAGCCGATAGATATCATCTTAGCGTGGCGCAGAAACACGATGGGTGAAGCGAAGTCTTGGTGCGTACAATATCTAAAGAAAAACTGGAAGATGAAGTGACATTGTCACTAATTTATACAAGAGTAAAGAAAAGGACGCGTCGATGCGTCCTTTCTTTTGATATTTGATTCGTAGGTGAACAAAATTAATTCAAAGGTAAAACCATATCGGCAGTACCATCTGCAAACTGAACATCCAATTCGAAACCTAAACTTTGCGCAAGTGACAGCATCCCGCGGTTAGTTGGCATAGTCATACCAGACATCTGTTTGGTCCCTTTGATTTGGCAGTAACTGATGATCTTTTGCATCAACAGTTTACCCAATCCTTTTCCTTTCAAATCTGAACGAACTAAAATCGCAAATTCTGCGTCGCTATTGTCCGGTGTTATCAACGCTCTCGCCACACCGATAATTGATGGGCCATTTTCATCGAATGCAACAGCGACAAAAGCCATTTCACGGTCATAATCGATTTGTGTCAGATTCGCGAGGGCCTCATGGTTAAACTCACCAACGTCAGAGAAGAATCGATTATATAGATCTTCCTTAGATACGCTATTGATGAACTGCGCATGGATGGGTTCGTCTTCTGGCAAGATTGGGCGAAGCAAAATAGGTTGGCCATCCCGCAAGGTCACCGTCTCCACGAACTCGGCAGGGAAAGGGCGGATAGCTAATCGTTCTTGCGCGTCGCCTTCGTATTTCTTCAGCGTAACGTCGGCATCGATGATGGTTAAATCGCTACCAGATACCAGCACTGGATGAATATCCAGTCTTTCTATTTCTGGTAGTTCAACGGCCATCTGAGAGATTCGCACCAAGAATTTTGACAGCTCAGTGATGTCTAGAGCGTCTTTGTGTTTTTGCAGTCGCACCTTACCTGATTTGAGCGCTATGACGATCAGGTAGCGCGCCAGATTCATGTTGAGTGGTGGCAGGGCTGCAACAGCATCTTGAGTAATGTTCCAGTCTGAACCACCTTGTCCAAGTAAGATTACAGGGCCAAAAACCTTATCTACTGCAATACTGACTCGCAACTCTTCTGCGCTACCAAGCTTTGCCATCCCTTGTACTAAAAGGCCTTGAAGGTTGGCTGCAGGGTAACTGAGCTTAGCGGTATCTAAAATGGCTTGTGCGGCGCTAGATACTTCTTGGCTATTACGCAGGTTAAGTGCGACACCATGTACATCTGATTTATGAGCAATATCTGGAGAGCGAAGCTTTACCGCAACCGGGTAGCCAATATTCTCTGCCATATGAACGGCTTCTGTGACTTCTGAAGCAATCCAAGTCGGGAGAATATCAAAACCAAACTGCTCAAATAGGGGGCTTGTTTGGTGTGTATCTAAGGTGACTGTATTTTTATCCAGTAATTGTTCATTCACCCATTCGCGAGCAGAACTCACACTGCCGGAATGGAGCGGTTCTGCCGTGGTCGGTGTTTCCATTAGTTGTTTCTGGTTTCGTCTGTACTCGACCAAGTGCATGTAAGCAACGACTGCACTCTCTGGTGTTCGGTAGGTAGGAATGCCCGCTTGAGTGAATGCTAAACGTGCTTCGCGAGAAGTCTGTTCGCCAGACCAATTAGTGAGAATATTAAAATGCTTGTGTCTTGGATGTGCTTGTATGGCTTCGATCACTGCGTTTGCTGTCTCTAAAGAGTCTGAGACGGCTGAAGGGCTGTGCATGATCAAGATCGCGTCAGCACAGTCATTGTTCATTAATGCGTTGATCGTATCGACGTATCGCTTTTTCGTTGCGTCGCCAGCTAAGTCGATTGGATTCACACCTCGCCAACTTTCCGGTAATAGACCACGCAGATTAGCAATAGAATCTTCATCCAATGTTGCGAGCTTGCCACCTCTATCTAATAAGGTATCAACGGCCATCACTGCTGGGCCACCGCCATTGGTTACTATCGCGAGACGTTCACCTCGTAGCGGGACTGAATGCGTGAGCGTTTCTACTGCGGCGAATAATTCGTGTGTGTTACCAACACGCAGCATACCGGTTCTTCTGATTGCTGAATCATAGATAACGTCGAGAGAATCTATATCTTTTTCTCCAAGCGTACGAGCTTGAGTCGAACGTCCTGCTTTAAGCACTAAGATACGTCGATTACGAGAAGCTGCTCGTGCTGCAGACATAAATCGTCGTGCATCTTTAATTGAGTCGACATAAAGCAAAATCGCCTCTGTTTTGCCATCCATACTCAAATAGTCAAGCAGCTCAGCAAAGTCGATATCTTGGCCGTGCCCAATAGAGATGAATGAAGAGAAACCGATGTTTTTATCATTCGCCCAATCCAACACGGTGGTACACACCGCTGCGGACTGCGAAATAAAGGCGATCTTACCTGGTTTCGCCGCAACAGGGGAAAAGGAACAGTTGAAGTGATGCCACGGTAGAATGATGCCGAGGCTGTTAGGGCCAAGAACACGAATGTTCAAGTCTGAGAGATCTAAGCTTTCTGCATCGTCAGAGATAACAATCGCAAACTCAGTCCCACGTTCATCAAGCTCTTTCAACAGTTGTTTGTTGCGAGCAACATTGGTGCAGAGAATCGCAATATCAGGCGTATAGGGCAGGGAAGCCACGTTTGGATAAGCAATCACGCCGGAGACGGATTTGTATTTTGGAGTAACGGGCATGATAGCGCCACCAAAGCCACTCTGTAATAAATTTCGCATCACGATTTGGCCGGCGCGCAGTTCTTTCTGAGAGGCGCCAATCACTGCAACAGAATTCGGTTTAAAGAGTTTTTGTAGTTTGTTCATTGTGACTCCTTGGCCATTGACACCGAGAACGGTTGGTCATTCCTCATACAATCATAAACGAATAAGTCACTGTTGAAATATGAACAGGCCAGACATTGGCTTAAAACTGAGCCAAGCGTACAGAGTTTGTGTCACTCATCACACCAAAATCACAGTTTATTGTGTTTGGTGCTTGATAAAATAGCCTGCTATCGGCATGATTTATCGTAATATTTATCCAGAGCGTTTGTTACTTCATGAAAAAAATCGCAATCATCGGCTTGTCTGTACTGCTTTCTGCTTGTGCATCGGAAACTTACATCACTGACGTAACGTCAGAAAGCTACCGAGAAGACTACCAATCTCAGTCAATTTCTAAACCAATTATGTCGTCTGAGAACGCAGTGGTTGAGAAAGACGTAGAACCAACAGTTGTAAAAATGACTGCGAAGCCTGAAGAGAAAAAGGTGGTGAAACTAACCCCTAAAGATCAGGCGAAACCAGTTAAGATCATTCCGCCTAGCAAGAAGCAAGCGGGTATCCAGCGCTTTGGTTACACCATTCAAGTTGTTGCGGTAGGTAGCCAAGCGAAAGTTGACCAATTTGCACGTCAACTTCCTCAAAACGGCCAGCCAATCTGGGAAAACTACAAAGTGGTAAACGGCACAAAATGGTTCTCAGTGCTTTACGGTGATTACGCAACAAGCGCAGAAGCGAAGAATGCGATTTCAACATTGCCGGGTCATTTCCAGCAACTTAAGCCTTTCGTTAAGAGCATTGATGCCATTAAAAACTCGGCATATCCAACGCTTAACAAGCTAAACTAATTGAACAAGAGAAGGGAGCAAATTGCTCCCTTCTTTCTTTGGTTAATTCCTATTCGAACAGTATTCCTCACAGTAAAATTACTGTACGTTACTACTCAAAGGTTTATCATACTGAATAGTATCTTTTGGAAATCACGGAAAGATTGATTCATGATCAAAAATATCCTTTTACTATGCGGTGGCGGCTCATCTGAGCACGAGATTTCACTGCTTTCTGCAAACTTTGTAGAACAACAGTTAAATCTGATCGAAAACGTAAGCGTGACGCGCGTAGAAATCAAAAACGAAGGTTGGGTGACAAACCAAGGTGAACTGGTTTATTTGGACCTTAATACCAAAAAGCTTTGCTCAGACAACCTTAGCCTAGATATCGATTTCATTGTCCCTTGTATCCACGGTTTCCCGGGTGAAACTGGTGATATCCAATCTATGTTTGAAATCGCGGGCATTCCTTACCTAGGTTGTGGGCCTGAAGCGAGCAGCAACAGCTTCAACAAAATCACATCAAAGCTCTGGTACGATGCGATTGGTATCCCAAACACACCATACCTTTTCTTAACGCGTAATGATGAACAAGCCCATGAACAAGCGTCACAAGCGTTTGATAAGTGGGGTAAAGTGTTTGTCAAAGCGGCTCGTCAAGGATCTTCAGTTGGCTGTTACAGTGTCACTGAAAAGGAAGCTTTATCGCAAGCCGTTAACGATGCATTTGGTTTCTCAGAGCAAGTATTGGTAGAAAAGTCAGTCAAACCTCGTGAACTGGAAGTCGCAGCTTATGAGATGAATGGCCAGTTATTCATTACCAAACCTGGTGAAGTGATTGCGCCGGATGGTGCT
The DNA here is from genome assembly GCF_030248355.1 of Vibrio sp. B172a. Classification (NCBI taxonomy): domain Bacteria; kingdom Pseudomonadati; phylum Pseudomonadota; class Gammaproteobacteria; order Vibrionales; family Vibrionaceae; genus Vibrio; species Vibrio sp. B172a. The sequence goes on along the minus strand of NZ_JAHGAC010000015.1, from coordinate 1,457 downwards.
TTTTACTCGTACGATGAAAAGTACAGCAGCTCGAGCCATTCATTGACTGAAGTTGAAGCGAAAAACCTAACGGAAGAACAGGTAGAAGCGATTCGCGTGGCTTCAGAAACCGTGTTTAAGCAAATGAATTTACGTCATTTATCGCGCATCGACTTCTTTTTAACAGAAGATGATGAAATCTACCTAAACGAAGTAAACACGTTCCCTGGTATGACGCCGATTTCGATGTTCCCTAAAATGCTGCAAAACAACGGTCACAAATTCCACGAATTCCTAGCAGATTGTATTCATACTGCAATCTAACTAACGTTACCGTCATTCATTTTGTGGTAAACCTAAGCATAACTGAGTAATGTGACAGCGTTAAAGTTTGAATATTACTCAGTTGCATTTATGATTGTATCAAAGCATTAAATAGATGGCTCAGTGGTATGGCAATTTCAAATTATAGAGGTTTTAACCTGCAATCAGGCGGACCTGACGGTAGCGTTTGGAAGGTAAAGATCAAAAACCACGTTTTACAAGGCAGTTTGACGGCGGTAAAAAAGAGCATAGATTGGTGGTGTGACACAGCATCTATCATTGACCCAAAAGAGTTCGCAACTCTGGGGCAAAGAGCGCAAAGCACTAACAATCCTCAATCTGAAGTATTTAACGGCTACACGATAAAGAACGACACAGGCGAGCCCAACGCTTGGTACTGTATGTTCAACGGCAAATTGATCAAGGGCGCGAAGCCTGCGATTCAACGCCATATCGAAGCGTATTTGGTTGCGAAGCAAAAAGCGCTACAAGCACAACAACAAAAGAAATAAGAGTATGACTCTCGTATATTCAACAGAAACTGGTCGAATCAAACCAGAAGAAGAAAAAGTCGAACGTCCTAAAGGCGACGGTATTGTTCGTATCCAAAAGCAAACCAAAGGCCGCAAAGGCAAAGGCGTTTGTATCGTAACTGGTTTGGATATGGATGACGCGCCACTTAAATTACTAGCCGCTGAACTTAAGAAAGTCTGCGGTTGCGGTGGCTCTGTAAAAGATGGCAACATCGAAATTCAAGGTGATGCTCGTGACAAGATCAAAGCACATCTTGAAAAGAAAGGCATGACAGTAAAATTAGCCGGTGGTTAATTCAAACAGTTCAGTAGATTTTAAAGAGCGTCTCAATTGACGCTCTTTTTGTATCTGTAGTTTGTGTAGCTAAACCGAAGGTAACAATCAGTACGAAGCGACAAACACAGAAAGTCTATTGAAGAAACTCAGCTAATAGCAGAGCAAGCAATCGTAGATTGATAGATCCATATTAGCTATTTTATGGTAAATAACGGTTATGTTTAATGACACCAACGAAAAGCGCTGTATTTTAAAATCTGAGAGGGATAGGAGACCAAACTAGAGAAGAATTGGCGTATGTGGATATATCATTTAACATAATATACATAATGCGCACTGAATTG